>JBILNT010000059.1:0-16586 GCA_044374875.1 Rubrivivax sp.
GTCGGCCGTCGCCGTCCACGTCCGCCGTGGTGACCGAGTCGCCCACGCCGCGTGGCGTGCCGGCAGCGCCGCCGGCCGCCTTCACCGGCGTGAAGTGACCCTTGCCGTCGTTCAGCAGCAGCAGGTTCTCTTGTTGGCCGGCGTCGCCCGAGGCCAGCAAGAAGAGGTCGACGTCCATGTCGTTGTCGAAGTCGGCGGCCACCACGTTCATGCCCGCGACCAGCCGGCGGTTCACGCCGCGCTTCTCGCCTTCCTCCACCATCTGGCCGCCCCGGTTCATGAACAGGCGCGCAGGCGCTTCCTCCGCCTGCGAAGGGCCGACCGGCTTCACCTGCGCGATGTCGGTCGCAGCCGTGATGCGTACCTGCGCTTCCAGGCGCGGCGGCTTGCTGCCCGGCGCGGCCACCACGCGCACCTGCCAGGTCTTGCCGTCGGCCGAACCGATGTAGACGCCGGGCTCGCTGACGGTGGCGGGCAGCTTCGCTGCGCCGGCATTCGCGGTGATGCTGAAGGTGAGCGAGCCTGGGTGCGTCGCGGCGGCCCCCAGCCACACGCGCTGCGGCGTGATGGCGTCTGCCGGGAGCGCCGAGGCCACCTGCACCTGCAGCGGCCCGGCGGCCTGGAAGTCCACGCCCACAGGCTGCCCGGCGAGCTTCGCATCGGCCTCGGTGCTCAGCACCAGCTCGCGCGGAGAGGGGCGACCGAGCGCCACCGCACCGGGCGGGTTCCTGCGGGCCATGAAGACGTCGATGGCGCCGTCGTTGTCGAAGTCGGCCGCGGCCAGGTCCTCGAAAGCCGTGGTGGGCAGCAGCTGCGGCGTGCGGGCCGGCAGCTTCGCCAGGTCGAACACCTGCACCGTGCCTTCCTTGCCCAGCAGGCGGCACACCAGGTCGGGCCGCTGGTCGCCGGTCAGCTCGGTCAGCACGCAGAAGGGCGCGCCTCGGCTGCCCAGCATCAGCGCCAGGTCGTCGGCGTCGAAGCGGCCTTCGGCCTGCATGAAGGCGAAGGGCGGGCGCTTGTCGTCCAAGCGGGCCTCGGCCCCCTGGAACAGGTCGAGCCTGCCGTCGCCGTTCAGGTCCAGCCACAGGGGCATGCGGGTGCGGCCCTCGGGGTTCAGCACGCCCAGCGGCCCGGCGGCGTCGAGCAACCTGTCGCCTCTGTGGTGGAACAGGCGCTTGGGTTCGGCGCCCACGCCGCGCACGGCGCCGGTCAGCTGCACCAGGTCGAGCCGGCCGTCGTTGTCGAAGTCGGCCCACACGGCGCCGTGCTTGTCGCCGGCGGTCTGCGCGGGGTCGAACCAGCGAGACGTCACGTCCTCGAAGCGCCCGTCGCCCAGGTTGCGGAACAGCAGCGGGGCCTTCAGGTGGTTGGTGACGTAGAGGTCGGGCTTGCCGTCGCCGTCCACGTCGCCCCAGGCGGCGCCGTGGGTCATGCCGGTGTAGGCGGCGAGGCCGGATTCCCGGGAGGCTTCCGCGAACAGCGTGACGTCGGCTTCGCGCGCGCAGCCCGTTGCCAGCAGGACCGACGCCAGGACGATCGTCACGCGGGCGACCAGCGCGCCCACGCTGCCCGAAGCGGCACGGCATGTGTTCATCTGGGGGCTCCGGGCATCACGCGGGCCATGCCGGGCAGGCTCATCACGCTGCGCCGCAGGTCGCGCCAGCCACGGGCAAGGCGGCTGGGCCGTGGCGCCGGGGCCCTGCAGATCTGGAGGAACCTGGCCGCGACGTGACGCGGATCGAAGGCCTTGGACCGGGCATGCACCCGCGCTCTGGCGCTCCAATGCCGGTACACCGCCGGGTCGTCGAGCACCCGGCCGATGGCGCTGACCCAGGCGTCGACGTTGCGGTGGTCGTGGATCAGCAGGCCGCCCTGGCCGACCGACTCCCCCAGGCCGCCGCGGGCGCTGGCGATCACCGGGATGCCGCAGGACTGCGCCTCCACGGCCACCATGCCGAAGCCTTCCTCCCACACCGAGGGCACCAGCAGCAGCCGGGTGGCGCGATACACGTCGCGCATGTCGGCCACGCGGTGCTGGAAGGTCACGTTGGGCAGGCCCCGCAGCCTTTGCTGCAGGGATGCCAGCGCGTCGCCGTTCAGCTTCCAGGACTCCTGCAGCAGGAAGCGCTGCAAGGGCATCCGCCGTGCGATCTCCAGCAGCGTGTCGATGCCTTTCACGCCGAACGGATTCACCATCGTGATGAATCCGGCGGGATCGCCTGCGGTGCCGAAGTACCAGTCGGAGGCCGGGTAGACCACGTGCGCGGGGCGGCCGATGATGGCCTCGACCTTGCGCGCCAGGAAGCCGCTGCTGCACACCACGTGGCAGCCCAGGTCGGCCGTGGCGCGCAGTTCGCGGGGATCGTGTTCGGCGTCGTGAACATAGAGCAAGCCGGTGATGCCCTCTTGCGCGGCGGCGGACAGGATTTCCCGCGCACCCTCGAGCTGCGCCCACACCACGTCGGGCCGGGACTCGCGCAGCCGCCCCGCAAGCGACCGCGTGAAGTCGGCCAGTACCTCCGCCGGGTAGCCGCAGTCCAGCACCGTGCCGGCGTCCGGTCGGGTGCCTGGCGCGATGGCGCCCGCCACGCCGCGCACGCCCAGCGCGGGCAGATCCGCTTTGGCGGGCAGGAACCAGGGCATCGCGTCGTAGTCGGTCGAGCCCACCGCAGCGCAGGTGACGCGATGGTCCTGCGCCAGCGACAAGAGCAGACGATGCGCGCAGCGGGCCGCTCCACCCAGGAAGAAGGGGTAGGGGGGGCGGCGGCTTGCCTGCATGACCTTCATGGCTACCCGTTGCTCCTTGGCGGAAGGTCAGTCCAGGTCCAGCGCCGGCACGTCGGCTGCGCACGGCCGAGTGCTCCTGCGCGGCTCGGGCGTGCACGGCGACAGGGTCCATTGCGCTGGAATCTCGAGCATCCTGAGACCTTCCTCCCGCGCTTCGGCCGCGCGGCTCGTCACTTCGAACGTTGCAAGGTTGTCCCCGATGTAGACCGCCCTGCGATCGCGGTCGTAGATGGCAAACCGCAGGCAATAGGCCCCGGCGGCGAGCGGGAAGTCGCGAAACGTGCAGGTGACCTCGTGAGTCCCGGGCCCGAAATCGGGCCGGTCGCGCATGGATGCGGTCGTGGCGGCGGTCAGGTAGAAGAAGTCGGTCGTATGCGTCCCCACGATCAACTCGGGCGCCAGGAGTGCGCCGTTGAGCTTGAACTCGACCCGTACGCGCAGTGGCTCGCCGGTGCAGATCTCGCGCGTGTCGTTTCCCTGGGCGTCCACGACCGAGATCGAGAGCAGCTCCGCTTCCCCGGAGGCGCGTACCCTTGCCTTGCCTGCCTTCCTTGCGTCGAGTGCGATCTTCGTGTTGCTGCCGGCAAAGAACCGGTCGCATACCTCTGCCACGGCGCCGTCCTGCAGGAGCCGCCCGTGGTCGAGCAGCAGCGCCCGTGTGCAGATGCGCTCGATCTGACGGATGTTGTGACTCACGATGAGCACGGTCCTTCCGCCATCACGGATGAGGTCGATCATTCGGCCGAAGCTCTTGCGCTGGAATGCCAGATCGCCGACCGCCAGCACCTCGTCGACGATGAGGATCTCGGACTCGATGCTCGTGGCCACCGCAAACGCCAGCTTCACCTGCATCCCGGAGCTGTAGCGCTTGACCGGCGTGTCGATGAAGTCCGCCATCTCTGCGAAGTCGACGATCTCGTCGAACTTGCGGTCGATCTCGGCCTTGCTCATGCCGAGGATGGCGCCGTTGAGGTAGACGTTCTCGCGCCCGGTGAAGTCGGGCACGAAGCCGGCCCCCACCTCGATGAGCGGGGCGATGCGCCCGTTCACCCTCACGCGACCGCGGGTGGGGGTGCTGATGCGCGCGAGCATCTTCAGCAGCGTGCTCTTGCCGGCGCCGTTGTGACCGATGATGCCCACCACCTCGCCTTGCTCGATGGTGAAGCTCACGTCGTCCAGGGCCTTGAAGAGCGGCGGCTCGGGCACGGCGCGGCCCAGCAGGCGTGCGCCGGCGTTCATGGCGGTCTGCTTCAGACCCTGCAGTGCGCCCAGGCGGTATTCCTTCGTGAGGTGGCTGACTTCGATGACGGGCATGGCGCGGTGGGCGGGTGCGGGTGACGGCGGGCGGCTCAGATCACATCGGCGAAGTAGTTCTCCGCCCGCTTGAAGTACAGGTACGACAGCGGCAGCAGCACGGCCACCACCACGGCGCCGGGCAACATGGCCTGCCAGTCGGGCGCGATGCCGCGCAGCACCACGTTCTGGAAGCTCTCGATGATCCCGGCCAGGGGATTGAGCGTGTACGCCACGTACAGCAGGTTCGACCACTCGCCGGCGGCCTGCTGCACCAGCAGCTTGTCGCGCACCAGCTGCAGCGGGTAGATCACGGGTGATGCATACATCAGCAGGCTCAGCAGCACCGGCAGCCCCTGGCCCACGTCGCGGAAGTACACGTTCACCGCGGCGCCGAAGAGGCCGATGGTCAACGCCGCCAGCACGGTGTAGAAGATGATCACCGGCACCCACAGCACGTGGGCCGTGGGCATCATGTCGAACCACACCATCAGTCCGGCCAGGATCACGAAGTTGATGCCCAGCTCCACCAGCTTGGTGGTGACGGCCGTGATGGGGAAGATCTCGCGCGGGAAGTAGATCTTCTTGATGAGCGCGGTGTTGCCCACCACGCTGTGCACGCCTTCCGAGGCCGACTCCTGGAAGAAGATCCACGGCATCAGCGCCGCGAAGGTGAGGATGGGGTAGGGCACGCTGCCGCTGTCGATGCCCACGAAGCTCTTCACCAGGGTGAAGATCAGCATCAGGGTCAGCGGCTTGATCACTGCCCAGGCAATGCCCAGGTAGGCCTGCTTGTAGCGGACGGCGATGTTCTTCCAGGCCAGGGTGAGCATCAGCTCACGGTAGGCGAAGAGACGGGGTGCGTCCGGGTGCATCTTGGGCGGTTCGTGGTCAGGCAGGAGGGCGACCCGCGCGCTACTTCAGCGTCATGCCGAGGAGCCGTGCGCGCATTTCCGCGAGGCGCAAGTCCTCGGTCAGCGGGCAGGTCGGGGCGAGGTGCTTGCGCGTGTAGGCGAGGTGCTGCGCCGCGTTCTGCGCAAAGAACCGGCGCTCCGTCATCGGGCGCGTCACCTGCTCGGCGCGATGCAGCGCCACCAGCGCGGGACAGTAGTGGTTGAACCAGCCCCCGCACAGCGCGAGCGCATTCGGTCCCGTGTCGAGTTCCTTGCGGAAGACGCCCTGGCAGTGCGGCGGCAGCTGGCGCACCTCGGCGATGGTGGGGTTCCACTCGTTGGGTTGCAGCTGCGCCCGGGCCTGCGGGGCGGGGCCGAGGCATGCGGCAAGCACCAACAACACCCACGACGCGACACCCCGCCGGCGCTCACGAACGAGCCACATGCCCCTCAGCCCTCCACGCGAATAGTGTGCTGGCGGCACGTGGCGCCTGCGGCCGCGCGTCGACCGAAGCCCGATGCCGGTATGCCGTGGCGTCGGACCGTGCCGGATGCGCAGCCGGCAGCCAGGTGGCAGCCTGCCTCGACAGGCCCGTGGCCTGCCGAAGGAAATGCTAGCAGCCGCACGCGATGCCCCGACTGCCCTGCACCGCGAGTGCCGTGTGCAACGTCACGCTCTTGCACTGGCCGGTCGCCACCGGGACGCGGCGATGCGCGGCCGACGAACTCGACGAGCGGGCTGCAGACGGCCTGGGAACTGTTCATGGCGCGGCCGCACCGGTTGAAGCCACGACGCTGCGAAACCCCTGCAGGATCACCAGATTGCCGTACGGGCTGAGGTGATCGCCGTCGAAGAAGAGCGGCCTGCCGCCCCGCAGTGCCGAACAGGTGCCTGGGTCGCACAGCCAGGGCAGCGGGTCCCACGCACTGACGCCCGGGTACGACGCTGACCAATGGCGAATCGCGTCGACGGCCGGTGCGCGAAGTCGATCCTGGGCCTCGCGAGGTTCGCTCAGCCCCGCGGCACAGACCGGGTTGGAACGGGTGAAGACATCGACGCACTGGAATGGATGTGCGCTGAAGACCGGCTTCGGCAGCTCGAAGACGACCCGAAGCCCGGCCGCCACGAAGGGCTCGAACCACCGTGGGGCCTGCGCCACCGCAAGGTCGGCCAGGCGCCGCTCGGCCGGAGTGCGCGCATACACGTCGCCCGCGAGCTGCGGCAGGGCACCGGACCGCGTCTCGCCGCCCAGGTGAATCAGGCGTGGCACGCGAAGCGATGGCAGGAAGACGATGTCGCCGGGCCGGGCCAACGCCAGCACGTGCCGCCGGGCGGCCAGGGCCAGGTCGTGGCAGCGCTTGTCCATCGCCGGGCTCAGCGGCTCCAGCAGGTTCAGGTAAGCGCACCCGGGGGCTTGCATCACGTGCACCGCTCGCTGCTGCTCTGCGCTGATCTGCTCCAGCATGGGCATGTACGCCGTCGCGTGCGAGTCCCCGATGACGAACAGCGCCTGCGGCGCGGGTGATGCGCAACCCTGCGGCACGAAGCTGGTGACCCCTTCGGCCACACTGCCGAGCGGCGTGCGCTGCGTGTGCGGCTCGCAGGTTCGCCGATCCGCCAGCGCGGTCTTCAGCAGCTGATGCTGTGCGTACCAGTCCGCGGCCTCGCGGGTGGGCTTGCCCAGCCCCAACACCGGCTGCAGCGAATGCAGCGCGCTGCCGCAAAGCCAGCCAGCGGCCAGCAAGGCGGCAAACGCGCCGATGCGCACGGCGGCAGGCCAGGCCTGCACCAGAGCGCTGTGCCGGATGGGGTTCTCCACCCACCGGTAGCACCCGGCCGCCAGTGCCACGCCGAGCCCGACGGCCAGCGCATTGAAGGGCCACGCCGTCAGGCCGACCGTCCAGCGCGCCAGAACGTACACCGGCCAGTGCCAGAGGTAGAGCGAGTAGGAACGAACTCCGATCCACAGTGCGGCCCTGCTCTCGAGCAGGCGCTGCAGCGGGTCGCAGCGGGCGATGCCTGGCAGGCCGATCAGCAGGAGAGCGCCGGCCACGGCGATTGCTGCCCTCACCCAGGGGAAGGCCGAGGGCGCTGGCAGCAGCAGTGCCGCGCCGACCAGGCCGGCGCCGGCCCAGCCCGCCCAGCCGTACCAGCGTGCCCGCGCCAGGCCCCGGCTCGCCAGCCACGGGCCGGCCAGGAACAGCAGTGCGCCGCAGGCCAGTTCCCAGAACCGGAATGCCAGCGGGTAGAACACGACACGCCCGCCCTGCGTGAAGCCCAGGACGTTGCACGCCACGAACGAAGCCAGCGTCAGTGCCCCGAGGACCGCCAGCGCCGCCAGCCGCCTCTTGCGGGCGTGCGCCGCCGCCAGGGCGTGAAACAGCAGCAGCGGCGCGACCAGGTAGAACTGCTCCTCCACGCCCAGCGACCAGGTGTGGGTGAATGGGTTCCACTCTGCCCGCGGCTCGAAGTAGTTGACGACGTGGCGGTCCAGCGTCCAGTTGCCGAGCCCCCAGAATGCCATCTGGCCCACGGTCTCGGCCGCGCGGTTGAACCACGTCTGCGGCACGAACAGCACGTGCAGCGCCGTCGTGACCACCAGCATCAGCACCAGGGCTGGAACCAGCCGGGCCATGCGCCGCGCATAGAAGCCGCCCAGGAACGTGGCGAGCTTCTCGTGCCCGTGCCCAGCCAGCGACGCCGTGACGACGTAGCCGGAGATCACGAAGAACACATCGACGCCGACGAACCCGCCCGGCAGCAGCCCGGGGTCGAGGTGATGAATCATCACCGCCACCACCGCGACGGCACGCAGGCCGTCGACGTGGGGCTGGTAGCCCGGCGTCCGGGCGAGCGGTTGCATGGTGGCGCAGGCGGGCCGCCGAGGGTCGGCCGTCATGGCATGCGGCTAGGGCCGGCTTCGACGCAGCCATTGCTCGAGCATCATCAGCACCCACACCATCTCGCCGTAGTACCCCGGGTGCTCGGGCAGCCGCTGGTCCACCAGCTGGCGCGTGAAGTCGCGGTTGACGATGCCGCGCTCGGCCAGGCCGTGCAGCGAATCCGTCGCGAACGCCTTCAGCCCCTGGTGCCGGGTGGCCCACACCCCGAACGGCAGGCCGAAGCCCTGCTTCTTCTTGGTCAGGATCTCGTCGGGCAGGAAGCCGCGCAGCGCCTCCTTGAAGAACCAGCGCAGCTTCAGGCCCTTGAGCTTGTATTCGGCGGGCAGGCGCAGCGAGAGGTCCACCAGCGCCGGGTCCAGGAACGGGAAGCCCACGCTCACGCCGGCCAGGCTCGTGCTTCCGCACACCTTGGGCAGGTCGGCCTCGGCCAGGGTGTAGCGCCAGTCGTAGGCCAGCATGCGGTTGAGCGTGCCGGCCTGCTGCACGTGGTTCCACACCTCGCGCTGCTGGCGCAGCGGGTCGGTGGTGTCCACCTGCGCCAGGAAGTCGGGGGTGAAGACGTTCTCCACGCCCAGGCGCAGCAGCAGGTTGTACATCTGCATGCGGTCGGGCTGCGGCACGCGGGCCTGCGCCACGTAGCTGCGGCCCTTGCGGGCCAGCGGCAGGCCGCCGACCGGCGTGCGCATCAGCACGGGCTCGAGCAGCGCGTTGCGCAGCGGGCCGGGCACGTGGTCGTACCAGCCGAAGACGCGCTGCTTGGCATAGCGGGCGTTGCCGCCGAAGAGCTCGTCGCCGCCGTCGCCAGCCAGCAGGTGCGTGACGCCGTCTTCGCGGGCCATCTTCGCGCAGTGGTAGGCGGGCAGCACCGAGCTGTTGCCGAAGGGCTGGTCGTAGTGCGCCGCCACCGCCGGGATGCTGCGCACCAGGTCGTCGGGCGTCACGTAGTACTCGTGGTGCTCGGTGCCGAAGCGCTTCGCGGCGATGCGCGCGAACTGCATCTCGTCGTAGCCCTCGGCCTCGAAGCCGATGGAGTAGGTGGCGGCCTTGCGGCCCGTGGCCTCGCCGATCATGCCCGCGACCGTGGAGCTGTCGGTGCCGCCGCTGAGGAAGCAGCCGGGCCTGGTGCCGTCCAGCTGCGCGGCCACGGCGTCGCGCACCAGGGTGCGGAACTCGGTGGCCAGCGTGTCGAAGCGCGGGCGCTCCGGTTCCGTGAAGTGCGGCACCCAGTAGGCCGCCACGCGCAGGCGCCCGCCCTCGAAGAGCGCGTAGTGCGCCGGCGGCAGGCGGTGCACGCCCTTGAAGATGGTGCGCGGCGACGGGACGACGTGGAAGTACAGGTAGTCGAAGACGGCCTGGGGGTCGAGCTCTGCCCGAGGCGGCAGCGCCGCCAGCTCGTCGGCGCGCTCGGCGAAGTGCAGCTTGCCGTCGATGACGCGCCAGCACAGCGTGCGGATGGCGAAGCGGTCGACGGCCAGGAAGGTGCGGCCGGTGGTGTCGCTCAGGCCGACGGCGAAGTCGCCGGTGACGCCGGTGGCGGCCTGGGCGGGGCCGGCCCGGAGCGCTGCGGCCCAGGCCGCGGCAGCGCCGCTGCGGCGGGCCAGCTCCGCCAGCCGGACGTCGGCAAAGCGGGGTGAGCCCAGCGTCAGGGGGGCCGCGACGGGGGTGACGGGGGAGGGTGAGGCTGTGCGCTGCAGCATGGACGGGCAAGGATCTTTCCACGCGTGCCGGGCCGCGGCCATCCCTCGAATCGGCGGCTGGCGCAGAGGGGTCGACCGTCCGTGGCCCAGTTCACGTCGCGTGGGATGCGACCCCCGGCTCGAGGGGTGGGGCACCGGGCACGGCGGTCTATGCTCGCGGCCGTGCCCGCCCCGGTGCCGCCCCGTGCTGACCCGGAATCCTCTTCGTTGCCGTGACAGCCGTTCCCCGGTCGCCTGCCGTCCCGCCTGCCTTCGCTGCCCTTCCGGCCGGGCGGCTGGCGTGGGCCGCGCTGCTCTACGCGGCCTTCGTGGTGTACGGCTCGCTGATGCCGTTCGACCACCGGCCCGTGGCCTGGGAAGAGGCGCTGGTCCGCTTCCAGCGCATTCCCTACCTCGAGCTCGGTGTGGCGTCGCGGGCCGACTGGGTGGCCAACATCCTGCTTTACATCCCGCTGGCCTTCCTGGGCACCGGGGCGCTGGCGGCGGCGCTGCGGGAGCGCTGGCTGGCGTGGCCGGCGGCCGTGTCGATGGGGGCGCTGTGCGCGGGGCTGGCGTTTGCGGTGGAGTTCATGCAGTTGCAGTTCCCGCCGCGCACGGTGTCGCGCAACGACCTGATCGCCGAGGCGATCGGTGCCGCCCTGGGGGCCTTGCTGTGGCTGGCGGCCGGGCCGCGGCTGCTGCGGCTGGCGGCAAGTGCACGCGCCGGCGGCAGGCAGGCATTGCCCGCGCTGCTGTGGCTGTACGCGCCGGCCTATGTGGCGCTGGCGTTCTTCCCCTATGACCTGCTGGTGTCCCAGGGTGAACTCACGGCCAAGCTGCTCGGCCCTGCGCGCGTGACATGGGGCGTGGCGCCGAGCTGCGGCGACCCGGTGGAATGCGCAGCGCGCCTGGGGGTCGAGGTGCTGCTGGTGGTGCCGCTGGGCGCGTGGCTTGCGATGCGGTGGCCGCGGTGCGGCCTCGCCGGGGCGGCGCTGGCCGGCGCGGCGTTGGGGCTGGGCGTCGAGGCCGGGCAGGTGCTGCTGGCCTCGGGCACCACGCAGGGGGTGTCGGTGTTGACGCGGGCCGCGGGCGCGGCGTGGGGGCTTTGGCTGATGCGGGCGCTCGCGGAGGCGGGCGGGCTGCCCCGCCTGCGGCCGCGTGCGCTGCCGTTGGCGGCGGCTGCGCTGCTGTACCTGGGGCTGCTGCTGTGGATGAACGGCTGGCGCGGCCCGCTCGAGCCCGCTTCGGTCGCCTCCGGGAAGCTGGCGGCCACGCGCTTCCTGCCCTTCTACTACCACTACTTCACCACCGAGACGGCCGCCGTGCGCAGCCTGCTGGGCAACGCAGGCGCCTACGCACCGGTGGGGCTGGTGGTGTGGCTGTGGCGCCCCGCCGGGCATGCCGGGTGGGGCGCGGGGCTTGCCGCGGCGCTGCTGGCGCTGCTGGTCGAGGTCTTCAAGCTGTTCGTGCCGGGCGAGAAGCCTGACCCGACCAACGTGCTGATCGCCCTGGCCGCGGGGGTGGCGGTGCACGCGCTGCTGTGGCGCCTGAGGCCGCCGCCTGCGCCGGCGTCGAGCCCGCCTTCGCGGCGCAGGCGCCGCACCGCTGCCCCGGCGTGGGCGGCACTGGCCACGGCGGCCGGCGTGGTGGCGGCCGGAGTGCTGCTGGCTGCGCCGCATGCGGAGCAAGCCGCCGACGAGTCGCGGCTGCCTCGACTGCCGCCCGGCGAAGTGCTGCCGCCGGTTGATCTGCCAGGCTTTCGCCAGGCCCACCCGCGCCTGCCGTTCCCGACGCCCGCGGAGATGGCGCGCGTGCGCGCCGAGGGCCAGGCCTGGCTGGGGCAGATGCGCCGGCTGGCGGCTGACGAGCACGCCAGGTCCGACAACCTCTACGCATCGGCCGTCATGGAGGTCTTCGAACCGGGCTCGCAGGACCTTGCGCGCCGGCACGCGCAGCTGATGCAGCTCCGTGTTCAGTGGCGCGGGCACGACGAGGTGCGCCCGCTGGCGGTGGCCTACGACTGGCTGCATGACCGGTGGACCCCCGTGCAGCGCGAGCAGCTGCGCGGCAAGCTGGCCGAGGGCTGCGAGTACCTGGTGAACGTCATCCGCCAGGAGCGGCTCTCGCCGTACAACGTGTACCTTTACAACGCGCCGTTCCAGGCCCTGGTGGCCTGTGCGGTGGCGCTGTACCGCGACGACCCGCGCGGCGAGCCGGTGATGCGCTTCACCCATGACCTGTGGAAGAACCGCGTGTTGCCGGTGTGGCGACAGGTGATGGGTCGCCACGGCGGCTGGCACGAGGGCGGTGAGTACGTGGGCATCGGTCTGGGCGACGCGATATGGGTCGTGCCCGCGATCTGGCGAACGGCCACGGGCGAGGACCTCTTCGCCACCGAGCCCGGCATCCGTGGCTTCCTCGACTTCCTGGTGCACCGCACGAGGCCCGACGGCACCCATGTGCGCATCGGCGACGGCTCCTTCTTCGACAAGCAGGTGCCGGCGCGCGTGCCGCTGGCCCTCGAGTACGGCCATGCGGCGGCCTACATGCTCAGGCCGCCGCGCGACGTGGCGCCCACGGCCTGGCCTTGGGGCCCGCTGCCGCGGCGCGACCTGGAACAACCGGGCGTTGCATCCACGTTGCCCACTGCGGCGCACTTCGACGGCATCGGCTGGGTGACGGCCCGCAGCGACTGGGGGCCCGACGCCACCTACGTGACCTTCAAGGCCGGTGACAACTACTGGTCGCACCTGCATCTCGACCAGGGCAGTTTCACGGTCTACAAGGGAGCGGCGCTGGCGCTGGACAGCGGCGCCGGCTACGGCACGGCCTACGGTTCCGACCATCACATGAACTACAGCTACCAGAGCGTGGCGCACAACGTGGTGACCGTGACCGATCCGCAGGACACCCTGCCCATGCCCGCCCGCGAGCGCAGGAGACCCCGGCTCATCGCGAACGACGGCGGGCAGCGGCGCATCGGCTCGGGTTGGGGGGTGGAGCCGGCGCCGCTGGACCTGGCCGAATGGCAGAGCAAGCGCGAGACCTATCACACCGGGCGCATCGAACGGCTCGAGCGCCGTGACGGCGTGACGCTGGCGGTGGCCGACGTGACGGCTGCCTACACCAACGAGCTCTCGGGCAGGGGGACGTTCTCCCACCGCACCCGGCGTGTGGAGCGTGCGTGGCGCACGTTCGCCTACGACAGCGTGGACGACGTGGTGGTGGTGTGGGACGACGTGGTTGCCACGAGGCCCGGGTTCCGCAAGCGCTGGCTCCTGCACACGCCGCTGGGCTTGCGCATCGAGGGGCGGCGGTTCGTGACCCAGGCGCCAGGTGGAGAGGGCCCGGCGCGCGCTGGCGGGCGGTTGGAAGGGCACGTGCTGCTGCCCAAGGACAGCACGTTGCTGCCGTTGGGTGGGCGCGGCTTCGAGTTCCTCGTCGACGGGGTGAACTACGACGAGGGCGGAAAGCTCCTGGAGACGCTCGAGCGCACGGCACCCCACCGCACCGAGCCAGGGCGCTGGCGGCTCGAGGTGATGCCGGCGACCGACACCGCCGAAGACCAGTTCCTCGTCGTGCTGCTGCCCCGCCGGCTGGAAGACCCTGCGCCGCACCGGGTGCGGCTCGTGGAAGATGCCGGGCGCCTGGGCGCCGAGGTGAGCGGCCCCAAGCGCACCGTGCGCTACTGGTTCCGGCCCGGAGAGCACGCTGCCCGGGTCGAGGTGATCGGGGCCACGTCCACGCCGTGACCACCGCACTTGTTCACGCCTGCCGCTCCCCCGTGCGCCGGACCTGTCACGCCTGCGGCCTAGACTCTCCCCCGGGGGCCATGGTCTGGTGCCGTGCACCACGCGCGTCCGTGCCGATGGCTGGCGCGTGTCGACCCCGTGGCTCGCGGCACATCGCGGCGCCTGCCCCTTCCTGTCGTTCGTTGATCCAACAGCAAGGTTGATCGCACCATGAAAGTCACCGTCATCGGCACCGGCTACGTCGGCCTGGTCACCGGCGCCTGCCTGGCAGAGATGGGCAATCACGTCGTCTGCCTCGACGTGGACGAGCGCAAGATCCGCATGCTCCACGAGGGCGACATCCCGATCTTCGAGCCGGGGTTGAAGGCGATCGTCCACCGCAACGCCGCGGCCGGGCGGCTGCAGTTCACCACCGACATCGTTCATGCCGTGGGGCACGGCACGCTGCAGTTCATCGGCGTGGGCACGCCCCCCGACGAGGATGGCTCGGCCGACATGCGGTACGTGCTGGCCGCGGCGGCGAGCATCGGCCGCCACATGACCGACTACAAGGTGGTGGTCGACAAGAGCACGGTGCCGGTGGGCACGGCCGACCAGGTGCGCGCGGCGATCGCGGCCGAGCTGGCCAAGCGCGGCATGGCCGACCTGGAGTTCGCGGTGGTCTCCAACCCCGAATTCCTGAAGGAGGGCGCGGCGGTCGAGGACTGCATGAAGCCCGACCGCATCATCGTGGGCGCCGACGACGAGCGCGCCATCCTGCTGATGCGCGCGCTGTACCAGCCCTTCATGCGCAACCACGACCGCATGCAGCTGATGGACATCCGCAGCGCGGAGTTCACGAAGTACGCGGCCAACGCGATGCTGGCCACCCGCATCAGCTTCATGAACGAGCTGGCGCTGCTGGCCGAGCGGGTGGGCGCCGACATCGAGCAGGTGCGCCGCGGCATCGGCAGCGACCCGCGCATCGGCACGCACTTCCTCTACGCCGGCGCGGGCTACGGCGGCAGCTGCTTCCCGAAGGATGTGAAGGCGCTGATCCACACCGGCCGGGAAAACGGCGTCGAGCTGGGTGTGCTGCGTGCCGTGGAAGCCGCCAACGAGCGACAGAAGCGGGTGCTGGTCGACAAGGTGGTGCGTCGCTTCGGGGACGATCTGTCGGGCCGCACCTTCGCGCTCTGGGGCCTGGCGTTCAAGCCCGACACCGACGACATGCGCGATGCGCCCAGCCGCGTGGTGGTGGCCGAACTCGCGCGCCGCGGCGCCCGCATCCAGGCCTACGACCCGGTGGCCACTGACGAGGCGAAGCGCGTGCTCGAGGGCATCGAGGCCGTCAGCTTCGTCCCCAGCCAGTCGGCCGCCCTCGAAGGCGCTGACGGTCTGCTGGTGGTGACGGAGTGGAAGGAATTCCGCAACCCCGACTTCGACACGATCAAGGCCACCCTGCGCCAGCCTGTGATCTTCGACGGACGCAACCTCTACGACCCGGCGCTGATGAAGACCTTCGGTGTCGAGTACCACGGGGTGGGGCGCGCCGGGGGGTGAGAGCCGGCCCGCATTCGCAAACCTTCCCTTCCCTCACGCACGGCGCCGCGAGGAACGGTTCCTCGTGGCCAGCGGCTGGACGCTCGCTGCCGTGCTGGCGCGGGCTGCCCCCGCCGGGCCAGGGCCCTCCGCGGCCCACCTACAATGCGCGGTTCGCCCGCGAGCGCTTCGCCGCGGGACCGATTCCACGAAAAGCACGGAAGGACCGCCGAAGTGTTCATCTCCACCGCCTACGCCCAGACCGCCCCCGCCGCCGCGGGCAGCACCGAGTCGACCCTGCTCAGCCTGCTGCCGCTGGTGCTGATGTTCGTGGTGCTCTACTTCATCATGATCCGCCCGCAGATGAAGAAGCAGAAGGAGCACAAGGCCATGGTCGAGGCCCTGGCCAAGGGCGACGAGGTCGTGATCGCCGGTGGCGTGCTCGGTCGCGTGGCCAAGCTCGGCGACAGCTACCTCCACGTCGAGGTGGCCGACGGCGTCGAGCTGCAGGTGCAGCGCCTGGCGGTTCTGCAGGTGCTGCCCAAGGGCACCTTCAAGTAATCCGGCGCCCCCTGGCCGGCGGCCACCCGCCCGGGGTGCGCCGGCCCACCATTCGCGCCGCTCGGCCGCGCAAGGAAGCCCGCAATGAACCGCTACCCGTGGTGGAAGTTCGCGATCCTCGGGGTCGCGCTCGTCATCGGCCTGCTCTACACGCTGCCCAACTTCTACGGCGAGGCGCCGGCGGTGCAGGTTTCCAGCGGCAAGGCCACCGTCAAGGTGCTGCCCGACCTCGCCGACCGGGTGCGCGGCACGCTCGATGCGGCCGGCCTGAAGGCCGACTTCGTGCAGTTCGACGGCAGCTCGGTGCGCGCGCGCTTCGCCGACACCGACACCCAGATCAAGGCCAAGGACGCGATCAGCAAGGCGCTGAACCCCGATCCTTCCAACCCGAGCTACATCGTCGCGCTGAACCTCGTCTCCCGCTCGCCCGAGTGGATGGCCAGGCTGCACGCGCTGCCGATGTACCTGGGCCTGGACCTGCGCGGCGGCGTGCACTTCCTGATGCAGGTCGACATGAAGGCCGCGCTCACCAAGCGCGCCGAATCGCTGACGGGCGACATCCGCACCCTGCTGCGCGACAAGAACATCCGCCATGCCGGGATCACGCGCGACGGCAACAACGTGGAGGTGCGCTTCCGCGACGCCGCCACGCTGGAGCAGGCGCGCAACCTGCTCACCGACCAGCTGCCCGACCTGCAGTGGGCGACCTCGCCCGACGCGGCCGAGCCGCGCCTGGTGGGCGCGCTCAAGCCCGAGGCCGCTCGCCGCGTGCAGGAGCAGGCCGTCAAGCAGAACATCACGACGCTGCACAACCGCGTCAACGAGCTCGGCGTGGCCGAGCCGGTGATCCAGCAGCAGGGCCTGGACCGCGTGGTGGTGCAGCTGCCCGGGGTGCAGGACACCGCCAAGGCCAAGGACATCATCGGGCGCACGGCGACGCTCGAGATCCGCATGGTCAACGACACCGCCGAGGCGCAGGCCGCGATCCGCGGCGACGGGCCCGTGCCCTTCGGCTCCGAGCGCTACCTCGAGCGCGGCGGCGTGCCCATCATCGTCTTCCGCCAGGTCGTGCTCACCGGCGAGAACCTCACCGACGCCCAGCCCGGCTTCGACAGCCAGACCCAGGAGCCCACCGTCAACCTGACGCTCGACGCCAAGGGCGCGCGCATCTTCAAGGACGTCACGCGCGAGAACGTCGG
>JBILNT010000236.1:0-4638 GCA_044374875.1 Rubrivivax sp.
CACCGTGCGCGGGTGGGTGCAACGCCAGTGGCACGACGCCACCAAGACGCCCCTGGAGCGCCGCCTGCGCGGCATCGTCATCGGCGTCGTCGAGCTGATCGAGGAACAGCGCCATCGGCAGGCCGAGCACCAGACCCGCGAGTCCGAGATGGAAGCCGCGCAGGCCCGCTACCAGGCCGCCGTCCGGCAACGGTCCGAGGAGGCGGAGCGGCTTCGAGGCCTGCTCCGGGATGCCGTCAGGCTGGAACGCGCCAACCGCATCAGGGCACTGGCTTCGGCCGTAGAAGCGCAGGCGATCGCGCAAGGCACGCTCGACGACGACAAGCGCAAATGGCTCGATTGGGCCCGGGGCAAGGCGGACTGGATCGATCCCGTCACCAAGGCGGGCGATCCGGTGCTCGACGGGCCGGAACCGAAACGGCCGCAGCTGTGGCGGGCTTGAGCAAGGCAGCACCCGGTCACCAGCCTGCGCGCTGCTCGAGCGCTCGATGTTCAGGCTTTCGGGGATATTCGCTGCACAGCGAATATGCCCTCGTGAACGAATTTGAGGTGCGATGTGCCGCCCTTGAGCTCGAACCGCAGACCCTGCGCCTGAAGGCCCCACAGGCAGTGCATCAGCCAGTAGTCCTTCTCGACCAGGACCGGATCGACACCTCGCTCGGCAGCGACCAGACTGACCAGTTGCCCGAAGTCGCGCCGTGCGTGCAGGAACTCAGGCATCCAGCCAGCCCATCACGCGCTTGCGGGTGGCCACCAGCCCGAACTGCTCCAGGGCGCGCTTCAACTTCGTGCCATCCATCTCTCGGGCACGCTGCCTGGCGCGCGCGAGCACGGCCGCCTCGTCTTCAGTCAGCTCGCCCAGGTTGTTGAGCGCATCGACGAACAGGAACTCGTCGGACAGCCGCCTCGGGAACCGGGGCTTGACCCTGAAGTCGTACTGCCGGCTTCCGAGCGTGAACACGCCATGGCGCTTGCGGTTGTAGACCCAGGTGCGGTTGTAGAGCTGGGTCGTGCCCAGACCCGCCGCGTTGTAGGCCGAGGGGGAGAAGAGAAGGAAGTCCCGGTCCTTCAGGAACGCGGCGACCAGTTCCTCATCGGCGGGCGGCACCACGCCGAACGCGGACTCGCGCGGCGCGTAGTACAGGCCGCGGGCGAGCTTGGTCAGGCGACCTGCCGAGACCAGCTCCTGCAGGTGGCGGTCCACGGCCGTGCTGAGCGGCGCCAGGTCCTCACGCCTGTACACCTGCCCGGGGCGCAAGGCGCGGGCGACATGCGCCGAAGCGGCAGGCAGGGGATTGGCGACCACGGCGGACATGGCAGATCGAATGCTTTCTCATTGACGTTTCATGCATCATACGCCGATTCAAGCCTGACCCCAAGCCGGGCCGCCGGGCTGGGGCGAGCAGGTACTGCGCGTACGCTCAGGCACTCGGCAGGATGGGCGGGAAGGTTGCCCGCCGGGGCAATGCCCCCTCAAACGTGCTTCTTGTAGTACGCCCACTGCCCCGCCGCCAGCACGCCGACCAGCACGGCGCCGACCCCGGCACACAGCCCCCACGCCACGGGCGCCGGCCAGATCAGCAGCGCTGACCCACCCAGCGCCAGCACCACCACCTGCCCGTACTTCGCCCGGTGGTACAGGCTCGCCGACTCCCGTGCCGCCTGGGCACGGCGAATCGCCCGCTGGCTCAGACCCTCGGCTGCGCCCACCGCGTAGAGCAGCGCAAGGAGCGGCAGAAACCGCACCAGGATCCCGGCGCGCAGGCCCAGCAGCTGGGTGCCGATCATCGCCACCTCGATCGCCTCCTGCCGGGCGAGCCAGGTTCTGCGTACGACCGTGTCCGGGATGGACATCGGCGCGCCCTCGGCGAACCGTTGCCCCATCTCGTGCAGCCCTGTGGCCTCGAAGACCAGCGCGTAGAGCGCGTTGGCCGGCGCGGTCACCGCCGACGCCGGTCCGCCCTGCCGGGCCGCCATGGCCGTGCCGGCCGCCAGTTCCTCGGCGAGCAACGCCCGCAACCCGTCAAGGCGCCCCGGCCAGACATGGGCGACGAACAGCCAGTCCACCGTCCACGCCACCAGCAGCAGGCCGGCGAGCCCCAGCGTCAGCGCGAACCCGAGCTTGAACGGCGCGAGCAGTACCCGCGCCAGCGCACCTTCATGGAAGCTGGTGTTGCGCGAGCCCATGCGCGCGCTCTCCTTCGGCCCCGTCCAGCGCCGGCTCAGGCCACAACCAGGGTCCATCCAGCCGCGCGCGTAGCGCCTCGCCGATCTCCTTCAGGCCGGCAGGCATCAGCGGATCGTCACCTGCCCCGGGCAGCGGCATGCGGATCTTGTGCAGTTGCCCCCCATGCAGCAGCGCAAACGCCTGCCCCTTGGGCAGTTGCACCAGGTCGGTCGGCGCCAGCATCGGCACGGTCTCGGGTGCGATCCGGTCTTCGTTGCGGCTGGCGAAGTCGGTGAACTCGCCCGGGTCGTTGGTATCGGACACCGAGGAAGACGCCACCGTGGCGACCACCTGCACGGTGGGCAGCTGCGTGGTCAGCAGCTCGGCGGTGGCCAGCTCCTTCACCCGCAGCATGATCAGCGTGTTGAAGTTGCCAGCGATCTGCCCGGCCTTGGGCCGCGAGCCGATGCGCGCTTCCACGTCCGACCAGGTCTGGGTGTAGGCCGTCACCTGGAAGCCCGCCCCGCCCGCCTTGTTGAGCAGCGGGATGAACTCGTCGCCGATCAGCTCGTTGAACTCGTCGGCGTGGATGGCGATGCGCCGAGGCTTCACCGGGACCGGAAAGCCCCGACCCGGGCCGTACTTGTAGAGGCTGCCCGCGACGCTGGTGAGGTCGGCGAACATCGAGTTGCCCACCGCCGCGGCCACCTCGTAATCGGACAGGGCATCGAGCCCCACGTAGACGATGCCGCCCAGGTTGATCACGGCGTTCCAGTCGAACACCGGCCGCCAGTCCCCGGGCGCGTTCATCGCCGGAGACAGCAACGCCGCTGTGCGTCCGGTGGTGAGCTTCTCCATCAGGGGCAGCAGCGAGGCCACCAGCTTGTCGAAGTGGCTCTTCTCGTAGGCGAGCGTGGAAGCCAGCGCGTGGGCGATGGGGTCGTACAGGCGCCGCCGCCGGGCGAACTCCACCAGGCTCACCGCCCGCAGCCCGCGCGACTGCAGCCCCTTGTCGAGACTCTTCTTGTCGATCGGCTGGCGCTCGAGCTCATCTCGCCAACCGGCCGCGGCCGGCTCCCGGTCCAGCCACTGCTCGAAGTAGTCGACCAGCAGCGGCTCGATGTCGGAGGCATGTCGGTTGATCGCCTCATAGTCGGGCGTACGGCCCAGCGCCACCAGCGCCCGGGCCATCACGTTCACGAAGCGCCAGACGAACTCCTTGAAGGCGGCCGATTGCCCCTCCGAGGGCAACTGCCCGGCGATGCGCGTGGCCACCTCGGTGATGCGCGAGAAGCTGCCCACCGGGTTGTAGCGGGCAGAGATGTCCGGGTGGCCGAGGTGGAACATGAAGAAGGCGTCGGCCCGCCCTGCGCGCTGCGCCTCGGCGTAAACGCGCCGCAACAGGTCCACGTCTCCCTTGGGATCGAAGACGATCACCACCTCGCCCCGGCGGATGTCCTGGGCGATCAGCAGTTCGGCCAGGCGCGTCTTGCCCACCCGCGTGGTTCCCAGCACCAGGGTGTGGCCGACCCGCTCGGACAGGTCCATCCAGATGTCGGACTCGTCGGGCTCGACGCCATGCAGGGCCGGATCGCCGCCAAGGCCGGCGGGCTCATCACCAGAAGACGCAGACCCGGGCAGCAAACGCCCCCACCACGAAGGCTCCAGCAGCCGCTGGCTCGCAGGCTGCCGGGCCTCGAAGAGCCGCTGGGTGTGACGCTGATCCCACCGGAACCCTCGACCGAGGTAAAGGCGATGCGCCGACCAGGGAATCGAAGCCGAGTCCATCTTGAAACCGAGCAGCCTACGAAGGTTGCGCCGGTAGGCGAGCGTTCGAGCCCCCTGCCTGCCCCGCCACGCGGCATGGCCGAGCAGCGCTGCAGCCAGCCCGAACTGCCAGGGCGGGCTCAGCAAAAGCCAGCCGGGTGCGATCAGCGCAGCGCCGCCCGCCGCCAACGACACGCCGCCCGCGATGAGCTCGTGCGCGCCGCGAAGCCGTCCTTCCAGGGGCGCGGTCACGGGTCAGAGCCGCCAGCGACCGCGATCCGCGCGAGTCGCGGGTTGATTGGTGGGAGCGGGTCGAGCAGGCGCTGGGGCTGCTCGATGACGATCCCGTGCAACCTGGCGGTCGCCTTGCCGTTCTTGGTCCAGGCATAGCCGAGCACGTTCGCCCCGTCGGCCCCGTCAAGGTGCCATCCGGCCTTGAGGACGGAACGCTGCAGGCGCTTCAGGCTCTCCTCGAAGTTCGCGTCGGCACCCTGCCATGCCAGAAAGGACCGGAAGATGCCCGGCGATACCAGCAGCAGGCCTTCGGGAACGTGATGGACCAGGGCCGTGCGGGTGTTGATCTCGATCGAACCCCCGGCCAGCCCATCGCGGAGCCAGCCGAAAAACGCTTGAAGCGGCGGGGCCGACATGGAAGCCGGCGAGGCCAGGGTTGCAAGAGCCTCAGATACAGATCGCGCCGGCGG
>JBILNT010000237.1:0-4636 GCA_044374875.1 Rubrivivax sp.
CGCGGCAGGCCGCCGACGCCGAGCGCGATGTCCAGGCCCAGCGAGCCCGTGGAGACGACCTGGATGTCCTCGATCTTCTCGCCGGCACCCAGGCGCATGATGGTGCCCTTGCCGAACTGCTTCTCGATCTGGGCCAGCGCGGCTTGCAGGGCCTTCGCCTTCTCGGTGTTCAGCGCTTTCACGGGTGCGTCCATGGTCATCTCCTTGTCGGGATCATTATGGCAGAAGCTGGATGTTCGTACAGTATCCCTCTCCCGAGGGACAGCCCCCGGACTGCACTTGACTTCAATCAAGCCGCGGGCATGCCGCGCGCGCGGGGGGCGACCTTAGAATGACCGAGGGAATACCGCCGCGTCACCGCGGGTAGAAGAAGCACCAGGAGACAGTGTCATGCGGATCCTCATTGCCGAAGACGACCAGGTCCTTGCCGACGGCCTGTTGCGCTCCCTGCGGTCGTCGGGCTATGTCGCCGACCAGGTCGGCAGCGGCAGCGAGGCCGACGCCGCACTCGCGGCCCACGAGTTCGACCTGGTGATCCTCGACCTCGGGCTGCCCCGCATGCACGGCTTCGAGGTGCTGCGCAAGCTGCGCGCCCGCGGCTCGTCGGTGCCGGTGTTGATCCTGACGGCGGCCGACAGCATCGAGCAGCGCGTCAAGGGCCTGGACCTGGGCGCCGACGACTACATGGCCAAGCCGTTCTCGCTGCAGGAGCTCGAGGCGCGCGTGCGCGCGCTCACCCGACGCGGTCTGGGCACGGCGTCGAGCATCATCAAGCACGGGCCGCTGTCCTTCGACGCCACCGGTCGCGTCGCCTACCTGAATGACCAGATGCTCGAGCTCTCGGCGCGCGAGCTGTCGCTGCTCGAGGTGCTGCTGCAGCGCTCGGGGCGACTGGTCAGCAAGGACCAGCTCGTCGAGCGCCTGTGCGAATGGGGCGAGGAAGTCAGCAACAACGCAATCGAGGTCTACATCCACCGCCTGCGCAAGAAGATCGAGCAGGGGCCGGTGCGCATCGCGACGGTGCGCGGGCTCGGCTACTGCCTGGAGAAGATCGCGGCGTGACCGAGCGCAGCCGCGTGGCGCCGCACCGGCCGATGCCGCTCCTGGCGCCGCAGGGCGCCACACTGAGCTGAACAACCTCCGAGGTTGGCCGGCAACTCCGCCCGATGGCCCAGCAGCGCGAACAGCGTTCCCTCTTCGGCGAGATCCTCGACTGGATGCTCGCGCCGCTGCTGCTGCTGTGGCCGATGAGCGTGGCGCTGACCTGGCTGGTGGCACAGGGCATCGCCAACCGCCCCTACGACCGCGACCTCGGCGAGCGCGCCCAGGCGCTGGCGCAGCAGTTCTCGGCGCAGGTGTCGGCGCCCGACCGCGTCGGCGCGGCAGTGCGTGCCGAGCTGCGCCGCTCGGCCGCGATGATGGTGCGCAGCGAGGACGAGGACACGATGTTCTACCAGGTGCTCGGCGAGCGCGGCGAGCTGGTCGCAGGCGACGCGCGCCTGACCGTGCCGCCCGACGGCGCGCTGTCGGCACCCAACGAGGTACGCTTCCGCGACGACGTGGTCGGTGACGACGCGGTGCGGGTGGCCTATGTCTGGCTGCCGTTGACCGGCGTCGAGGCGGAGCACGGCCCGCTGGTGCAGATCGCCGAGACGCTGGACAAGCGTTCACGGCTGGCCACCGAGATCATCAAGGGCGTGATCCTGCCGCAGTTCGTGATCCTGCCGCTGGCGGTGATGCTGGTGTGGTTCGCGCTGGCGCGCGGCATCCGCCCGCTGTCGGAGCTGCAGCAGCGCATCCGCCGCCGCGAGAGCACCGACCTGTCGCCGATCGACCAGCGCGACGTGCCCGAGGAGGTGGCGCCGCTGGTGGCGGCGATCAACGACCTGCTGCAGCGCCTGGAAAGCTCGATGGGCACGCAGCGCCACTTCCTGGCCGATGCCGCGCACCAGCTCAAGACGCCGCTGGCCGGGCTGCGCATGCAGGCCGAGCTGGCGGCGCGCGAGATCGACGGCGGGCGCGACGATCCGGCCTCGGTGAAGCGCTCGCTCGAGCAGATCGCGCTGTCCAGCGAGCGCGCCGCGCACATGGTCAACCAGTTGCTGGCGATGGCGCGCGCCGAGGACCGCGAGCAGGCGCTGCGCAAGCAGTCGATCGACCTGGCCGAGATCACGCGCGAGACCGTGCGAGACTTCGTGCCCAAGGCGATGGACAAGCGCATCGACCTAGGCTACGAAGGCCCCGACAGCGGCGACGCCAGCGCGGTGTTCCTCGGGCAGCCGGTGTTCGTGCGCGAGATGGTGCGCAACCTCGTCGACAACGCGTTGCAGTACACGCCCGCCGGTGGCACCGTGACCACCCGCGTGCTGACCGACCCCTTCGGCCAGGTGGTGGTGCTGCAGGTGGAGGACAGCGGCCCGGGCATCCCGGCGGCGGAGCGCGAGCTGGTGTTCCGGCCCTTCTACCGGGCACTGGGCACGAATGTCGACGGCAGCGGCCTGGGGCTGGCGATCGTGCAGGAGGTGGCCGAGCAGCACGAGGCCACGGTCTCGATCGAGGACGCCCACCCGCCGCGGCCCGGACAGGGTCCGGGGGCGCTGTTCACGGTGCGTTTCCCCCGCGACGGCGCGGCGCCTTGAAGTCCGGCGAGGCGCGGGCTCAGAGCCTGAGAGTTCTTCCGCCGTGGCCGAAAGGCGCGCCAAGACGCCCCGTATCCAGGCGCAAACCACAGCCATAGCTCGGGCTATGGCGCGGATTTGCAACGACGAGACGGGGTGTTTTGGGGTGCAAGGCGGGTATGGGGGAAAGACTCTCAGGCTCTCAGCGGCTCACTCTGTGATACGCGGCGAGGGCAAACTCGCCGGGGCGGTAGGTCTTGCCCTTCACGACGAGTCGCTCGGGCGCCGCGGTCGCGCCCTCATCAATTCGGTCACCTCACCATGGATCAGCCACGTTTCTCCCCCCGCGATCTTCTCGCCGGCCAGCGCGTCGCACAGGCGCTGGCGGTGGGGCTCGAGATGGATCGCGCGCTGCTTGCCAACGCGGCGCAGCTCTTCGACGATGCAGCGCGAAGCCCGCACGAGGCCTATCGGCTCAATCGTCAGATCGCCGACACGCTGCGCGTGATCCTGTCGATGCTTCCGGATTGAACCCTGCCTCGCGGGTCAGCGCGCTCACTTGCCGCGGCGCACCCGCAGGATCTCGTCCAGGATGAGGCACGCCGCTCCGAGCGTGATGGCGCTGTCGGCCACGTTGAAGCTCGGGAAATAGCCCCCCGGGAACAGCGGCTCGAGGAACGAGAAGCGGAACTGCAGGAAGTCGACCACGTAGCCGTGCAGCAGGCGGTCGACGACGTTGCCCAGCGCGCCGCCCATGATCATCGTCACCGAGAAGCAGAACAGCCGCTGCGTCGGGTGGTTGCGGATCATCCAGACGATGAACAGCGACGCGGCGATGCCGAGGCCCACGAAGAACCAGCGCTGCCAGCCCGAGGCACCGGCCAGGAAACTGAAGGCGGCGCCCGTGTTGTGCACGCGCACGAGGTTGAAGAAGCTCGCCATCGGCCGCACGTCGCCGTGCTGGAAGGTGGCGAGGATCGCCGTCTTGGTGAGTTGGTCGACGACGATCACCAGTGCGGCCAAGGCCAGCCAAAGGCCCAGGCCGCCCGGCGATGAACTGCCCCGGCCGGCCATCAGGCCACCACCCGCGCCTCGCCGGCGCCGAACAGGTTGCTGGTGCAGCGCCCGCACAGCGTCGGGTGGGCCGGGTCGTGGCCGACGTCGTCGCGCCAGTGCCAGCAGCGCTCGCACTTGGTGGCCGCCGACGGCGTGACCGTCACCTGCAGCGCCTCGCCCGCGGTGAGCGTGGACCGGGACGTGATGAGAACGAACTTGAGGTCCTCGCCCAGCGAGGCCAGCAGGGCGTGCGTCTCGGGTGGCGCGGCCACCGTCACCTCGGCCTGCAGCGAAGAGCCCACGGCACCTTCCGTGCGCACGGCCTCGATGGCCTTGTTGACGGCGTCGCGCACCTCGCGCACGGTCTGCCACTTCGCCAGCAGCGCCGCGTCGGTGGTGGCACCCACGCCGGCGAAGTTCCACCAGGTCTGCTTGAAGATGCTGCCCTGGCCGGGCGAGAAGACCGTCCAGGCTTCCTCGGCGGTGAAGCTGAGGAAGGGGGCCATCCAGCGCAGCATCGCGTGGGTGACCTGCCACAGGGCCGTCTGCGCACTGCGCCGCGCCAGGCTTTTCGGCGCGGTGGTGTAAAGGCGGTCCTTGAGCACGTCGAGGTAGAACGCCCCCAGGTCCTCCGAGCAGAACACCTGCAGCTTCGCCACGACCGGGTGGAACTCGTAGACCTCGAAGTGCTTCAGCACCTCGGCCTGGAACTGCTCGGCGCGCGAGAGCGCCCAGCGGTCGATCTCGAGCATCTCGGCGAAGGGCACGGCGTCCTTCGCGGCGTCGAAGTCGCTGGTGTTGGCCAGCAGGAAGCGCAGCGTGTTGCGGATGCGGCGGTAGCCGTCGACCACGCGCGCCAGGATCTTGTCGTCGCCGGCGATGTCGCCGGAGTAGTCGCTGGCGGCCACCCACAGCCGGATGATCTCGGCGCCGAGCTGGCCCGAGACCTTCTGCGGCTCGAT
>JBILNT010000238.1:0-4630 GCA_044374875.1 Rubrivivax sp.
CCAAAACACCCCGTCTCGTCGTTGCAAATCCGCGCCATAGCCCGAGCTATGGCTGTGGTTTGCGCCTAGATACGGGGCGTCTTGGCGCGCCTTTCGGCCACGGCGGAAAAACTCTCAGGCTCTGAGCGAGGAGCGCCCGAGGTTCAGCGCGCCAATTCCTCCGGTGAAGAAGGCATCACGACGTCGATAGCCTTCTCGATGACCTTGCCCGTCACGCGCACGGTGGTGCCGGCGACCGCGCCGCCGACCTCGATGGCCGCGCCGGCGGCCGCGCCCGCGATGCTGACGACGGCACAGCCGCCCAGGCCTGCGAGCATGGCTGGCACGAGGACGAGGAGGGCGGTACGTCGCATGGTGGTGTGCTTCTGGCGGCCTGTCACCCTTCGGCCAGCCCGGCCGGGGGCTCGTCGGCGGCGGAGGGGGCGCCGCCGAAGCTGTCGTGGAAGGTGAAGATCAGCGACACGTAGAACACGGTCGAGAACAGCAGGCCGGCGGGCAGCGCGAGGAAAGACCCCACTGCACTGGCGCCGATCAGCCCGAAGACCAATGCCACCGCCGCACCGAAGGCCATCACGATCGCCAGCCAGGCCAGCCCGTAGACGAAGAAGGCGCCCTTGCTGCGCCAGACTGCGAGCGTGCTGGAAAACAGCGCCTGGGCGACACCCTGGCCTCCCCAGTGCACCAGCGCCGGGGCATGCCAGAACACGACCGACAGCAGCGTGCCCAGCCCCGCGCCGACCAGCACCGCGGCGGCCAGGCCACGATCGGCCAGCAGTGCGTCGACATCGGCCGGCGGCGCGTCGTTGCGCGCCATCAGCTCCTGCAACTCGGCCAGGGCTCCGCCGGAGACCACGTCGGCCAGCAGCAGGATCGCGATGGCGGCTACGCCGTAGAGGGCGCACAACGCCAGCAGCGCGTTGCGGCGCTCGGGCGCGCCGCGCAGGGGCTCGACGAAGGCGTCTGGCCGCACGCCGCCACCGAGCATCACCGACTGGCTGGCGACCATGAAGCCCAGCGACAGCAGCGGCAGCAGCATCATCTGCAGCACGCCGCCGACCAGCGGCAGCAGCGACGCGAAGAGTGCCACCGCGAGGAACATCACGAACAGCATCGTGAAGCCGAGCGGGCGGCGCGCGAAGAGCCGGAAGGCGTCACCCACCCAGCGCGCGCCGCGCGCCGGTTCGACGGGTTTGAGGGACAGGGCCATGCGTCGTGTGCTCAGCGTGCGGCCGGGTGCCAGGGCTCGGCGATGCGCTCGCGCAGCACGCGTTCGAACTGGGTCGGGTCCTTGGGCTGCAGCAGCGCGGCGTCGCGCGGCAGGTGCCAGTCCCACAGCCGCGAGAGCCAGAAGCGGAACGCGGCGGCGCGCAGCAGGGCCGGCAGCAGGCGCACCTCGCCGTGGCCGAGGGGTCGCACGTCCTGGTAGGCGGCGCAGAAGGCCGCGGCCCGGGCTTCGTCGAGCCGGCCGGTGGCGAGGTCGCAGCACCAGTCGTTCAGGCACACCGCCACGTCGAACAGCAGCGTGTCGTCGCCGGCGAAGTAGAAGTCGAAGAAGCCGCACAGGCGGTCGGGGCCTGCGGTGTCGTCGAACATCGCGTTGTCGCGGAACAGGTCGGCGTGCACCGGGCCGCGTGGCAGCGCGGCGAACGCCGGTGACGCACCCAGTTCGTGCTGGAAGGCCAGTTCGTCGGCCAGGAGCGAGGCCTGCGGCGGCGCCAGGTAGGGCAGCACCACGGGCACCGTCTCGCCCCACCAGGCCAGCCCGCGCAGGTTGGGCTGGTGCAGCGGGAAGTCCTGCCCGGCCAGATGCATGCGGGCGAGCATCGCGCCGACCTGCGCGCAGTGGTCGGCATCCGGTGCCAGCCGGTGGCTGCCGGGCAGCCGCGTGACGACCGCGGCCGGCTTGCCAGCCGCCGCGTGCAGCAGTTCGCCGCGCTCGTCGGCCTGCGGTGCGGGCACCGGGATGCCGCGCTGCGCCAGGTGCTGCATCAGCCGCAGGTAGTAGGGCAGCTGATCGCGGCCCAGGCGCTCGAAGAGCGTGAGCACCCACTGGCCTTCGGTCGTCGTGGCGTAGTAGTTCGTGTTCTCGATGCCCGAGCGGATGCCGTGCAGGTCGGTCAGGCGTCCCAGGCCGAGCCTGCCGAGAAGGGATGCGGCCTCGTCGAAGCCGACTTCCGTGTAGACCGCCATGACGCGCGGGCTAGAACGAGAACAGCCGCCAGGCGCTGCGGCCGGCGCCATGACGCTCGCGGTCGGCGTCGCTGCCATCGCCGGTGCGGATCTGGTAGCGCGACGCCGTGCCGCCGGCCTTCGCGTTGACGGTGATCGATTGGGTGACGCCGCGCACGCGCAGTTCCTCGATGCGCACGTTGTCGTCCTGCTGGACGATGCGCTCGATCTGCGGCTCGGGGGTTGCGCGGGGGGCGGGCTCGGCGCCCTGGGCCCGCGCGCACGGCGGCAGCAGGGCCGCCACGCAGGCAAGGGCAGCGAGGCGCGAAGGCGCAGGGAAAGACATGTGCCGGATTCTACGCAGGGGGGTGGGCGCCACGCCCCGGCGCGCCACAATCGCCGCATGACCGAGAAGACCTTGCTGCTCGTCGACGGCTCGAGCTACCTCTACCGGGCCTTCCACGCGATGCCCGACCTGCGTTCGAAGGACGGCTTCCCCACCGGCGCCATCCACGGGATGGTGGCGATGATGAAGCGGCTGCGCGAGCAGATCCCGGCCGAACACGCCGCCTGCGTCTTCGACGCCAAGGGCGACACCTTCCGCAACGCCTGGTACGCCGACTACAAGGCGCACCGCCCGCCGATGCCCGAGGCGCTGGCGCAGCAGATCGATCCGATCCACGAGGTGGTGCGGCTGCTCGGCTGGCCGGTGCTGGAAGTGCCCGGCATCGAGGCCGACGACGCCATCGGCACCCTGGCGCGGGCGGCCGCCCAGACCGGGCACCAGGTGGTCATCTCCACCGGCGACAAGGACCTGGCGCAGCTCGTCACGCCGCAGGTCACGCTGATCAACACGATGACCGGCGAGCGGCTCGACGAAGCGGGCGTGCGCGCCAAGTTCGGCGTGGCGCCCGAGCGCATCGTCGACTACCTGACGCTGATCGGCGACGCGGTCGACAACGTGCCCGGCGTCGAGAAGGTCGGCCCGAAGACGGCGGCGAAGTGGATCGCCGACTTCGGCTCGCTCGACGGCGTCGTGGCTGCGGCCGCCGACATCAAGGGCGTGGCCGGCGAGAACCTGCGCAAGGCCCTGGACTGGCTGCCGCAGGGCCGCCGGCTGATCACGGTGGTGACCGATTGCGACCTTGGCGGCCACGTGGCGGGCTGGCCCTCGCTGGACGCCCTGGCGCTGCGCGAGGTCGACCGCCCCGGCCTGCTGGACTTCTTCCAGCGCTACGGCTTCGGCGCCTGGCGCAAGGAGCTGGAGGCGGCACTGGGCGCTGGCCCGGCCCCAGCCTCGGCGCCCGCCGCGGCGACGGTTCCCGGCGGCGCCGACGATCCGCCGGCCGCCCCGCGCCGCGACATCGCGCGCGAGTACGAGACCATCACCACGCTGGAGCGCCTGCACCACTGGACGGCGCTGCTGATGGGCGCGGAGCTCGCGGCCGTCGACACCGAGACCGACTCGCTGGACGCCCTGCGCGCGCGCATCGTCGGCATCTCGTTCGCCGTCGAGCCCGGCCGCGCGGCCTACGTGCCCACCGGCCACGTCTACCCTGGGGCCCCCGACCAGCTCGAGCTCGACGTGGTGCTCTCCGAGCTGCGCCCCTGGCTGGAGGACGGCACGCGCGGCAAGCTGGGGCAGAACGTCAAGTACGACCTGCACGTCTTCGCCAACCACGGCGTGCAGGTGCGCGGCTATCGCCACGACACCATGCTCGAGAGCTACGTGCTCGAGGCGCACCGTGGCCATTCGCTGGAGAGCCTGGCCGAGCGGCACCTCGGGCGCCGCGGCCTGAGCTACGAGGACGTCTGTGGCAAGGGTGCGAGCCAGATCCCGTTCGCGCAGGTGGAGGTCTCGCGTGCCACGGAGTACTCCGGCGAGGACAGCGAGATGGCGCTGCACGTGCACGAGGTGCTGTGGCCCGGGCTCGAGCGCGACGCACGGCTGCGCGAGGTGTACGAGCGCATCGAGATGCCGGTGGTGGAGGTGCTCGCGCGCATCGAGCGCCACGGCGTGCTGATCGACGCCGGCGTGCTGGCGCGGCAGAGCCATGAGCTGGCCTCGCGCATGATGGCGCTGGAGCGCGAGGCGCACGAGATCGCCGGCCAGCCCTTCAACCTCGGCAGCCCGAAGCAGATCGGCGAGATCCTGTTCGGCAAGCTCGGCCTGCCGGTGAAGAAGAAGACCGCCAGCGGCGCGCCGTCCACCGACGAGGAGGTGCTGGAGGCGCTGGCGCTGGACTACCCGCTGCCGGCGAAGATCCTCGAGCACCGCAGCCTCTCCAAGCTCAAGGGCACCTACACCGACAAGCTGCCGCAGATGGTCAACCCGGCCACGGGCCGCGTGCACACCCACTACGCGCAGGCGGTGGCGGTGACCGGGCGTCTGGCCAGCAACGACCCCAACCTCCAGAACATCCCCATCCGCACCGCCGAGGGCCGGCGCATCCGCGAGGCA
>JBILNT010000060.1:0-16414 GCA_044374875.1 Rubrivivax sp.
TCGCGCTTCGACGAGCTCGAGCCCGAGGTGCCGGCGGCCGGGACCCTGGCCGACGAGGCCGGCGCGCCGGCGTCCCCCTCGCCCGCGGTCGCGCCGGCTCCGGCGCCCGCGCCTTCGACGCCCGCGACCGCCCTCGAGCACGACGCCGAGCTGCGCGAGATCTTCGTCGAGGAGGCGCGCGAGGTCGTGCAGGCGGCGCGCGACGCCCTGGCCCGGCTCGACGGCGCGCCCGCCGACATCGGCGATCTGACGGCGTTGCGGCGGGCCTTCCACACGCTCAAGGGCAGCTCGCGAGTGATCGGGCTGCGCGACTACGGCGAGGCCGCGTGGGCCTGCGAGCAGCTCTACAACGCCCGTCTGGCCGTGAGCACGCCGATGGACGAAGCCCTGCGCGGTTTCACCGCACAGGCGCTGGACCACCTGGCCGGCTGGACCGAGGCGGTGGCGCGCGGCCAGGACGAGGGTCGCGCCTCCACCGACCTGGCGCGCGCCGCCGATGCCCTTCGCATCGACGGCGGGGCCCGGCCCGTGCTGCCGCCTGCCGGCGCGGCAGCCGCGGCGCTGGCACCTGCTGCCGCGCAGGCCAGCGCCGAGCTGATGGCCCGCGTGCCCGGCCTGCCCAGTGCGGCTGACCTCGACTTGCCGGGCGCGCCCATGGCGAACGACGTCGTGGCCCAGGCCGCGCTCGCCGCTGTCGAAGCCCCCGCGGCTCTCGAGGTGCCCGCGCACCAGGCTGCCGCCGGCCTGGACTTCGAACTCGATCTCGGGGCCTTCGACACCCCGTCGGCCGCTGCGCGCGGCCTGCCCGCGTTGCCCGAGCTGCCCGAGCTGCCCGAGCTGGACTTTCCGGAAAGCGATCGCGTCGGCGCCGCGGCCGTGGCGAGCCTCGGACTGCCGCCGCTGGACCTGGCGGAGGCCAGCGAACCGCCGACCGTGGAGCTCACGGAGGACGCGGCGGCAGCCGCGACCTTGGACGCCGGTCAGTCTGTGGGCGAGCCGTTCCTGCTGCCGTCGCTCGAACTCGAGGGCACGGCGGCCGCCCTGCCGGCGGACGAGACCCCCGCTGCGCTCGCCGCCGGCGAGGCCCCGGCGGCGCTGGCCGCCGGCGAGGTGATCGAACTCGACTTCGGCGAACTCGCCGCGGCGTTTGCCGAGCCGCCGGCAGCCGATGCCGTCGAAGTCGCGGAGACGGGCGAGCCCGCGGCCGCCCCGTTGCCCGAAACCGAACCCGCGCAGCCGCAGGCCGAAGTGCCCGCCGCCGAGGCGCTGGCCGACACGACGGACGTCGTGTCCGGACCGGCCGATGAGCATTTCAGGGTGATCGGTCCGCTGCGCATCGGCATCCCGCTCTTCAACATCTACCTCAACGAGGCCGACGAGCTCTCACGGCGGCTGATCACCGAGCTCTCGGAATGGTCGCTGGAGTGGCAGCAGCGAGCGGTGGCCGAGAGCACGATCGCGCTGGCGCACTCGCTGGCGGGCAGCTCGGCCACCGTCGGGTACGCCGACCTGTCGGCGCTGGCACGCAGCCTCGAGCACGCGATGCTGCGGTCCCGGCGGGCCCGCCGCGGCCGGCCCGGCGAGGCCGAGCTGTTCAGCGAGGTGGCCGAGGAGATCCGCCGCCTGCTGCACCAGTTCGCCGCCGGGTTCCTGCGGCCGGTGGCGTCGGCGCTGACCGAGCGTCTGATGGAGCACGAGTGGCTGCCCCCGGAGGCCGCCGACACCGACGCGGGCGCGCTGTTCGCCGAAGAGGCGCACGCGATGCCGGCCGTGGCGCAGGCCGACGAGTCGTCCGATGTCGCGCCGATGCTGTCGCCGACGAGCTTCGCGCCGCTGCCCGAGCCCGTGCCCGCGCTGGCGCATGCCACGCTCGCTGCAGTGGACGCCTTCGACGACGAGGAGGACATCGACGCCGTCGACTCGATCGACGCCGATCTGTTCCCGATGTTCGAGGAGGAGTCGCTGGAGCTGCTGCCGCAGCTGCAGGCCCGCGTCCGCGAGTGGTCGCAGCGACCCGGCGACCTTGGCGCCGCCGCGGCATGCATGCGCACGCTGCACACGTTCAAGGGCGGTGCGCGGCTCGCGGGTGCGATGCGGCTGGGCGAGATGGCCCACCGGCTGGAAACCGCCATCGAGCACCTCGTGCGCCGGGAGTCGATCACGGCCGGCGACGTGGAGCCGCTGCTCGGCCGGGTCGACACCATGACGGCGGCCTGGGAGGCGCTGTGTCGCGCGCCCGTCCCGGGCCTGCCGTCGGCAACGCCTTCGCCGGTGCCCGGCGCCTTCACGGCCGGGGACTCGGTGGTGCGCGGCGATGCCGAGGCAGCGATGCCGGAGCTGCCCGCGCCGTCGGCGGTGAGCGAGGCGGCCGCGTCGCTCACCGCCGCGCCGATCGACTGGAGCCGCTTCCCGGCCGGGACCACCCCAGCCGCGCCGGCGGCGGCCCCCGCCGAGCGTGCGGCTGCTGCCGCTGCCGCGGTGCGCGTGCGTGCGTCGCTGCTCGACCGGCTGGTCAACGCCGCCGGCGAGGTGAGCATCACGCGCTCGCGCATCGACGCCGAGATGCGCCAGCTGCAGGGCTCGCTCACCGAGCTGACCGAGAGCCTCGACCGCCTGCGCCGCCAGCTGCGCGACATCGAGGTGCAGGCCGAGTCCCAGATCAGCTCGCGCATGGAGGCCGCGCGTGTCGCCGCGCAGACCTTCGACCCGCTGGAGATGGACCGGTACACCCGGTTCCAGGAGCTGACCCGCTTCATGGCCGAGTCGGTCAACGATGTCGCCACGCTGCAGCGCGGGCTGCAGCGCACGTTGCAGTCGACCGAGGACCAGCTCGCGGCGCAGGCGCGCCTGACGCGCGAGCTGCAGGACGACCTGCTGCGCACCCGCATGGTGGAGTTCGAGAGCCTCGCCGAGCGCCTGTACAAGGTCGTGCGCCAGGCGGCGAAGGACGCCGGCAAGCAGGTGCGGCTCGACATCGCCGGCGGCGCGATCGAGGTCGACCGCGGCGTGCTCGACCGCATGGTCGGGCCCCTCGAGCACCTGCTGCGCAATTGCGTCGCCCATGGCATCGAGCCGCCGGAGCTGCGCGAGGCCGTGGGCAAGGACCGCACAGGCTCGATCACGGTGACCGTCACGCAGGAGGGCAACGAGGTCGGCGTCGAGGTACGGGACGACGGTACCGGGCTCGACTTCGAGCGCATCCGCCAGCGCGGCATCGAGCGTGGCCTGCTGGCCGCAGACGCCGAGCCGGGCGAGACCGGACTGGCCGCGCTGATCTTCCAGCCGGGCTTCAGCACGGCCGCGAGCGTCACGGAGCTGGCCGGGAGGGGCGTGGGCCTGGACGCCGTGCTCGCCGAAGTCCACGCCATGGGGGGGCGCATCGAGACCGCCAGCACCCCTGGCCGGGGCAGCAGCTTCCGCCTGGTGCTGCCGCTGACGACCGCGATCACTCGGGTCGTCATGCTCACGGCGGGGGAGACGTCGGTCGCCGTGCCGTCGACGCTGATCGAGGTGGTTCGGCGCGTCGATGCCGCCGAGGTCGAGGCGGCCTACGCCAGCGGCGGCTTCTCCTGCGGCGATCAGCGCCTGCCGTTCTTCTGGCTGCCCGCCCTGCTGCAAGGTCCGTTGCGCGGGCCGGTGGCCGCCTCGGGTACGCACGCCGTGGTGATCGTGCGCAGTGCCTCGCAGCGTGTCGCGCTGCACGTCGACGAGGTCTCCTCCAACCAGGAAGTGGTGGTGAAGAACCTCGGCCCGCAGCTGGCGAGGCTGCCGGCGCTGGCCGGGGTCACGCTGCTGGCGACCGGTGCGGTGGCGCTGATCTACAACCCGGTGGCCCTGGCCGCGGTGCATGGCGACGAGGTGCGCGAGCGCATCCGCGCCGGTGGCGGAGCCGACCTTGCGGCCGCGCTGCCCACCGGCGCCACGGACGCCCGGCCGCTGGTGCTCGTCGTCGACGATTCGCTGACGGTGCGACGCGTCACCCAGCGCCTGCTGACACGCGAGGGCTACCGTGTCGCACTGGCCAAGGACGGGATCGACGCGCTGGAGAAGCTGGCCGAGGAGCGGCCCGCCGTGATGCTGTCGGACATCGAGATGCCCCGCATGGACGGCTTCGACCTCGTGCGCAACGTTCGCGCCGACGGCCGCCTGGCAGGATTGCCCGTCATCGTGATCACCTCGCGGATTGCGCAGAAGCACCGCGATTACGCGCGCGAACTGGGTGTCGACCACTACCTCGGCAAGCCGTATGCCGAAGACGAACTCGTGGCGCTGGTGGCGCGCTGCGCGAGGAGCGAGGCGCCGGCGTAGCGCCGCGTCTGTCGCCAGGAGCCAGAGAAACCGGCACCAGGGGCGGTCTGCCACGCCAGCGAATACACTGCAGCGGACAGACTCCCTCCCGGCCCAGGCCGCGCCCCGGCGTTTCGCGGTCAAGCTGCGGCTCCTCCTGGTGTTGCGCTGCGTCGAGTCGGGTTGCCGATGGCTGCCGACAAGCTGCCGGGCCTTCGGGCAAGGGGGGCGGGAAAGGGGGGGCGGGAAAGCAGACTCATGCCAATTCATCCAGGCGCGCCCTGCCGGTGTGCCCCTTCGTTGCGTGCGGCCTTGACCGCCCTCCCGGCCGCCCTCCGGTCCGGCCTGCTGGCCAGCTTGCTGGCGGGATGTTCCGCGCTGCCGGGTCCGTCGCGGCCGGCGTCAGTGCCCGCCGTGGCGGCCTGGCAGGCGCCGCTGCCGCAGCCGGGTGCGGGGGTCGACGCCGCTGCCTGGTGGCAGCGGTTTGGTGACCCGCTGCTGCCTGTGCTCGTCGAGTCGGCGCAGGCGGCGAGCGCCGACCTCGTCGCTGCTCGCGCGCGCTTCGAGCGCACGCGCGCCGCGCGCATCGCAGCCGAATCGGCGCGCCTGCCGCAGGCCGGCTTGGCCGTCTCGGCGGCGCGTGCCACGGCCTCGCCCCTCGCGGCACCCGCCACTTCCGCCGGTGCGACCCTGCAGGCCGGCTGGGACATCGACTGGCTCGGCGCTGCCCGCGCCGGCGCCGACGCTGCACAGGCGCGCGAAGCGGCAGCCGTGGCCTCCTGGCACGCGGTGCGCGTCGCGCTGGCCGCCGAAACGGCGAGTGCCTACGCGTCGCTGCGCGCCTGCGAGGCGCAGTTCGACCAGGCCGAGCTCGACGCCGCTTCCCGTGCCGAGAGCGCCCGCCTGACCACGCTGAGCGCCCGCGCCGGCCTCGTGGCACCGGCCGATGCCGCGCTCGCCGAAGCCAGTGCCGCCCAGGGGCGCAGCCAGGTCGCGTCGCTGCGCACCCAGTGCGACACCTTCGTCAAGGCACTGGTGGAGGTGACCGGCTGGTCCGAGCCTGCGCTGCGCGAACGTCTCGGGACGGGCCGCGCCCGCGTGCCGGTGCCCCCGCCGGTCGCCGTGGGGCGTGTGCCGGCCGACGTGCTGCAGCAGCGCCCCGACCTCTACGCGGCGGCGCGGGAGGTCGAGGCGGCGGCGGGTGAGGCGGTGCAGGCCGCGGCGCGTGAGCGGCCGCAGATCACCATCGGCGGCTCCCTGGGTGCGATCACCCTGCGCAGCGGCGGTGCGGATGCTCATGGCGCGGTCTGGTCCGTCGGCCCCCTGTCGGTGAACATGCCGCTGTTCGACGGTGGCCGCCGCGCTGCCGACACGGTCGCGGCGCGCGCCGCCTACGACGCCGCGGTGGCGAGCTGGCAGGCGCGGGCGCGCCAGGCCGTGCGCGAGGTGGAGCAGGCGCTCGTGACCCTGGACGGCGTGGCTGCGCGCAGCGCGGATGCGCGTGTCGCTGCCGAGGGCTTCGAGGCTTCGCTGCGTGCCACCGAGGCTCGCCAGCGCGCAGGGCTGGCCAGCATGATCGAACTCGAGTCGGCCCGGCGCACCGCCGTGGCGGCGCGCAGCGCACTCCTCGAGCTGGAGCGCGAGCGGGCGCTGGCCTGGATCGCGCTGTACCGCGCCCTGGGCGGCGGCTGGAACGAGTCGTTGCCGCTGCCGCCGGCGCCCGCGTCGAAGTGACGAAACGACCTCCGCCCACGGACGAACGCGCGCGCCCGCTGGTGCGCTGCGGTTGCTGCATGAGACGCGCGCCGCAGGCGCGCTTCAGGGATTCCGAGCCATGAACATTTCCTCCCGAGTCCTGATCCGCGTCGCGGCGGCGGCTGTCGTCGCCGCGGCGCTGGCCGCCGTTGCCGCGCAGCCGGCCGACGCGCCGCGTGCGGCCGCTTCGCGGCCCGCGCTCACCGTCACCGTCGTGACGCCCGAACCGCGCGAGATGCCGCTGGCCGTCGTTGCCAACGGCAGCGTGTTCGCCTGGCAGGAGGCGGTGGTCGGCGCCGAGGGCGGCGGCTGGCGCCTTGCCGAGGTGCGCGTCAACGTCGGCGACAGGGTGCGCAAGGGCGACGTGCTCGCCGTCTTCGCGTCCGAACTGGCCGAGGCCGACCTCGCCCAGGCTCGCGCCGCGGTCGCCGAGGCCGAGGCGGCGCTTGCCGAGGCTGCGGCCAACGCCCGACGGGCGCGCGACCTCGAGGCCACGGGCGCCCTCAGTGCCCAGCAGATCCAGCAGTACATGACCGCCGAGCGCACCGCGACGGCGCGCCTCGAGGCGCAGCGTGCTCTGGCGCGGGTGCAGCAGCTGCGTCTGGCGCAGACCCGTGTGCTCGCACCCGACGCTGGTGTCGTCTCCAGCCGCAACGCCACCGTCGGTGCCGTCGTGCCGCCCGGGCAGGAACTGTTCCGGCTCATCCGCCAGGGTCGCCTGGAGTGGCGAGCCGAGGTGGCCGCGACCGACCTGGCGCGCGTGCGCCCGGGAGCCCGCGCCCGCCTGCTGCCCAGTGGCGGCGAGGCCATCGAAGGCAAGGTGCGCATGGTCGCGCCCACCGTCGATCCGGCCACCCGCAACGGTCTGGTCTATGTCGACCTGCCCGCGCCGGCCGGAGCCCGGCCCGGCATGTTCGCCCGTGGCGAGTTCGAGATCGGCCGCAGCACCGGGCTGACGCTGCCGCAGACGGCCGTGCTGCTGCGCGACGGCTTCAGCGTCGTGTTCCGCGTCGGCCCCGACGGCAAGGTCGCGCAGACCAAGGTGGGCACGGGCCGACGCGTCGGCGACCGCGTCGAGATCGTCTCCGGCCTGGAAGCCGGGGCGAAGGTGGTGGCCAGCGGCGTCGGCTTCCTCGCCGACGGCGACCTGGTCAAGGTCGTGGCCGCCCCGGCGGCGCCTGCCGCGTCGGCCACCGCGCCGCGCAAGCCCTGACGCCCGCCGCCGGAGTTCCGACGATGAACGTTTCCGCCTGGTCGATCCGCAACCCGATCCCGGCCGTCATGCTGTTCGTCATGCTCACGCTGACGGGCCTGATGGGTTTCCGGGCGATGAAGATCCAGCAGTTCCCCGACATCGACCTGCCGACCGTCTCCGTCACGGCGTCGCTGCCGGGGGCATCGCCGGCGCAGATGGAGACCGAGGTCGCTCGCAAGATCGAGAACTCCATCGCCACGCTGCAGGGCCTCAAGCACATCTACACCAAGGTGCAGGACGGCACGGCGACGATCACCGCCGAGTTCCGTCTCGAGAAGCCCACCCAGGAGGCCGTGGACGACGTGCGCGACGCGGTCTCGCGCGTGCGCTCCGACCTGCCGGGCGACCTGCGCGACCCGGTGGTCAGCAAGCTCAACCTGTCCGGCGCGCCTATCCTCACCTACACCGTCGCCAGCCCGCGGATGGACGACGAGGCGCTGTCCTGGTTCGTCGACAACGAGGTCACCAAGGCGATGCTCGCGGTGCCGGGCGTCGGCGCGGTCTCGCGTGTCGGCGGCGCCAGCCGCGAGGTGCGTGTCGAACTCGATCCAGCGCGGCTGCTGGCCCTCGGCGCCACCGCCTCGGACGTCTCCCGTCAGCTGCGCCAGGTGCAGCAGGAGGCCGCTGGCGGCCGTGCCGACCTCGGCGGGCTCGAGCAGTCGGTGCGCACCATCGCCACGGTGCAGTCGGCCGAGGAACTGGCGCGCATGGAGATCCCGCTGGCCGACGGCCGCCGCGTGCGGCTCGACCAGATCGCCGCCGTCGCCGACACGGTCGCCGAGCGCCGCAGCGCCGCCCTGCTGGACGGCCGCAGCGTCGTCGGCTTCGAGATCGTGCGCTCGCTCGGTGCCGGCGAGGTCGAGGTGGCCGAGGGCGTGCGGCTGGCGCTCGAGCGGCTGCGTGCCGCGCACCCCGACATCACGGTCACCGAGGCCTTCAACTTCGTCGACCCGGTGCAGGAGAACTACGAAGGCTCGATGTACCTGCTCTACGAGGGCGCGATCCTCGCCGTCATCGTGGTCTGGTTCTTCCTGCGCGACTGGCGCGCCACCCTCGTCGCCGCCACCGCACTGCCGCTGTCGGTGATCCCGGCCTTCGCGGTGATGCACTACGTGTTCGGCTTCTCGGTCAACGTCGTCACGCTGCTGTCGCTGTCGCTGGTGGTGGGCATCCTGGTCGACGACGCCATCGTCGAGATCGAGAACATCGCGCGCCACCTGCGCATGGGCAAGACGCCCCTGCAGGCGGCGATGGAGGCCGCCGACGAGATCGGCCTGGCGGTGATCGCGACCACCTTCACGCTGATCGCGGTGTTCCTGCCCACGGCCTTCATGAGCGGCGTGCCGGGCAAGTTCTTCGTCCAGTTCGGCTGGACGGCGGCCATCGCGGTGTTCTTCTCGCTCGTGGTGGCGCGCATGCTCACGCCGATGATGGCCGCCTACCTGATGCGCGTCCCGCGGCGCCAGCACGTGGAGCCGCGCTGGCTCGCCGTCTACTCGCGCTGGGCCGCCTGGTGCCTGCGCCACCGCATCGTGACGATGGTCGGTGCGGCCGTCTTCTTCTTCGGCTCCTTCGCCCTGGTGCCGCTGCTGCCCACGGGTTTCCTGCCGCCCGACGACATCGGCAGCACCCAGGTCACGATCACGATGCCGCCGGGCAGCACCTTCTCGCAGACCCTGGCCAAGGCCGAGGAGGCACGCGCGCTGGTCCAGACGCATCCCCACGTCAAGCTGGTGTACACCGCCGTGGGTGGCGGTGCCACCGGCAGCGACCCGTTCGCTCCTGGCGGCGCGGTCGAGGTCACCAAGGCCACGCTGACGATCCAGATGTCACCGCGCGACGAGCGCCGAGGCATCACCAAGCAGGACATCGAGGCCGAGCTGCGCGAGCGCCTCGCCGTGCTGCCCGGCGCGCGCGTCAAAGTGGGATTCGGCGGCTCGAGCGAGAAGTACGTGCTGGTGCTGGCCGGCGAGGACGGCCGCGTGCTGACCGAGCACGCCCGCCAGGTCGAGCGCGAGCTGCGCACGCTGCCCGGCATCGGCAACGTCACCTCGACCTCGAGCCTGGTGAGGCCGGAGCTGGTGGTGCGCCCGGACTTCGCCCGCGCCGCCGACCTCGGGGTGACGGCCGCGGCCATCGCCGACACGCTGCGCGTGGCCACCGCCGGCGACTACGACCAGGCCCTGGCCAAGCTGAACCTGGCGCAGCGCCAGGTGCCTGTGGTGGTGCGGCTGCCCGCCGAGGCGCGGGCCGACATCGAGCTCCTGTCGCGGCTGCCGGTGCCCGGCGCGCGCGGCCCGGTGCCGCTGGGCAACGTGGCCACGCTGACCATCGAGAGCGGCCCGGCGCAGATCGACCGCTACGACCGGCTGCGCAACGTGAACATCGAGGTCGAGCTCAATCAGCAGCCGCTCGGCGAGGTCGAGCAGCGCGCGCTGGCCCTTCCCAGCCTGCGCAACCTGCCACCCGGCGTGATCCAGACCACGGTGGGCGACGCCGAGGCGATGAACGAGCTGTTCGCCAGCTTCGGCCTGGCGATGCTCACCGGCGTGCTGTGCATCTACGTCGTGCTGGTGCTGCTGTTCAAGGACTTCGTGCAGCCGGTGACCATCCTCGGCGCGCTGGTGCTGTCGGTGCCCGGCGCGTTCCTGGCCCTGTTCGTCACCTCGAGCGCGATCTCGATGCCCAGCATGATCGGCCTGATCATGCTGATGGGCATCGCGACCAAGAACTCGATCCTGCTGGTGGACTACATCGTGCTGGCGCGCCGCGAGCACGGGATGCCGCGGCACGAGGCGATCCTCGACGCCTGCCGCAAGCGCGCACGACCGATCGTGATGACGACCATCGCCATGGGGGCCGGGATGATGCCGATCGCGCTCGGGCTGGGTGTCGACCCGAGCTTCCGTTCGCCGATGGCGATCGTGGTGATCGGGGGGCTGATCACCTCCACGTTCCTGAGCCTGCTGGTGATCCCGGTGCTGTTCACCTACGTGGACGACGTGGTGCAGCGGGTGTCCCGGCTGTCCCGCCTTTCCCGGCGCGGCTCCGCGGCCGGCCCGGCCGCGCCCGACGCCGGCTGAGAGCCTGCCGCCACGGCGGCCCGGGCCGCGCCCGGCACGGGCTTCGGGCCCGCCATGCAAGACCTGTTCACGCATCGGCTGCCCGGGCGTCGCTGCCGGAATGCCGAAGCGCCGGCATCGTGCATCGGGTCTGATGCATCATTGCACCCGTTGTCCATTCTTCAACCGATAGATTCATCACCGCCTGCAGAGGAACATCCATGGCAACCATCCGTGGCAGTAACGGCAATGACAGCCTCACGACCCAGGGCACGACCGGCGACGACCTGTTCATCACCGGCGTTGGCGGCGACCTCGTCACCGCCAGCGGTGGCAACGACGTCTACAACCTCGGCCATGTCAACAGCGCCGCCTACTGGCGCTTCGGCTTCAACGACTTCGACACGCTGGACTACCGCAACCTGTGGACCGCCGTCGGCGCGGCGCAGGCGAGCGACGTGCGTCTGGTGGTCGACCTGCGCGAGTTCACCATCCAGAAGATCGACGCCACGGGCGCGGTGATCGGCACCGACGTCTTCGTCGGCGGCGGGCTCGACGCGTTGATCGCCACCGCGGGCAACGACCTCATCCAGGGGCGCGACTTCTGGGACACCGAGGAATTCCGCGGCGGTGCAGGCAACGACACCATCGACGGCCGCGGCAACGAAGACACTGTCAACTACGCGAGCGACGCCTCGACCGACGGCATCCGCGTCGACTTCGCGCGGGGCACCGTGACCAGCCCCGATGCCGGGGTCGGCACCGACACGCTGCGCGAGGTCGAGGTCATCGTCGGCACGAACTTCTCCGACGTCTTCAACGCGGCAGGCTACGGCGCGGGCAGCACCAACCGCAACTCGTTCGGCGAGGACTTCAACGTCTTCACGCCGCTCGCCGGGGACGACACCGTCGTCGGCAACGGTTTCACGATCCTGGCATTCGGCAGCGTCGGCGGCGGGCTGAATGTCGACCTGTCCGGGCAGGAGGCGCCGGGTGTGACCTCCAGCATCATCACCGACTTCTTCGACGACCCGAACAGCGGCAACTGGAACCCCGGCAACATCGTTGCCTCGGGGGTGAACTACGTCATCGGCGGCAACTACGACGACGCGCTGATCGGCGGCGGAAGGGTCAACACCAACGGGTTCCGCGCCGACAGCACGCTGTCCGGCGACGCCAGCTTCGAGGGCTTCCGCGGCGCAGGCGGCGACGACTACATCGACGGCGCCAGCGGCTTCGACCGGGCCGACTATCGCCAGAAGACGTTGATGACCGAGGGCGTGACCGTCGAACTGGCCGCGGGCGTCGTCACTGGCGACCTGCTGGTGATAGGCGTCGACGACCTGCGCAACATCGAGTCCGTGCGTGGCACGCCGTTCGACGATTTCTACGACGCCACGGGCTTCACGCTCAACGGGGCGGAGGGCGAGTCGACGAACTCCGGTGACTGCGTGCTGATGCCGTTCGGCGACGCCGAGCTTGCGTCGGATGCGTTCAACGAGTTCGTGGCCGATGCCGGCAACGACATCGTCATCGGCAACGGCGCCACGCGCGTGAGCTTCAACGCCTACTACATCTCCAAATTGACGGGCACCTCCCTGGTGGCGGTGTTCGACGGGGCCGACAGCGGCCGCGTCGAGCACGGGCTGACGGACGGCGGCTTCGGCACCGTCGAGTTCAGCGGCGTCTACAGCATTCGCGGCAGCCGCGGCAACGACCACATGACGGGCAACGCCGGCTATCAGCAGTTGCAGGGCTGGTTCGGCAACGACACGTTGCTGGGCGGCGAGGGCGGTGACGTGCTCTTCGGCTACTCGGGTGGCGACCCTGCGGCGCGGAACCGCACGACCATGTTCACCGACGACGACCTGCTCGACGGCGGCGCCGGCAACGACCTGCTGCGCGGCGACTTCGGCAACGACACGCTGATCGGCGGCGAGGGCAACGACACCCTGGAAGGCGGCACCGGCAACGACGTCTACCACGTGCAGCAGTCGGGCGACGTCGTCACCGAGGCGCAGGCCGGCGCCAACGGCGGCATCGACACCGTGCTCAGCTCGCTGGCGTCGTACACCCTGCGGCTGAACGTGGAGAACGGGACGATCGTCGTGGGCACGGCGGCCAGCCTCGCGGGCAACACCCTTTCCAACACCCTGACCGGGGGCTCGGGGGCCAACCTGCTGTCGGGCGGCACCGGCCGCGACACCCTGGACGGCGCCGCGGGCGACGACACCCTGGTCGGCGGCACCGGCAACGACGTGCTCACTGGCGGCAACGGCCTGGACGCCTTCCGCTTCATCGTCTCGGGCGGTGCGGCCAACGCCGATCGCATCACCGACTTCGTGGCGGCCGACGACCGCATCGAGCTCGACGACGCGGCGTTCGCGGCGCTGGGGCCGGTGGGCCTTCTGGCGGCCGGAGCCTTCCGTGCCGGGGGGGCGGCCGCCGATGCCGACGACCGGGTGATCTGGAAGGCATCGACCGGCGAGCTCTTCTACGACCCCGACGGGTCCGGGGCGGCAGCGCAGGTGCTGATCGCCACCCTGAACCCGGGCGCCACGGTCACGGCCGCCGACATCTTCGTCGTGTAGGGACGCGCGCCGCGTGGGCGGCGGCAGCGGGGCTTCCCGTGTGCCGCCGGCCGCGGTCAGCCCGGCGTGCGGGCCGGCGTGCCGGCCAGCCCCCTGTCCTTCACCACCGCGTAGCGCTCCAGCGTGCGCTTGCGGGCTTGGTCGTGCTCGACGACCGGGCGCGGGTAGTCGCGGCCGAGTTCGATCCCGGCGGCCGCCAGGTCCACCGGGCGCGCCAGCCCGGGCGCGTGGATCAGCTTGCCGGGCAGCTTCGCCAGCTGCGGCAGGTAGCGGCGGATGAAGCGTCCTTCGGGGTCGAACTTCTCGCTCTGTGACACCGGGTTGAAGATCCTGAAGTACGGCTGGGCGTCGCATCCGGTCGATGCCGCCCACTGCCAGCCGCCGTTGTTGGCCGCGAGGTCGAAGTCGTTGAGCTTCTCGGCAAAGTACGCCTCGCCACGGCGCCAGTCGATGCCCAGGTCCTTCACCAGGAAGCTGGCCACGACCATGCGCAGCCGGTTGTGCATGTAGCCGGTCTGGTTGATCTGGTGCATCGCGGCGTCGACCAGCGGGTAGCCGGTGCGGCCCTCGCACCACGCGGCGAACAGCTCGTCGGCGTGGCGGCCATGATCCCAGCGGATGGCCTCGTACTCGCGCCGGAACGCGTGGCCCACGACGTGCGGGTGGTGGTGCAGCACCTGGTGGTAGAAGTCGCGCCAGATCAGCTCCGACAGCCAGACCTCGGCGCCGCGCGAGCCGGCGGTCATGCGCTGGTGCGCCTCGCGCGCCAGCCGCCTCACCGACACCGTGCCGAAGCGCAGGTGCGTGCTCAGGTAGCTGGGGCCCTTGACCGAAGGGAAGTCGCGGGTCTCGTGGTAACGGTCGATGCGCCCGGTGAAGTCCTCGAGCAGTTCGGCCGCGCCGGCCGGCCCGCTGGGCAGCTTCAGCTCGTGCAGGTTGGTGATCTCGAACCCCAGCTCGGCCAGGGTCGGCACGCCCGGCTCGGCGGCTGGGCGCGGCGCGAGCGCGCCGGCGTGCCGGGCCACCGGCCAGGCGTCGAGGAAGAACGGCGTCACCTTCTTCAGCCAGGCGTTCTTGTAGGGCGTGAAGACGCTGAACGCGCCGCCGGCCATCGTCAGCACCTCGCTGCGCTCGAAGACCACGTGATCCTTGACGGTGTGCAGTGCGATGCCGGCGTCGGCCAGCCGGCCGCGCACGCGGGCGTCACGCTCCAGCGCGTACGGCTCGTCGTCGTGGCTGGCGTACACCGCCTGCACGCCGAGCGCTGAGGCCAGCGCCGGCAGAGCGTCGATGGCGTGGCCGTGGCGCACGATCAAGCCCGCGCCCTCGACGCCATGCGAGGCTGCCAGGGCGCGCAGTTCGGCGTCGACGCCGACCAGGCTGTCGCGGATGAACTCGACGCGGCGGTCGGCGCGCGGCAGGGCGTCGAGGATGGCGCGGTCGAAGACGAAGGCGCACCAGACCCGGCGCGCGGCCTTCAGCGCGTGGTGAAGGGCGGCGTGATCGTCGATGCGCAGGTCGCGGCGCATCCAGACCAGGGCGGCGTCGAGGGACTTGTCTTCCATGGCCGGAGTGTGCCGCGGGAATAAAATCCCGGCATGGCTTCCGCCTCACGCATCGACCTGACCAACCAGTTCCTCATCGCCATGCCGGGCATGGCCGACGAGAACTTCGCCGGCTCGGTCGTGTACCTGTGCGAACACAACGAGAACGGTGCACTGGGGCTGGTGATCAACAAGCCCACCGACATCACGCTGGGCAACCTGTTCGAGAAGGTCGAGCTGCCGCTGGACCGCGCCGAGCTGGCCCGCCAGCCCGTGTTCTTCGGCGGCCCCGTGCAGACGGAGCGCGGCTTCGTGCTGCATGACCCGCAGGGCGCCGAAGGCGTCTACACCTCGACGATGGCGATCCCCGGCGGCCTCGAGATGACCACCAGCCGCGACGTGCTGGAGGCGATGTCGCAGGGCGGCGGACCGCGGCGGGTGTTCGTGACCCTCGGCTACAGCGGCTGGGGCGCCGGGCAGCTGGAGGACGAGCTCGGCCGCAACGGCTGGCTCACTGCCCAGGCCGATCCGGCGATCATCTTCGAGACGCCGGTCGAGCAGCGCTACCAGCGCGCCCTCGAATCGCTGGGCTTCGACCCCCGCATGCTCTCCCAGGAAGCCGGCCATGCTTGATGTGGCCCCCTCCCCGGAGCGCCTTCCACAGGAAGGCACTCGTCCGTGCTCAGCCCCCCAGGGGGGGCGCCGCCAGCGGCCCGGCGGAGCCGGATCCGCGGCGACTGCTTGGTCGCTTTCGGAGTGCTCACGGTTCGTGCCTGCGGGCACGTTGGGCTGTTGAGATGCTGGCCGCTGCCGGCCCGGCGCGAACCTACCTCGCTTTCGACTACGGAACTCGGCGCGTCGGCGTGGCGGTGGGCAACACGTTGCTGGGCACGGCGCGCGGCTTGCGCACCATCGCGGCCGAGGGCGATGCGCGTTTTGCCGCCATCGCGAAGCTGGTCGAGGAGTGGCAGCCCGACGCGCTGGTCGTCGGCGTGCCCTTCCATCCCGACGGTGCCGAGCACGACAATACGCGGCGCGCCCGGCGCTTCGGGCGCCAGTTGCACGGCCGCTTCCGCAAGCCCGTGCACGAGGTCGACGAGCGCTGGACCACGACCGAGGCGCTGGCCGCGGGCGCGGCCGACGCCGACGCTGCCTCGGCGGTGCTGATCCTCGAACAATTCCTCCGCGGGCTTCCCCGATGACCACCCTGCAACTCGACGCCGAGGCGCTCTACGCCGACCTGACCCGCGGCGTGCGCCGCCTCCTGAGCGCCGACGGCGTGCTGGTCGGCATCTGGTCGGGTGGCGCCTGGCTGGCCGAGCGCCTGCAGCGCGACCTCGGCCTGCCCGGCAGCCACGGCGTGATCTCCAGCGCGCTGCACCGCGACGACTTCGGCGAGCGCGGCCTGGCCGGCGGCAGCGCCGCGACCAGCCTGCCCTTCGAGATCGACGGCCGGCACATCGTGCTCGTCGACGACGTGCTCTACACCGGCCGCACGATCCGCGCCGCGATCAACGAGCTGTTCGACTTCGGCCGGCCAGCCAGCGTGCAGCTGGCGGTGCTGGTGGACCGCGGCGGCCGCCAGCTGCCGGTCGAGGCTGGCTTCGCGGCCGCTCGCCTGACGCTGCCGGCCGGCCAGCGCCTGTCGCTGGCCCGGGATCCTGCGGGCCTGTTCACCTTCGCGCTCGAGGAACTCAGCTGATGCTCTCGCGCCGCAACCCGCAGCTCAACGCCCACGGCGAGCTGATCCACCTGCTGTCGATCGAGGGGCTGCCGCGCGCCGTGCTCGGTCACATCCTCGACACCGCGGGCACCTTCCTCAGCGTCAACGACCGCGAGGTCAAGAAGGTGCCGCTGCTGCGCGGCAAGAGCGTCTTCAACCTGTTCTTCGAGAACAGCACGCGCACCCGCACCACGTTC
>JBILNT010000061.1:0-16401 GCA_044374875.1 Rubrivivax sp.
GCGGCTGCACGGCGCCCGTCAAGCAGCGGCGCAGTACTTCGGCCGCAGCGCCCTGCCCAAGGCAGGCCCCGACGAACACGTTGGTGTCGATGACGGCGCGAACTGGCATGCCAGATGGTATCAAAATTGCCACCAATGTGCGGGTGAAGGCGGCATCGTGGAGGGCTGGTGCTGCAGTGGGCGGCCGGTCGCCTTGGCAGCTGACGGCTCTGGTCAACGCCGCTTCAGCGCCAGCCTCATCCTCCAGATTCCCAGGCCCGTGCCTGCTGCTTCATTCCGTTGAAGATGGCCTCGGCCATCCGCTGGGGGAACCCGGCGGGCTGCTCGCTCGCAATCTGCGCCTGAACCGCCGCGATGGCGGCGGGCACCCGCGCCACCAAGGCCTGCATGGCCTGCCAGGTGCCGTCCACGCCACTTCGCTGGGCCAGTCCCTCCCAGTGCCGCGTCTGTATGCGCGCCAGCTGGTAATGCGTGTTCTTCGACCGCACGGCCATCGCGAGCTTGGCCTCCTGCCAGGCGACCCGGTTGGCGCCTGCGCCGATGATCGGCCAGGCCGAGATCACGTCGTACAGAGGCGTCATCCGGTATCGGCCGCCGGGCAGCAGGAACAGCGAGAAATTCTTGGCATGCCCGTCTGTAGCGGCCAGCAACCAGAACGCCAGCTGCGCACACAGGAAGTGCCGGACGTCAGCCCCTGCTGTGGCACTACCGCGCAGCACCTGCAGGCACTGCGCCATCCCGGGGCCGCCTTGCGCCTCGTACTTGTCCTCCGACGGCAGGCCCAGGACCTGGCAGAAGTCTTCCTGCGGGATGCGGGCGATCCAGCGCTGCGGCCATCGCTGCGAGACTTGCTGCCACTGCCGGTCGAAGCGCTCGACCACCAGCACGGTCTGATCGCCGAAGTGGCCGATGTCCGTGGTCGCCACCGGCAGGCCCAGTGCGCGCAGCAGCTGCGCGCACAGCCATTCGTTGTAGACCGACTCGCTCAAGTCCAGTCGGCGGCCGCCCACCAGGCCCAAGGGCAGCTTCAGGATGTGGGTGGTGGGTGTCGCGCCCAGCGGGCGGCACCACTGGCCATCGATTTGCAGCAGGGCCGTCTTTTCCTGGGCGCCGGCGATCGAGATGCGCAGGGGGTCGTCGTCCATCGCAACATCCAGGTCGGTTCCCAGGCCCGGCGCGGCCGACACACCGCGCAGGTGCTGCGCCACGGCCTGGTCATCCATCGGCTCGCCTTGGACTTGGTCGAACCCTGTTGGGTGCTGCTCGGGCGGCAGCAGCTGCACGGCTCCTACGCAGTCCCGGCCGATGGCCTGGAGCAGCTCAAACACTTCGGTAGAGCCCAGCTTGAAGCGCGCGCTGACGCGGCGCCGGACGCGCTCGTCGTCGGGCAGCAGGTTGTCGAAGTAGTGGGCGACCACCGGCCCCGTGACCGTCCGGTCTGGCGTGAAGGGCAGCGACAGCGACAGGGGCCGGACCCGCGGCGACGCGATCCATGACGGTTCGTAGACGAACCGATGCCCGCCGGTGCGTGTCCGCTGCCAGGTGCCGACGCGCTCGCCGTTCATCCACACCCTGAGTTCGCGCAGCTCAGCCATGGCGCGCGCTGGGAGTCGATTCCTGGGGTGGGGGCAAGGGGTTGGTCATGCGTTCAAGCCCCCCCGCTTGGCGCCGCCGATCGTCACCACTGGCCCCGCGGCGGCGCCTCGGGCGCGTCGCCCGGATGAGGTGCCGCCGAAGACGGACGTTCCTGCCTGGACGGCGAAGCGCCTTCTTGCAGAAGCTTGTCATCGGGACTGGCCGGCTGCGCAGGCGCCTGTTGGTCCAGGGACCTCTCGGCTGCGCTCGGCGGCTTCGAAGGCCCGGTCTCCCTGACCACCAGCTGCGCGCCGAGCATCGCCAGGACGTTCATCAGCTGCTCGACGCTCACGCTGCCGGGCTCGCGTTCGATATCGGCCACCCGTGACTGCACCACGCCCAGGTGCCGTGCCAGTTGCGCCTGCGTCATCTGGCGCGACTTGCGCAGCGACTTCAGAAGCTGCTGGAGTTGGCTGGTGAGCAGTAGCGGATAGTCCATCAGATGATCGGCTAAGGGCGATTTCTAGATCGTATCGTCTTTGAGTGATAAATGCAAACTATCGCTTAAGTGCGATCAAACTGTCTGCGTGTTGGCGGGGGACAACTGCCAAGCGCGAAGCTCCCTTTGAAGACGCGCCGGCTCGCCTGGAGCATATTCAGCGCTAGCCACACCGCGGCCCCAAGGCGACCGTCATGGGGCTGATACGGCCGCAGCTTGAAGCGGCGCGGCGGTCGAGCGCGCCGCCGCGCGGAGGGTGGTTTGCGGCGCGCCGGAGATGGTGTACATTCAACCCAACGGTCGGGCTGGACTTGCAGTTTGCAAATCAGGCTGTTCGGTGAAGCTGGTGTTGTTCGGGCCAGGCAGGTGTTGATGGGTGAGAGGTCGAATCGCAGTAAGTGCTTGATTTGACGACATAACCCCTATCAAACCCTACCCAGCGCGCCGGATACCGTGCCTAACCATTAGCCTCATAACCCAAAGGTCGCAAGTTCAAATCTTGCCCCCGCAACCAAGAATCAGCCTGGCAGACAGGCAGCAAAGAAGCCCGCAGCGATGCGGGCTTCGGCGCTTGTGGGGTCCTCGACAGCCGCCCCGGAGAGGTTCGCGTCGCTCGCTCGAACCGGCGTGCCAGACGCGCGGCTACCGGATGCCGGTGGTCGAAGTTCCGATCGCCGCCCTCATGCCCCCGGGCCCAGGTCGTCCGGGTCGATGACGGCCCTAAGCCGCGCCCGAGTCCTCATCTCGTCGGTGGCCGGCATGTCGGCGTAGTCCGGGTTGTTGGCCCGCAGGACGTAGCTCCCGTCTGACAGCTTGACCACCACCCGCAGCACGTACTGATCCTCTCCGCTGCGAGCATCGTCGCGCTCGATGGCCATTACCGTGCCGGTGATCGAGCCAGCGTTCGAGGGCGTCACGTGCTCCAGAAGCAGGTAGTCGCCGTCGCGGATCGGCTGCTTGCCGCCGTTCATCGAATTACCCGAGGCGCGGGCGATGAAATGGCGGGCCGGGTCGAGCTTGCCGTAGCTCGCCGGGAGCCTGCGGTGCTCCTCGGAGTCGGTGCGGCCGGCGCGGAAGTGGCCGCAGGCGATCTTCAGGTTGGGGAAGTAGGGCAGCTCGACGGCATCGGGCAGTTGCGGGCGGACTGCCTGGACGTCCTGCGGCAGCGGCTGCTCCGCTCGCGCGTCGTAGGCCGCGAGGCGGTAGTCCACCAGTTCCTGTAGGCAGCTGGCGAGGGCCGGCACCATGCCTTCGCCGACGGCCGGCGTCAGCACAAAGCGGTCGTCTTCGACGCGAAAGAGAGCCTTCGCGCGGTCGCCCCGATTGCCGCCAGTCCACGCGTTGACCGGGTTGTCGGCCCAGTAGCGCAGCCAGATTGACGAGCGACCGTCCTCCTGCGCGAACCGTCCTTCGGGAAGATCGCGAAGGAGAGGCTTGCGACGTTGCAGGACCTGCCACGAGCGCGCGGCCAGATCGATCAGCCGCGGTGGCTGCACCAGGCCGTCGAGTTCCAGCAGCGCCTCGAGCAGCACCATCTTGAAGCTCTTGGTCATGACGGTGATCTCGACCTCGCGCAGCAGGTCGATCTGCCCGTTGAGCACCTGGCGCTCCGTGTCCTCCAGGTCGTTCATGTCGCGCAGCAACTCGAACCAGCTGCCGTGCTGGCGGCGCATCGCCTGCACACTCGCGCCTGACCGATGGAACTCCGCCAGCGTAGGCCGGCGACCGAAGGTCTCCTTCAAGGCTTCGTAGTCCCGGGCGGGCCCGCCACCGTCGAGCGCCTTCAGGAAGTCGAGCAGGGTCAGGTCGTAGTTGACGAAGCAGCCATCGGGCAGCTCCAGGCGGCCGGCTTCCACCTCGCGCCCGAAGTTCGCCAGCGCCTTGTAGGTGGTGCCCGTCCGAAAGAGCGCCTGCGGCTTGTGCAGGAAGCCCTGGTGGTTGCCAATGAAGTCGAGCACCACCAGCCGGGCCTTGCCTTCGGCGCGCCGCAGGCCGCGGCCCAGCTGCTGCAGGAAGAGGATCTTCGACTCGGTGGGCCGCAGCATCATCACGGTGTCGATGGCCGGCAGGTCCACGCCCTCGTTGAACAGGTCGACCGAGAAGACCACCTTCAGGCGGCCCGCCGTCAGCGCCTCGAGGGCTTCTGCCCGCCCGAGGTCGGAGCCGGCGTAGACCGCTGCCGCAGGCACGCCTGCCCGATTGAACTGGCCCGCCATGAAGTCGGCATGACGTGTCGAGACGCAGAACGCCAGCGTCCTGGCCTGCGCGCGACGCTGCCACTCCTTCAGGGCGTGCCGCGCGCGGGCCAGCGTCGCGAGCTTGGTGGACAGCTGATCCGGGTCGAAGCGTCCGCTGCGCCAGGGGATCTCGCGGTAGTCGACGCTCTCGTCCCAGATGCCGAAATAGTGGAACGGCGCCAGCAAGCCGGCCTGGATGCCGTCGAACAAGTTGGTCTCGAAGACGAGGTTGTCGTCGCACAGCGAGAGGATGTCCGACTGGTCGGTGCGATCCGGGGTGGCGGTCAGCCCGAGCAGGAAGCGGGGTGCGAAGTGCCCCAGCAGCCGCCGGTAGCTACCGGCGTCAGCATGATGAAACTCGTCGACGACCACATAGTCGAAGTGCTGCGGCGCGAAGCGCTCCAGGTGCTGCGCCCGGGCCAGCGTCTGCACCGAGGCGCACAGGACGTCCACCTCGACGTCGCGGCTGCGGCCCATGTAGAAGCCGACCCGTGCCCTTGGCCGGATGCGCAGGAAGGTCGCGGCGGCCTGGGTCAGGATCTCCTTGCGGTGCGCGACGAACAGCACCCGCCGAGCCCCCATCTGCGCGGCGTCGAACGCGGCCAGCCAGGTCTTGCCCAGGCCGGTGGCCAGCACCACCAGTCCGCGGCGGTATCCGGCCTCGCGGGTGGCCGCCAGGGCGTCCAGCGCCTGTTGCTGGATCGGATGCGGCGTCGGTGGGGCCTCCACCTCAGTGCTGCCCGGCGCGATCGGCCTCAGGGGCTGGACTCGCCGTTGTTCGTAGGCGTCGATCCACGCGTCGGTGAGTGCCAGCGAGCGCTCGTGGCCGAAGAGTTCCTCGAAGCGATGCCTTGCCTCCAGGAAGCCCGGATCGCTGGGATACGCGACCCGGTAGTTCCACTCCAGGCCGTCGCGAAGGGCCTGTCGGGTGATGTTGCTCGACCCGATGAAGGCCGTGCCGCTGTGCACCCCGTCGCCATCGACCCGCGCAAAGATGTAGGCCTTGAGGTGGAAGCTGCCGGCATCGGCCGTGGTGAAGACCTTCACCTCGGCGCCGCGCTCGCGAAGCAGCAGCATCAGGCGCAGGGCTTCGGGGTCGGTGACGTCGAGGTAGTCGCTGGTCAGGATGCGCACCCGGCAGCGCGGCGGGGCGTCGTCGCCGGCGGCTTCGAGCGCCGCGAGCAGATCGGACATCAGCAGCCGCAGCCCGGTGACCTTCACGAAGGCGACGGCGAAGTCGATCTGGTTGGCGCGGCCGAAGGCGCGCGACAGGTGGGGCAGGAACGGGTCCGGGCCGCCTGTCACCAGCTTTCGGCCGGGATCGGTCTGGCGCTGCGCGAGGGCGTTGACCCAGTGCTCCTGCCGCTGCGGCCGCTGGTCGCGGGTCACCCAGGTCTCGACCGCGTCGATGCCGGGCATCCGTTGCAGCAGCGCCCGCAGTTCCTCTTCCTCCAGGTCGGTGAAGCGCCGACCCTCGTGATCCCGCTCGCCTCGCCCTTGCTTGAAGCTGGCGTACAGCGTGCCGCCGCGGCGCAGGGCACGCCACAGCCGGGCGATCGTGGGCTCGAGCGCTGCCCGCGGCACATGCAGCAGGCTGGCGCAGCACCAGATGCCGTCGTAGGCGTCGACTTCGTCGACGTCGTCGAAGGTCCGCGTCGCGACGTCGAAGCCGCAGTGCGCGCTGGCCAGGCGCGCCAGTTCGGGCGAAGCGTCGAAGGCCGCGACGGCGTGGCCGCGCTCGGCGAAGGCCTTGGCGTCGCGGCCCGATCCGCAGCCCGCATCCAGGATCCTGGCGCCCGCTGGCAGCGTCGCCAGGAACCGCTCGTGCAGCGGCGTCATGTCGACCTGGACGGTGGCCGAGAAGAACGGCTCGGCGTTCTGCCGGTAGTAGTCGCTTGCGGCGGCTGAGGTCTTGGGGCTTGCCGGCTCGGCCATGGTCGAGTGCGCTGGGACGGTTGGCGGCGGGTGTGAAGGCTAGCAGGTGCGCCGCGAGGTATGCCTGCTGCGCATCGCCGGCGATCTCGTCGCGCCATGGGCGGAAGTAGGCGAGGCCGACTACGTCTCCTCCACGGGCTGAAGCCCGATCCACCGCACCTCCAGCCCGAACGCCCCCGCCTGCCGCTCGGCGATCATCAGCCCGACCTGGCGGATGCGCGCCGGGTCCAGTGCCGGCGCCCCCGGCATCTCGCGGCCGCGGAAGGTGGGGCGGAAGTCGCTCAGCGGGATGTGCAGCGTCGTCCAGCCGGTGCCCTCAACCCGCAGGGGGGCCTGGTGGAGCAGGGCGTCGAAGGCGTCGTCGGCCAGCAGGCTGAGCTTGAAGCGCCGGCCGGGGTCGCCGCGCAGCGCCACGAGGCAGGCCGCGGCCCCGGGCAGGCCGCGCGCGCCCGGCGTGCTGCGCACCGAGGCGAAGCCGCCGCCGCGCTCGAGCGAGACCTCGCCTTCGAAGACGGCGTGGCCCGCCGGGTCGTGCCGCAGCCGGCTGCGCGACAGGCCGCCCATCACGCGGTCGTCGATCGGTGCCCACTCGCGCACGGCAAGCGGGTTCGCGAAGTCGAACAGCACCAGGGGTGGGGTGGCGCCGGCGGTCATGTGGCAATTGTCGGGCGGCGGCCGTGGCGCGCAGCGGGTCAGCCTGACCTCAGCGGCCCCGCAGCCGCTGGCTCTTGCGCGTGCGTTCGAAGAAGTCGTCGGGCTTGCGCCGCACCCAGGCCAGGAAGCGGGCCATCTCGGGGTGCTCGCGAAGCGCGTCGACGCGGTGGTAGTCGCGGGCGAGCTCGGTCTCGCTGAACAGGGCGTGGATCTGACGGTGGCAGATGCGGTGCAGCCACGCCGTCTGCACGCCGCCGCGCGACTTCGGCACCAGGTGGTGGGCGTCGCGCTGCGCCGGCGGGATCGGCCGGTCGCACAGCGGGCAGACGACCGTTGCGCCGTCGGCCTCGGCTGGCGGCTGCGCGGCCGCCTGCGCGCGTTGCCGATTGATGCGTCCCTGCATGGCGTGCCCGTGGGCTGCGCGGCCTGTCTTCAGGAACAACGCCTGGCCGGCATGACGGCCGCTTCGTGGCGTGGCTCCCGGGGCCCGGGCTGCAGCGGCCGGGCGGCGCGCGTCAGAGGTGCCGGCACAGCCGCACGGCGGCGTCGGAGCCGCGCCCCACGAGGGTGGTCCACACGGCCAGCAGGCCACGGGCGCGGCCGTCCCAGCGCCCGGCGGCATCGTCGCGGTGTGCGATCTCGTCGGACTGGCACTGCGCCAGCAGCGCGCGCAGGCTGGCGTACGCGTCCGGCCCGGCGCCGCCTTCGCCCTGCGCCAGCAGCGCGTCGATCATCGCCAGCTGCGCGGCGTAGTGGCGGTCGACGAAGGTCTCCACGGCCTGGATGGTCGCGTAGACCGCACGCGGGCCCGCCAGGGCGGGCAGCGCACCGGTCAGCCAGCCCGACAGGCGCCACAGCGGCAGCAGCCGGCTGCGCCAGCGCGTGGGCACGACCTGCTCGACCAGCGCGAGGTGACGCTGTTCGGTCTCGAGGTGGTGGCGGGCGAACTCGCGCAGCGCGGGATCGCGCGACACGGCGAGCACGCCGCGGTAGATCATCACGGCGCCGGTCTCGCCGGCGTGATCGGTGCGCAGTTCGCGCCACAGCGGGCGAGGGAAGGTGTCGTTGGCCGCCTTGGCGACGGGTCGCCACAGCGGGCGCAGGCGCAGGAAGGCCCGGTAGCCCAGCTCCATCATCGGCAGCACCCCCGGCCACCGTGCCGCGCGGGCCAGCCAGCGCCAGCGCGGCAGGTGCGACCAGATCTCGACGAAGGCCGCGGCCCCCTGCACGACGGTGCCGTCGGCCCGCCGCACGTGCATCCGCGCCAGCGCGGCCTGGCGGTCCAGCCCCGGCCCCAGCTCGGCCGGCCCGCAGCCGTGCGCGTCGACCCAGCGCAGCGCGTCGCCGCCCGGGGTGCGCTGGTAGGTCGCGATCTCGGCGCGGCACAGCGGGCAGCCGCCGTCGTAGTAGACGCAAGGGGCTGCGGCGGACGAAGCAGCGGGCGCGGGGGCCCTGGGAGGCAGGAGGGTGGACATCTTCGGGGGCCAGGGATGGCGCGCGGCGCCGGCCCGGTGGCGATCGCGCTAGAGAGGCAGCGAAGATTCTGGTGGCCGGCCTCGCGCTCGTGGGGCGAAGGGTCTTGCCTGCGCCCGGGGCTGCGGACGAGGTGGTCCTCGCGGCGGCCGGCCGTGCCGCCTTCAGCCCTGTTGCAGCGCCTCCAGCCTGCGCGGCACGGCCTGCGCCAGGTAGTCGTAGACCCGCCGCACCAGCCGGCTGCCGCGGATCTCGCGGTGCACCGCCAGCCAGCATGGCAGCGGCGGGATGCGCAGCGTGGGCAGCAGCGGCTCGACTCCCGGCCACAGCGCCAGGTTGTAGCGCGCCGCGAAGCCGATGCCGGCTCCGGTGGCGATGAGGCGGCCGTAGGCGAGGTGGTCGTCGGTGCGCAGCGCGAAACGTTCACGCGCCAGCGGCAGGCCCATCGCGGCGAAGCCGCGCAGGATCGTCTCCTCGCGGTCGTGGCCGATCAGCCGGTGCTGCAGCAGGTCGGCCGGCTCGCGCGGGGTGCCGGCACGTGCGAGGTAGTCGCGGTGCGCGCAGGCGCACACCGGGATGTCGGCCAGCTTCCTCGCCACCAGCGAACCCTGGGCCGGCCGCACCATGCGCAGCGCGATGTCGGCTTCGCGCCGCAGCAGGTTGGTGATCTCGTTGCTGGCCACCAGCTCGATCTGGATGCCCGGCTCCTCGGCCTGCAGCTCCGCCAGCAGCGGCGGCAGCAGGTAGCCGGCCGCGACCTGGCTGGTGGTGATGCGCACGACGCCACTCGTCGTTTCCTGCCGGCGCCGAAGCGCGCGCGCCAGCGTGTCGGCGCCGGCCTCCATCGTGCGCGCGGCGTCGGCGATGGCCTGGGCCGCCGCGGTGGGCACCACGCCGCGCCCGGTGCGCTCGAACAGCGCCACGCCGAGCTGGGCCTCGAGCATCGCGACGTGGCGCGACAGCGTCGGCTGCTGCAGGCCGGTGCGGCGCGCCGCACCCATCAGGCTGCCGGCGTCGAGCACGGCCACGAAGCTCCTCACCAGGGTCCAGTCGAAGGCGGCCGGGGCGGCGTTGTCCATGCAGGAATGTATAGCTCGGATACCTGCCCCGGCAATTGTCGGCAGCCCCGCCGGCACCCAGACTGACGCGCCGTCGTCAGCCCCGAGGCCCCCTCGCCATGGAACGCTCGAACCCCGCCCCGCCAGCCGAGCCGCGCCGCGTGCTCGTGCTCGGTGCCGCCGGCCGCTTCGGCGCCGCCGCGGTGGCCGCTTTCGCCGAGGCCGGCTGGCAGGTGCTGGCGCAGGCGCGCCGCGCGCCGGCCGCGCTGCCGCGCGGTGCGGTGCACCTCGGCGTGGAGCTGGCCGACACCGCGGCGCTGGCGCGCGCGGCCGTAGGCGCCGCAGTCGTGGTCCACGCCGTCAACCCCGCCTACACCGAGTGGCAAACGCAACTGCTGCCGCTGGCCCGCCCGGGCATGGACGTCGCCGGGCAGCTGGGCGCCACCTTCATGCTGCCGGGCAACGTGTACCCCTACGGCAGCACGATGCCGGCGCTGCTGCGCGAGGACACGCCGTGGCGGCCCGACACCGTGAAGGGCCGCCTGCGCGCGCAGCTGGAAGAGGAGCTGGCCGCGCGAGCCCCGACCGGCCTGCGCAGCGTCGTGATCCGTGCCGGCGACTTCTACGGCGCCGGCCAGGGCAGCTGGCTGGACCTCGTGGTGGTGAAGTCGCTGGCCGCCGGCAAGCTCGTCTACCCCGGCCCGCTGGACGTGCCGCACGCCTGGGCCTACCTGCCCGACCTGGCGCGCGCGTTCGTGGCGGTCGCGGCGAAGGCCGAGGCGCTCGGCGGCGCCGGCAGGACCACGCTGCACTTCGCCGGCCACGCGCTGACCGGCGCGCAGTGGCTCGACGCCGTCGAGTGCGCGGCCCTGCGCATCGGGGCGGTGCCTGCGGGCCGGTCGCTGGCACGCGGCGGCATGCCCTGGGCGCTGATCCGCGCGGGCGGCCTCGTCGTGCCGATGTGGCGCGAGATCGCCGAGATGGCCTACCTGTGGCGCGTGCCGCACGCGCTGGCCGGCGAGCGGCTCTCCGGCCTGCTCGGCGCGGTGCCCGCCACGCCGGTCGACGAGGCCCTCGGTGCGGCGCTGCGCGCGCTCGGCCACGGCGTGCCGGCGACCTCCTGACGGCCCGCGCCCCGCGTCTGCTTCCCCCACCCCGCGTTCAACCGCATGCCAAGGAGTCCTCGATGAACACCACGAACCCGATCTCCCCCGCCGACGGCGCCACCTCGCCGCGCGGGCGCGCCACAGGCCTGGGCGTGCTGCTCATCGCCGACGGCCTGCTCGCGCTGGCGCCGGTCGCGATCCTCGGCGCGGCCATCGGCTGGCCGGCATCGCTCGACGCGCCCGCGGCCGAGCAGCTCGCGCGCATCCACGCCAACGCCGGTGCCGTGACCTTCGGCTACACGGTGTACCTGCTGTACTCGGTGCTGGTGGCGCCGGTGATGATCGGTCTGGCGGCGCGGACTTTCGGCGGGCTGGGCAGTGCCCTGCCGGCCACGGTGGCCGCGTTCGGCGCGCTGTCGGCGCTCGCGCGCTCGATCGGCATCCTGCGCTGGCTGACCGTGATGCCCGTGCTGGCCGCCACGCACGCCTCGGGCGACCCCGCCACCCGCCAGGAGATCGAGCGCCTGTTCGACGCCATCACGACCTACGGCGGGGGCATCGGCGAGGTGCTGGGGGTCAGCCTGTTCATGGCGCTGTCGGTCGGCACGCTGTGCGTCGGGGCACTGGTGCGGCGCTGCATGCCGGCCTGGCTGGCCGTCGGCGGGCTGGTGGCCGCCGCGCTGCTCGGCGGGCTGGCGTTGCCGTCGTTCGGCGTCGCCGTCGACGTGCCGGGGGCCGTGGCGGTGAGCGTGCTGTCGCTGTGGATGCTGGGCGCCGGCGTCTGGTGCCTGCGGCGCAGCGCCGGCTGACCGGCCACCGGCGGCGCCCGCCCGCGCGAGGGCGCGATCACCCTGCGGTGACCGCGCCCGACCCCCGGGCCAGCGCCACGCGGCCCGCCGCGAGGCTCACTTGGCGTAGGAATAGAAGCCGCGGCCGGTCTTGCGGCCCAGGCGGCCGGCGGCCACCATTTCCCTGAGCAGCGGCGCGGGCCGGTACTTCGGGTCGTTGAAGCCCTCGTAGAACACCTGCATCACCGCGAGCATCGTGTCCAGGCCGATCATGTCGGCCAGCGCCAGCGGGCCGATCGGGTGGTTGCAGCCCAGGCGCATGCCGGCGTCGATGTCCTCGGCGGTGGCCAGGCCCTCCTGCAGCACGAAGATCGCCTCGTTGATCATCGGGCAGAGGATGCGGTTGACGACGAAGCCCGGGCTGTTGCGCACCGTCACCGGCGTCTTGCCCACCCGCTGCGCGAACGCCACGGCCAGCGCGTGCGTCTCGTCGCTGGTCTGGATGCCGCGGATCAGCTCCAGCAGCCCCATCACGGGTACCGGGTTGAAGAAGTGCGTGCCGATGAAGCGGCCAGGGTTGCGCACCACGGCGGCGAGTTGCGTGATCGAGATCGACGACGTGTTGGTCGCGATGACGACGTCCTCGCCCAGCATCTCGTCGAGCTGGCGCAGGATGCGCAGCTTGAGCTCGAGGTTCTCGGTGGCGGCCTCGATCACCATGTCCACGCCCTTCAGCGCGGCGTAGTCGGTGCTGCCATGCACGCGCGCCAAGGCGGCCTGCTTGTCGGCGGCGCTGATCTTCTCCTTCTGCTCGAGCCGGGTCAGGCTCGAGGTGAGGGTGGCCATGCCGCGCTGCACGGCGGCATCGCTGACGTCGACCATCACGATGTCGAGGCCGGCCACGGCGCAGACCTGCGCGATGCCGTTGCCCATGGTGCCGGCGCCGATGACGCCGATGCGTTGCAGGTTCATTGCGTTCTCCTGAGGGTGGTCCTTCGAGTGCGGAATCATCGCATCGGCGCCAGGGCTGCTGCGCTTCGCGCCTGGCCCTGCGACGGCGCGCCGAGGCGCGCGAACCGCGTTCAGGCGCCCTCGGCCGGCGCGCGGCTGGCCTCGTTGTTGGCCTGCACGAGCCGCCTGAGCATGCGCATGAACTCCTTGCGCTCGGCGGGGGCCAGCGGCGCGAGGATGCGGTCCTGGGCGCGGCGCATCGCGGGCAGCACCTCGGCCAGCGCGCGCAAGCCCTCGGCGGTCGGGTACAGCAGCCGCACCCGCCGGTCGTCGGGCGAGGCGCGGCGCTCGAGCAGCGAGCGCGCCTCGAGCCGGTCGACGACGCCCGCCGTGGTCGAGGTGTCGAGTCCCACGGCGCCGGCCAGCCGGCGCTGGTCGATGCCCGGATGGTTCGCCGCGGTCTGCAGTACCGCGTACTGGACCGGCGTGATGCCGCTGGACTCGGTCTCCTGCAGGAACATCGCCACCGCGATCTGCTGCAGCCGGCGGATGGAGTGGCCGGGAAGTTCCTCCAGGTCGACGCTGGTGCGGGTTTCGGTGCGGGAGGTGCGGGAGGTGCGGGAGGTGCGGGTCATGCCGGGTGATTCGAGTGATCCCCGTGAGTGTACTGATTGTCTTCCTTCAGTCCACCTGCGCCGGTGCCTCGCGCACCGGATCGCGCGGGTCGCGGGTGGCGAACTGGGCCAGCGCGACGCCCGCCAGCGTGACCAGCGCACCGACCAGCTTCACGGCCGAAAACCGCTCGCCGGTGATCCACCACGCCACGGCGCCGGCCACCAGCGGCATCAGGTACTGCAGCGGGGCGGTGCGCGCGACACCGCGGCGCTCGTTGACCCAGCCCCAGGCCAGCCAGCCGAGGAAGGCCGACACCAGCGACGCCCACAGCAGCAGGCCCCAGTGCAGCGCGGCCATGCCGCCCCAGTCGGTGGCCAGCGCGGCCGGGATGCCTGCCAGCACCAGCAGCGGGCTGCCCGCCAGCGTCGCGTAGGCCATCACTGCCACGCCGCCATGGCGCTGGATCAGCGGCTTGGTCATCACCGTGTAGTACGAAAACAGCGCAGCCGCCACCAGCAGCATCAGGTCGCCGACGGTGGCGATCCATTGGCGGCCGAGCAGCTTGTCGGACAGGAACGCGAGCACGCCCGCGCAGGCCAGCGCCACGCCCGCGACCTGACCGCGCGTCAGCCGTTCGATGCCCGCGGCGTGCAGGATCAGCAGCGTGAACACCGGCCCGCAGGCCATGATCAGGGCGCTCGAGAAGGCCGTCGACCAGTGGATGCCGTAGGTCACCATGCCGACGTGCAGCGTGTGCGCCAGCACGCCCAGCCCGGCCAGCCGCAGCGCATCCTCGCGCGGCAGCCGCAGCCAGCGCCAGCCATTGGCGTGCAGCAGCAGCAGCGCCGCGCACGCCGGCAGCATCAGGTAGCGCGCGAACAGGAAGGCGCCGGGGGGCATCACCGTGAACAGGGTCTTCTGCACCACGAAGTTCGCACCCCAGACGCAGGCCACGATCACGCCGACCAGCAGCGCGAGTTGCTGGTGCGAGGCGGCAGGTGCGGCAGTGGGAACGGCAGGCATGACTCCCGCGATTCTGTACCCCGCCCGGCGCGACCCGGATCACGGCGATATCCTTGCCGTCGATACAGGAATCCGACGAGGCCCCCTGCCATGCCGATCTACGAGTACGCCTGTCGCGAATGCGGCCACGAGTTCGAGACCCTGGTGCGTTCCGACACCGTGCCCGAGTGCCCTCGCTGCCACGCCACGGCGCTGGACAAGCGGCTGTCCGTCTTCGCACCCGCGGTGGCCGGTGGCGGCGCCGCATCTGCCGCCGCCGCCCCTGTGATGCCCTGCGGCGCCTGCGGGCACCCGGGCGGCCCTGGCGCCTGCAGCTTCGGCTGACCCGCGCAGCCCTTGCGTCCGTGCACCGGAAGCGAGCAGCGTCGACCCGAACCCGAACCGCCGATCAGCGCTTACGTGTCTGGCGGCCGTCCTCGTGGCCGTTGCCGCCATGGCGGCCGACATCGTCGACATCCGCTGGAGCCCGCAAGGCCGCTTCGAGCACCGCGCCGAGATCGCCCCCGGCCGCTTCGCCGAGCCCTGCGGTGCGCTGCCGCCGGGCACCGAGGTACGCTGGTCGTTCGAGGGTTCGGCGCCGCTGGACTTCGACGTCCACAGGCACGAAGACGAGAAGGCGGTGATGCCCACCGGTGCGCCGTTGGCGCGAGCCAGGCGCCGTCAAGGGACCGCCGCGGAACCCGCTATGCCGGGCCGCTGGCAGTGCCCCCCTGGGGGGAGGCGCCTAAGGCGCTCCGGCGGAGGGTGAGTCAATACGTCTCGAGGTGCAGCCGCCCCTGGCGCTTCATCGCCGCGCCGACGGTGTCCCAGTCCAAGCCGGCGCCGCGGGCGATCTCCGACAGCGCCAGCACCACGCCTTCCTCCATCGCCTTGAGGCCGCAGACGTAGAAGCAGGCATCGGGGTCGGCCAGCAGCGGCGCCAGGTCGGCGGCGCGGTCGCGCATCAGGTCCTGCACGTACTTCTTGGGCTGGCCCGGCGTGCGGCTGAATGCGAAGTTGATGTCGAGGAAGTCCTTGCGCAGGTTCTGCAGCGGGCCGAAGTAGGGCAACTCCTCCTTCGTGCGCGCGCCGAAGAACAGCATCAGCTTGCCGCCCTCGAACTTGCCCGAGGCGCGAAGACGCCGCCGCCACTCGGTCATCGCCCGCATCGGTGCCGAGCCGGTGCCGGTGCAGATCATCACGAGGTGGCTCTTCGGGTGGTTGGGCATCAGGAAGCTGGTGCCGAACGGGCCGATCACCTGCACCTTGTCGCCCACCTTCAGGTCGCACATGTAGTTGCTGGCCACGCCGCGCACCGGACGGCCCTGGTGGTCCTCCCGCACCCGCTTGATGGTCAGCGACACGTTGTTGTAGCCCGGCCGCTCGCCGTTGCGCGGGCTCGCGATCGAGTACTGGCGGGCGTGGTGCGGGCGGCCGTTGGCATCGGTGCCGGGCGGGACGATGCCGATCGACTGCCCCTCCAGCACCGGGAACGGCATGGCGCCGAAGTCGAGCACGATGTGGTGCGTGTCGTACTCGGTGCCGACCTCGGTGACGCGCACGTTGCCGGTGACGGTGGCCGTGACGGAGGCTTCCGCGGCCCGCGGGCCGTAGAGGTTGGTGTAGGCATGCGCCGCCGACCACGGCGGCAGCGTCGCGTTGTAGGCGGCGCTGTTGAAGCTGGGCAGCGGGTCGGCCGTGCCCGACGCGGCGGGCGCCTCGGCGGGCGCCAGCGCAGCCTCGACCCCGGCCTCCGCAAGCGCTTCGGCGGGCAGTTCGGCGGGGAGTTCATCCCAGCCCAGCTGCTCCTCGAGGCTGTAGACGCGCACGTGCGGCATCGTGCGCCAGTTGTCGATGCTGCCCGTGGGACACGGCGGGACGCAGGCCATGCAGAAGTTGCACTTCTGCGCGTCGACCACGTAGTTGCGCGAGTCGTGCGTGATCGCCCCCACGGGGCAGGTCGCCTCGCAGGTGTTGCAGCGGATGCAGATCTCGGGGTCGATCAGGTGTTGCCTGACGACGCCCGCTGCCTCGGTTTCGACGGCCATGTCCATGAGTGCATTCTCCATCTCGCGCGGCGCTCCCGGCCCGCGCCGATGGGGCGGCGGGTGGTTCGGCGCACGCCGCGGGTCCGGCCTGGCCGGCCCGCTGACGTGTTCCCCTCACGGGGCTGCGGCGAAGCCGCTGCGGGGGTGAGCCCGCGGCTTCAGTTGAAGCGGACGTACTCGAAGTCGACCGGCTGGCGGTTGATGCCCATGACCGGCGGGGCGATCCAGTTGGCGAACTTGCCCGGCTCGACGACGCGGCCCATCAGGCTGGCGACGTAGGCGCGGTCCTGCGGGCTGGGCAGCCAGCTGTCGACGCTGGCGTTCCACTCCGCTTCGCTGATCACGCGACCGTCCGGCGACACCTTCACGCCGGCCAGGGCGCCGATGTTGCGGTGGAAGGCCTTGTGGGGGGTCTTCAGCCGCACCGGGATGCCGGCCTTCTCGATGATCTTGTTCCAGC
>JBILNT010000239.1:0-4583 GCA_044374875.1 Rubrivivax sp.
ACGCCGCCATCGGCGGCGCCGAGCAACTGGTGGATGCGTTCGAACAGGGGCTGGAGCTGGCGTCGTACCGCGCCGTCAGCGTCCAGATCACCGAGGAGTCGATGGGCCATCAGGAGCGAATAGAGCTCGCGCTCGCTGAACCACAGGCCGGGCAGTTCGTGCTTGGGCCCGCGCTGCCGGGGCACGAGCCGGTACCCGTTCTCGAAGCGGTCGTACTCGATTGGCGCACCGAGCTGATCACGCAGGTACTCGAGGTCACGCTTGAGCGTCGCGCGCGACACCTCGAGCTCGTCCATCAGGGTCTTGAAGCTGACGCAGCCCCGGCTGCGCAGCAGCAACTCGATCTTGTAAACCCGTGCAGTCTTCGTCATGCCTTGCGTTCCATGGCGGGCGCCGCGCACCGAATGGACCAAGCGCCTGGAAGCGAATCTAGCAGCCCGGAAGGGCGTTGCGCTCACGCGCCGAGTTCAGGCACCTTCACGCACGCACGGATCGGCGCTGCGTGCGCCCTTGCGAACCCGCCCCAGGCGCCGCCGCCGCGCGGCGGTTGCATCGTGACGAAGGCGCAGGTGCGGCAACCTCACCCCGTACGGCATTGACGTGGCGCAACGATCGCGAGTCGTGATCACCCCTACCCTGTCAGCACCATTCGGTTCGACGGAGGTTCGAGATGCTGAAGGCTCTTGGGGTGATGAGCATTCTGGCCGTCCTCATGCATGGCAGCGCCTGGGCAGACGCCAAGTTGCTACAGGACAAGCAGTGCATGGGCTGTCACGACGTGAAGAAGGACGGGGCCGCGCCCTCGTTCCAGAAAATCGCAGTCTTCTGGAAGGGGCGCAAGGATGCCCAGGAGAAGATCGTCGCCACGATCCGTAAGGGCAGTGACGGCACCGGCGGACCACACTGGAACAGGGCGACGATGCCCGACCAGGCCGAGAGGCCGCTGGTCAGCGAGGCAGAGGCGAAGCGGATCGCTGAGTGGATCGTGCGACAGTGACGCGGCGGCAAGGCACGGTTGGGAGGGTCCCCGCGCGCGAAAGACCCGAGGGGACTCCCTGCCGCGACCGCGCGGCACCGTCGCCTCGGGCAAGAGACTGGAGGCGATCGGGTGCCGCCAAGCGCCGGGGCACCCGGCAGGTCTGAAGTCAGCCGATCGTCATCAGGCTGGCATTGCCGCCTGCAGCAGCCGTGTTCACGCTCAGCGACTTCTCGCACAACAGGCGGTGCACGGCCACGTCGCCTTCCCCGTTCCGCACGCGCGTGACCCCGACGATCGGGCCTGGCCGCGCAGCCAGTGCACCAAGCACCGTCAGGAGCCCGGTGTCGTCGCCGTGGTGCAGCAGCGCGTCGAAGTGCACGCCGGAGGCCATCCAGTCAGACGCCAGGCTCACGCGGTCGCGCACCGCCTCGGGAAGGCGTTGGCGTAGCGGCGCCGAAGAGGCAGGCCACAGCGCGCGCGCACCGATACCCAGCAGCGTGGCCAGCATCAGCAGCCGGGTCGCGTCTTCGTCGGCAAGGCACAGCACCTGCTCCCGCGGGAGTGCAGCGTAGAGATCGGCCTGGCCGGTCGGGCCCGGTAGCGCCCGCCAGGCCGCGGGGGGCTGTTGTCGCGCCACCCGCTCGCATGTGGCCGCCAGCGCGGCACGTCCGTCTGCCGCCGCCCAGGCGGCGAGGGCCTCGAAGGCCGACCGGGCCGCGTCGTCACGGGTCTGCAGCGTGAAGCCGCGCACCGGCGCTGCGGCGATCGGGCCAGCCGCGGCGAGCGCGCGCTGCGCCGCATCGCCCGGGCACGACGCCAGCAGTCGCAGCAGGTACAGAGGCCCCCCGGCCTTCGGCCCCGTGCCCGACAGCCCTTCCCCGCCGAACGGCTGCACGCCGACCACGGCGCCGACCACGTTGCGATTGACATAGACGTTGCCCGCCCTGACCGTCTGTGCCACCTGGACGACCGTCTCGTCGACCCGGGTGTGGACGCCGCAGGTCAGGCCGTAGCCGGTGTCGTTGACCTGCTGCAGCAGCACGGACAGGTCGTCACGGTCGTAGCGCAGCACGTGCAGGACGGGCCCGAAGACCTCGCGCTGCAGTTCGTCGACGCGTTCGATCTCCACCAGTGTCGGCGGCACGAAGGTGCCCTGCCCGGGTGCCGGGGCGGGCTGCACCACGCGTAGCCCGCGCCCGCGCATCGCCTCGACGTGGCGCTCGATCGCGGCGCGGGCCTCGGCGTCGATCACCGGCCCGACGTCGACCTCGAGCCGGCGCGGATCGCCGAGCAGCAGTTCGGCCATCGCACCTTCGAGCATCTCGACGAGACGAGGCGCCGCGTCGCGCTGCACGCAAAGCACACGCAGCGCCGAGCAGCGCTGCCCGGCGCTGTCGAACGCCGAGGTGACGATGTCCTGCACCGCCTGCTCGGCCAGCGCGGACGAATCGACCACCATCGCGTTCTGGCCGCCGGTCTCGGCGATCAGGGGCACCGGCTGGCCGCCCGGCCCGATGCGGCTGGCCAGTGTGCGCTGGAGGAGTCGCGCAACCTCGGTGGAGCCGGTGAACAGCACGCCCTGGACGCGCGGGTCGGCCACCAGTGCCGCGCCCACGGTCTCGCCGCGGCCGGGCAGCAGCTGGAGCGCACCCCGGGGTACGCCCGCCTCGTGAAGCGCGCGCACCGCCGTGGCGGCCACCAGCGGGGTCTGCTCGGCCGGCTTGGCCAGCACCACGTTGCCCGCCGCCAGGGCCGCCGCGACCTGCCCGGTGAAGATGGCCAGCGGAAAGTTCCAGGGACTGATGCAGGCCACCGGCCCGAGCGGAAGGTGCGTCGCCGCGTCGAAATCACGGCGCACCTCGGCCGCGTAATATCGCAGGAAGTCGACGGCCTCGCGCACCTCGGACACCGCGTTGGCGGCGGTCTTGCCAGCCTCTCGCATCAGCAGGGCGCACAACGCCAGCGTCTCGGCCTCGAGACGACTGGCGGCGGCCTCGAGCATGGCGGCCCGCGCTGCGGGCGGCTCGATCGCCCAGCCGGGGGCGGCCTTCACGGCCTGCGTCAGGGCGGCATCGACCGCCGTGGCATCGGCTTCGCGGACATGGCCGACGACGTCGCCCGGATCGGCCGGGTTGCGCACGGCGCGCGCCCGGGGCGCGGCTGGCGGGCGCTCGTCGGAACCGGGGCCGGCGACGATCGGTCCAGCCTCGAAGGGCCGGGCCTGCGATCGCCGAACGGCCTCCTGCAGGTTCGCGAGGACGGGTTCGCTCGCGAGGTCGATCCCACGCGAGTTGACGCGTGCGGCACCGGTCATCGCCGGCGGCAGCGGAATCGCCGGGTGCGGCGCACCGGTGACGCCTTCACGCGACGCCATCGCCTCGACGGTTGCCACGGGATCCTCGACCAGCTGCTCGAGTGGCAGCGATTCATCGGCGATGCGGTTGACGAACGAGGTGTTGGCGCCATTCTCCAGGAGGCGACGCACCAGGTACGCCAGCAGCGTATCGTGACTGCCGACCGGCGCGTAGATGCGGCACGCCCGTGCGAGCCGGCCGTCGCCGGCGGGCCCGACCACCTGCTCGTACAGGGGTTCACCCATGCCGTGGAGGCACTGGAACTCGTAGGCGTCGTCTGCGGCGTCGGGGCCTGCCAGCGCGTGGATCGCTGCCAGCGTGTGCGCGTTGTGGGTCGCGAACTGCGGGTAGATGGCGTCGGGGGCGGCTAGCAGCTTCTTCGCGCAGGCCAGGTAGGCCACGTCGGTGTAGGGCTTGCGGGTGTAGACGGGATAGCCCTCGAGACCGTCGAGCTGGGACCGCTTGATCTCGCTGTCCCAGTAGGCCCCCTTGACGAGCCGGATCATCAGCCGCCTGCGGCTGCGCCGCGCGAGGTCGACCAGCCAGTCGACGACCACGGGGCAGCGCTTCTGGTAGGCCTGGATGACGAAGCCCACACCGTTCCAGCCCGCCAGCGCGGGCTCGCTGCACAGGCGTTCGAGCAGGTCGAGCGAGAGCTCGAGCCGGTCCGATTCCTCGGCATCGATGTTCAGGCCGATGTCGTGGCGGCGCGCCAGCACCGCCAGCCCGAGCAGCCGCGGGTAGAGCTCGGCCCTGACGCGGCCGAGCTGGGCGCGCGAGTAGCGCGGGTGCAGCGCCGACAGCTTGATCGAGATGCCGGGCCCGTGGTGGATCCCGCGGCCCGCCGAGGCGGCGCCGATCGCCTCGATCGCGCGCTCGTACGCTGCGAGGTAGCGCGCCGCGTCCGCCGCCGTGAGTGCCGCCTCGCCGAGCATGTCGTAACTGTGGCGGAAGCCCTGCGCCTCGCGCGGACGGGCATTGGCCAGCGCCTGCTCGATGGTCTGGCCGGTGACGAACTGCTCGCCCATCATCCGCATCGCCATGTCGACGCCCTTGCGGATCAGCGGCTCGCCACCGCGGCCGACGATCCGCCGCAGCGACGCGCCGAGCCCGGCGTCGCTGTGGGTGCCCACGAGCTTCCCCGTCAGCAGCAGGCCCCAGGTCGCCGCGTTGACGAAGAGCGAGGGGCTGTGCCCGAGATGCCGCTGCCAGTCGCCGGGCGCGATCTTGTCGCGGATGAGTGCGTCCCG
>JBILNT010000062.1:0-16215 GCA_044374875.1 Rubrivivax sp.
CTTTTGGCTCCGGCACGGCCCTCGCGGGCCTTCACGTCGCTCACGCGACGTGAGCCTCGCCGCAAGAACTCAGCCCCGGCCTTCGGCCGGCTCGGCGAAGCCGAGCACGACCCTTCGGGTCTGGGCTTCATCGTCCCCCTTTTGGCTCCGGCACGGCCCTCGCGGGCCTTCACGTCGCTCACGCGACGTGAGCCTCGCCGCAAGAACTCAGCCCCGGCCTTCGGCCGGCTCGGCGAAGCCGAGCACGACCCTTCGGGTCTGGGCTGACTTCTTCTCCACTTTCGTGACGATGACGGAGCCGACTTCGGCGGTGTTGCCGACATGCGTGCCGCCGCAGGGCTGGAGGTCGACGCCATCGATCTCGAGCACGCGCACGCGGCCCAGTCCGCGCGGGGGCTGCACGCTCATGCTGCGCACCAGCTGCGGGTTGGCGTCGAGCTCGTCCTCGCTGATCCAGCGGTGCCGCACGGGGTGCGCGCCGGCCACCAGGCGGGCGATGCCGCGCGTGAGCTCGTCCTTGTCCAGCGGCTCGGTCATGTGGAAGTCGAGCCGGGCGTAGCCTGCCGTGATCGAGCAGCCGTCGACCGGGTGCGGCACCAGCGCGCACAGCAGGTGGGTGGCGGTGTGGAAGCGCATGTGGGCGCGGCGCCGCGCGACGTCGATGCGGGCCGTCACGCGTGCACCGGGCACCAGCGCCGCGACGTCGGCCCCAGCAGCCGGCACGTGGGCGATGGCGCCGGGCGTGGCCTTGCTCTTGCGCGTGTCGGCGATCGGCACCTCGCGCCCGTCGCCCGTCAGCAGCACGCCGGCGTCGCCGGCCTGGCCGCCGCCCAGCGGATAGAACACGGTGCGGTCGAGGATCACGCCCTCGTCGCCGACGGCCAGCACGGTGGCCTCGCACTCGACGAGCGTCGAGTCCTCGCGAAACAGTTCCTCGGTCATGGGGATCACGGGTTCGATGTCAGCGTGAGGGATCCAAGCGGCGTGTCGAACCCGGCCTGCAGCGCCGGAACGGACGCATCGGCCATCTCGACCTGCGGCATGCGCAGCGCCTCGCGGACCCGGACGGGCAGGCCCCCGAGCGACAGCGAACGCAGCGTGATGCCCGACGCCGGCATCGCGGCTGCCGGGTGGGGGCAGTGCCACTGGATCAGCGTGGGCAGCGCGCCGCCAAATGACAGCGCACCGTCGGGCCGCACCAGGATCTGCCAGCGCAGCTCGCCCGCCGCGGAAGCGCGGCTCATCTCCATCGCCTCACCGGGCTGCACCCCACAGACGATCAGGTGCTGGCGGTGCACGTCGAGCTGCGGCGAACGGGCCACCGCGTGCACCAGCCGCGGCCCGTCGGCCAGCGCCTCGCGCAGCGCCGGGTCGTCGAGCCCGAACCAGCGCGGCCGCGCCGGAGCGGGTGCCTCGGGATCGATCGCGATGATCTCGAGGTAGCAGTCGGGGAAGGCCTCTGTCGACAACCGCAGCAGCCGGTTGTGCGTGCCCATGCGGGCATGGCGGCCACCGGGACCGGGCGTGACGCCGAGCACTCGCTCGCACCAGTGCACTCCCTGCTCCAGCGACGCGGCGGCAACGACGAGGTGGTCGAGGGTCGTGTTCACAGCAGGGCCTGGCCTTCGACTACCGGCGCCACGTCACCCCCGATCCACAGCGTGGTGCCGTCGTGCAGCACGTGGACGCGGCCGGCCCGGCCGAGCGCCATGCCCTGGGCCGCCACATAGCGCGGCGGCGCCGTGCCCAGGTCCATCAGCCAGGACGCCAGCGATGCATTGAGGCTGCCGGTGACCGGGTCCTCGATGATGCCCAGCGGTGCCGCGAAGGCACGCACCTCGAAGGCGGTGTCGGCCCCCGCCGGCTGCGGCGCAACGACGCCGACCTTGGCCAGCCCGCGCAGCGCCGCGTGGTCGGGCTGCAGGGCCCGCACGTCGTCGGCGCTGTCGGTCAGCAGGCCCAGCCAGCGCGGCCCGTTGTCGAGCCAGCTTGCAGCGCGGACCTTCGCGCGCGGCAGGGCCAGCGCCGCGCACACGCTGTCGAGCAAGGCATCGTCGACGGCCTCGCGCCGGCAAGGCGGCGCCGCGAACGCGAGCCGGGTACCGTCGCGGCGGATGCGCACGAGGCCCACGGCACACTGCTGCACGACCTGCCCCGCTTCGCGCGGCACGCCCCCGGCCGCCAGCCACGCGTGGCAGCTGCCCAGCGTGGGGTGACCGGCGAACGGCAGCTCGCCACCTGGCGTGAAGATGCGCACCCGGTAGTCGGCCGCCGCATCGGTGGACGGCAGCAGGAAGGTGGTCTCGGATAGGTTGGTCCAGCGCGCGAACGCGGCCATGGCCTCGTCGTCCAGCCCGCTGGCGTCGTGAAGCACCGCCAGCGGGTTGCCGAGCAGCGGCCGGTCGGTGAAGACGTCGACCTGGCTGAAGCGGCGGGTGATCGGACGCGGGGTCATGACCTGTCGTTCGCGCTGGAGTCCACCGGTCAGGCCGCGGCCTTCTTCGCGGGCGCCTTGGCCGCCTTCCTGGCCGGCGCCTTCGCCGCGGCCTTCTTCACCGGGGCCTTGGCAGCGACCTTCTTCGCGGGGGCCTTGGCGGGGGCCTTGGCGGGGGCCTTCGCGGGAGCCTTGGCCACGGCCTTCTTCGCGGGCGCCTTGGCAGCAGCCTTCTTCGCGGCGGCCTTCGGCGCAGCTGCCTTCTTGGCGGCCGGCTTCACCGCCGCACCGATCTTCTCGACAGCCTGGCGCAGCGTCTTCCTGGCCTTGGCTACGTCCTTCTTCGCCTCGGCCTTGACAGCCTTCGTCGCGCTGGCGATCTTCGACTCGATCTTCTTCTCGGCAGCGACGGCCGCCTTCTTCACGCGCGTCTCGGCCTTCGCGACGGCCTTCTTCGCACTGGCGATGCGCTTGGCCGCGGCGGCCTCGACCTTCTCGACCTTGTCACCCACCTTGGCCATCAGGCCGGCCTTGCCAGCGGGGGCGGCAGTCGTCTTGCGGGTTGCCATACGTGTGTTTCCTTCGCGTGTAGTGAGGTTGCAGCCGCGGTGCGGCCGGTTCGCACTGTATCGCGAGGCGCGGCGCACCTTGCCGGGCCGTCAGGCACGGATCGTCGAAGGGTTGAGCCGGTCGGCGCGGCGGGCCATGTCCCGGGCATGGACGGGATGCTTGTCGAGGACCGGGGAAGGCGACGGGTTCGGAGCTCAGGCGGTGCGCCGTGCCACAGGCATGCGCCGGCCGACGAACACGACGCCGACGACCGCCAGCGCGAAGAAGACGGTCGCGGCATCGAGACGCTCGCCGAGCACCGGCACGGCGAACAGCACGGCGACGAAGGGCTGCAGCAGCTGCACCTGGCTGATACGCACCACGCCGCCAAGTGCCAGGCCGTGGTACCAGGCGAAGAAGCCCAGCCACATCGAGAACAGCGACACGTAGGCGAAGCCACCCCAGGCCGCCGCGCTCGCCGGCGCTGCCGGCCAAAGCCACCAGGCTGCCGGCAGCGTGAAGGGCAGCGACATCACGAGGATCCAGCAGATCACCTGCGGCGCGGGGATCTCGGCCGAGGCGCGGGCGCCGGCCACGTAGCCGAAGGCCGTGCTGACCACCGCCAGCAGCAGCAAGCCGTCGGCTGGCGAGAGGCGCCCGCTGCCCTGCCAGGCCGCGTAGCCGAGCACCAGCGCGCAGCCGGCCACCGCACAGGCCCAGAAGCCGGCCGAGGGCCGCTGGCCCGTGGCCAGCGCACCCACGATCGCGGTGCCGAGCGGGATCACGCCGGTGACGACGGCCGCGTGCATGGCGTCGACCTGCCGCAGCGCCAGCGCGAGGAAGAGCGGAAAGCCCACCACCGTGCCGAGGGCGGAAACGAACAGCGCCGGCCACAGCCCGCGCCGCGGCAGCGCGGCGCCGACGATGCGCAGGTAGGCCAGCGACAGCAGCCCGGCGGCCGCGGCACGGCCCGCGGTGACGAAGGCCGGCGGCAGCTGCGGGTCGGCCGCGGGCCCCACGGCCAGGCGCGTCATCGGCAGCGTCATGGCGAAGATCACGACACCGAGTGCGCCGAAGGCGAAGCCGCGCGCCACCCGGGCGCGATCGTCGGGGCCGGGGCTCACAGCCGCGACATCCAGGCCGCCGTGGCCACCAGCACCGCGGCGAGCGCGCGGTTGAACCACAGCAGGCGCCGGCCCTGCGCCAGCCAATGGCGCAGCGCGCTGCCAACCAGCGCATAGGCGAAGTTGCTCGCGAAGCCGTAGGCCATCATCAGCGGCAGCACCAGCGCCAGGCGCGGCAGCAGCGGGTCGGCCACCGTGACCCAGCCGGCACTGATCACCAGCGCGTTCATCCACGCCTTGATGTTGACGAACTGCAGCGCCACGCCCTTGGCGAAGCCGGCATCGAAGCGCCGCGGGTCGGCCTCGGACAGCGCCGCCGTGTTGGCAAGCTTCCAGGCCAGCCACAACATGTAGGCCAGGCCGCCCCACTTGATGAGGCCGCGCAGCGCCGGCTGGGCTTCGATGAGCCCACCGAGCCCGGCCGCGCACAGCAGCAGCAGCAGCCCCCAGCCGAAGGGCACGGCGACCACGAAGCGCATCGCGTGGCGCAGGCCGTGGTTGGCGGCCAGCGCCGCCGACAGCGTGGTGTTGGGGCCGGGCGTGAAGCTCATCGCGGTGGCGAAGAGCAGCAGCGCGGTCAGTTCCGGCATGGTCATGGGTGCAGTCTAGGGCTTGCGGCGATGACAGCAGGAGCAACGTCGGCCGCGATGTTCCGCCTGCGCTCCCGGGCCTGGGACAGGGACGCAGCGGAGATCACCAGGGCTCACCGGCGCTCAGCGCGAGCCGAGCTGTTCCCAGCGCTCCAGCGCTTCCATGAGTTCCATCTCGATGGCCTGGTGGCGGGCGTTGAGCTCGCCGACGAGATGCGACTCCTTCACGTACAGCTCGCTCGACGCCAGGCGCGCGGCAATGGTCTTCTGCTCGGCCTCCAGGGCCTCGATGCGCGCCGGCAGTTCGTCGAGCTCGCGCTGCTCCTTGTAGCTGAGCTTGCGCGACGCAGCGCGCGGCACGGACGGCGGCGGGGCAGCCGAAACAGGGGCCGGCGCAGGGGCCGGGGCAGCGGCAGCCGCCAGCGCGCGGGCGCGCTCGCGCTGAGTCCGCCAGTCCTCGTAGCCGCCCTCGTACTCGCGCCACAGGCCCGGGCGGCCACCGAACGCGGGGTCGCCCTCCCAGGCGATGGTGCTGGTGACGACATTGTCGAGGAAGCGGCGGTCGTGGCTGACCAGGAAGACGGTGCCGTCGTAGCCTTGCAGGAGTTCCTCGAGCAGCTCGAGGGTGTCGATGTCCAGGTCGTTGGTCGGTTCGTCGAGCACCAGCACGTTGGCCGGCAGCGCGAACAGGCGCGCCAGCAGCAGCCGGTTGCGCTCGCCCCCGGACAGGGTGCGCACCGGCGAGTTGGCCCGCTCCGGCGCGAACAGGAAGTCCGACAGGTAGCTCATCACGTGCTGGCGGCGGCCGCCGATCTCGACCCACTCGCTGCCCGGGCTGATGGTGTCGGCCAGCGTGGCCTCGAGGTCGAGCCCGGCGCGCATCTGGTCGAAGTAGGCCACCTGCAGCTTCGTGCCGCGGCGCACGCGCCCCGCCGTGGGCTCGAGTTCACCGAGGATGAGCTTGAGCAGCGTGGTCTTGCCCACGCCGTTGGGGCCGATCAGGCCGACCTTGTCGCCGCGCAGGATGGTGGCGCTGAAGCGGTCGATCAGCGTGCGCTCGCCGAAGCGCACGACGACGTCCTGAAGCTCGGCGACGATGCGGCCCGAAGGCAGGCCGGCGTCGAGCTCGAGCCGCACCTGGCCGAGCTGCTCGCGGCGCGCGGCACGCTGCTCGCGCAGCTTCACCAGGCGCGCGACGCGGCCGACGCTGCGCGTGCGCCGCGCCTCGACGCCCTTGCGCACCCACACTTCCTCCTGGGCCAGCAGCTTGTCGGCTCGGGCCTGGGCCAACGCCTCGGCTTCCAGCTCGCGCGCCTTCGCGGCCTCGTAGGCGGCGAAGTTGCCCGGGTAGCTGCGCAACACGCCGCGGTCGAGCTCGACGATGCGGGTGGCCACGGCGTCGATGAAGGCGCGGTCGTGCGACACCAGCACCAGCGCCCGCCCCGCGGCAGCACCGCGGGTGTCGACGAGCAGTTGCTGCAGCCATTCGATGGCGTCGATGTCCAGGTGGTTGGTCGGCTCGTCGAGCAGCAGCACGTCGGGCGCGGCCACCAGCGCCCGCGCCAGCGCCACGCGCTTGCGCTGGCCGCCCGAGAGGGCGTCGACCTGCACGTCGCCGGCCAACGCCAGCCGCTGCAGCGCCTCGTCGACACGCTGCTCCCAGGTCCAGCCACCGAGCGACTCGATGCGCGTCTGCAGTTCGTCGAGCGCGTGGGCGCCGCGGCCGTCACCGTGCGCGCCATGCGCCTCGGCCTCGTAGCGCTGGCGCAGCGCACGCGCCTCGGCGACACCGTCGGCAACGGCGTCGAACACGGTCAGGCCGGGCGCGAACGACGGCTCCTGCGCGACGTACACGCGGCGCAGCCCGCCAGCCACCTGCAGCGTGCCGTCGTCGGGCTTCTCGAGCCCGGCCAGGATCTTCAGCAGCGACGACTTGCCGGCGCCGTTGCGACCGATGAGCGCGACTCGCTCGCCGGCCTCGAGCGAGAAGCCCGCGCCGTCGAGCAAGGGCACGTGGCCGAACGCGAGGTGGGCATCGAGCAGGGTCAGCAGGGCCATCGACGGAGAGCGCGCAGGAAGCAAGGTGGGGCGGCAGGCGCCGCGCAGGGCCGCGCGCTCACGCCGCAGGCCGCAAGGCGCGCGTGGCCGCCGCGCGCCAGGGCCCCTCGCCCCAGGCCTTCTCGAGCTCGCGGCAGCTGTCGACGAGCTTGATCGCGTGCGCGTCGTCGCTGGCAACGGCAAAGGCGATGAGCTGTTCCCAGGACCAGGGCGGCTGCGGCATGTCGCCCGGCTCGGCCGCGCTGGCACGATGCGCGGCGGCGTAGGCGCGCCAGTAGTGCAGGCGCAGGGCCTCGGGGTCTTCGCAGAACGGTTCCAGCACGCGCGCGGCGTGGGCGCTGGTGACGAGGTGCAGCACGGTGAAGTCGCCACTGGCGGCATAGAGCTCGGCACCGTGGCGGGCCAGGGCCTCCAGCGTGCCGCCGTCGATGGCCAGCCGTGCCACCTGGCGCGCGAATTCGGGGTGCCGGGCCACTTCGTTCATGCGCTGGAAGATCAGCGCCTCGCTGGGGTGCGGGCCCAGCGAGGCGCGACGCAAGGCCTTGAGCACGACCTGCGCGTCGCGCACGGCCTTCACCGGCGGGGATGCCGCCGCCGCCGCGCCCAGCGGCAGGAAGCGGCACGCCCAGTAGGCCAGCCCGTCAGCGAGTTCGCCGGCGTGTCCCACCTGCATCGCGTACGAGGTGCGGATCATGGCGTGGAACGCGGCGGCCCCGCAGCCGGTCATCAGCAGCGGCAGCACCTGCTCCAGCACCGAGGCGGCCCCCTCCTGGGACAACCACTCGGCGAACAGTGCCCGGTAGGCCGGCCAAGCCTCGCGCTGCCCGAGCCGGTCGGCCCAGGGGTCGCCGGCCGACCACGCCTGGGAGGGCGGCGCCGGCTGCAGCCGGGTGACGTAGGAGGCCGCGAAGGAGCGCAGCCGTTCGTCGCTGGCGCCCAGGCGTCGCAACGCCACCAGCGCCATCGGGAGGTGGTTGCTCAGGCCTTCGCGGTACTCGGCATCGAAGCGCACGCCCTGGTCGAGCAGCGACAGCAGCACGTCGGGATGCACGCCGTGCGCCGGCGCCGCCGCCTCGCGCCGCCGCGAGGCAGGGCGGCGCGCGCCAGACGTCTTGCGTTCAGGGGCGCCCGTCACTTCAAAGCCCCCTCCAGCGCGTCGACGAAGCACCGCGCGACGTCGAACCCGGTCTGTTGCGTGATCTCCTGGAAGCAGGTCGGGCTGGTGACGTTGATCTCGGTGAGGCAGTCGCCGATGACGTCCAGCCCCACCAGCAGCAGGCCGCGCGCTGCCAGCACCGGGCCCAGCGCCTCGGCGATCTCGCGGTCGCGTGCAGTCAGCGGCTGCGCCACGCCCTTGCCCCCCGCGGCCAGGTTGCCGCGGATCTCGCTGCCCTGGGGAATCCGCGCCAGCGCATACGGCACCGGCTCGCCGCCGATCACGAGGATGCGCTTGTCGCCCTGCACGATCTCGGGCAGGTACTTCTGCACCATCAGCGTGCTGGCGCCGCCGCGGTTGAGCGTCTCGGTGATGCTGCCCAGGTTCATGCCGTCGGCACCGACGCGGAAGATGCCCATGCCGCCCATGCCGTCCAGCGGCTTGAGGATCACGTCGCGGTGCTCGGCGTGAAAGCGCCGCACGTCGTCGGCTTCGCGGGTGACCAGCGTCGGCGCGATGAACTGCGGGAACTCGAGGATGGCGAGCTTCTCGGGGTGGTCGCGCAGCGCCGCGGGGCGGTTGAACACGCGCGCGCCCTCGCGCTCGGCCTGTTGCTGAAGGTGGGTGGCGTAGAAGTACTCGCTGTCGAAGGGCGGGTCCTTGCGCATCAGCACCGCGCCGGCGTCGCGCAGCGGCAGCCGCCGTGGCTCGGAGCCCACTTCGCGGAACCAGTCGTCGCCAGTGCTGCCGGTGAGCGCGATCTCGCGCACGCGGCCCGTGACCGGCTCTCCGCGCTGCCAGCGCAGGTCGCGCGGCTCGCAGGCGAGGATGCGGTGGCCGCGTGCCGCGGCCTCGCGCATCATCGCGAAGGTGGAGTCCTTGCAGGGCTTGAAGCTCTCGAGCGGGTCGGCGACGAACAGCAGGTCCATGACGGAAGGGGCTCGGCGGGCATCAACGCGAAGGCCGCCAGTGTTGCACAGCGAGCGCGATCGCGCCGGCGACCACGCCCCAGAAGGCAGAGCCCACGCCCCACAGCACCAGCCCGCTGGCCGTGACGAGGAAGGTGATCAGCGCCGCCTCGCGGCTGCGCTCCTCCTTCATCGCGACCGCCAGCCCGCTGCCGATGGTGCCCAGCAGCGCAAAGCCCGCCACCGCCAGCACCAGGGCCTTGGGGAAGGCTGCGATCAGGCCGACGACGGCGCCGCCGAGCAGGCCGAGCACCACGTAGAAGACGCCGGCCATCACGCTGGCGGTGTAGCGGCGCGCCGGGTCCTCGTGCGCCTCGCGGCCCATGCAGATCGCGGCGGTGATGGCCGCGAGGTTCAGTGCGTACCCACCGAACGGCGCCAGCAGCAGCGTCGCCAGCCCGGTGGTGGCGACCACCGGCGAGACCGGCACCTCGTAGCCGGCCGCGCGCTGCGCCGCCACGCCGGGCAGGTTCTGCGAGGCCATGGTCACCACGAACAGCGGCAGCGCCACGCCGATGGTGGCCGCGAGGCTGAACTCGGGCATCGTGAACACCGGCGCCGCGAGCTGCCAGTCGATGCCGCCGAGCCGCATCCTGCCCTGCAGCGCGGCCACCGCCATCCCCGCCGCCAGCACGCCGGGCACGGCGTAGCGCGTCCACAGGCGCCGGCCCAGCAGGTAGGCGGCCAGCATCGCCCCCACGAGCGCAAGGTCTTCGCGCAGCGACAGGAAGGCGTCGAACGCGAAACGGGCCAGCACGCCCGCCAGCAGTGCCGCCGCCAGCGGCTGCGGGATGCGGTCCATCACCCGGGCGAACAGGCCCGTCGACCCGGCCAGCAGGATCAGCAGCGCGCAGACCATGAAGGCGCCCACCGCCTCGGGCATCGGCACGCCCACACCCGCCGTCACCAGCAGCGCCGCCCCGGGCGTGGACCACGCGGTGAGCACCGGCTTGCGGTACCACAGGCTCAGGCCCGCGCTGGTCAGCCCCATGCCCAGTCCGAGCGCCCAGATCCACGACGTGGCCTGCGCAGGCGTGGCACCCAGCGAGGCCGCGGCCTGGAAGACGATCACCACCGAGCTGGTGAAGCCGACGAGCACGGCCACGAAGCCGGCCACCACGGCCGGCACGGAGAGATCACGCCACAGCACGGTCAGCGGCCGCCGCCGATATCCAGGATCGCGCCGGTGGCGTAGCTCGCCTCGCCGGAGAGCAGCCAGACGATCGCCGTGGCGATTTCCTCGGGCTGCCCCGGCCGCTGCATCGGCACCAGTGGCGCGAGGCGCCAGGCACGGTCGGGCTGGCCTCCGCTGGCGTGGATGCCGGTCTCGACGATGCCGGGGCGCACGGCGTTCACGCGCACGCCCTCGGCGGCCACCTCGAGTGCCAGCCCGTGGGTGAAGGTGTCGACCGCGGCCTTGGCGGCGGCGTAGTCGACGTACTGCCCCGGCGAGCCGAGCCGGGCGGCCACCGAGGACACGTTGACGATGGCGCCGCCGCTGCCCCCGAAGCGCGTGCTCATGCGACGCACCGCCTCGCGGGCGCAGAGCATCGAGCCGAAGACGTTGATCGCGAACATGCGTTGCAGCCGCGCGAGGCTCATCTCGTCGACGCGCTGCGCGACGTCGACCACCCCGGCGTTGTTCACCAGCCCGTGCAGCGCACCGAACTCGCGGTCGATCTCGGCGAACATCGCCTGCACCGCCGATTCGTCGGCGACGTCGGCGGCGACGACCATCGCACGCCGGCCCGCGGCGCGAACATCGGCGGCGACGGACTCGGCCGCGGCGAGGTCGCGGGCACAGTTGACGACGACGTCCCAGCCGCGCGATGCCGCCAGCCGGGCGGTCGCGGCGCCGATGCCGCGCCCGGCACCGGTGATCAGCAGCACTCGGTTCATGCCCCGATGTTAGAGCGGCGGGGGCTGGGCTACATTCGGCGCTCCCTTCAAGGAGATGCCTGCCATGCAACGACGCCACCTCCTGCTGGCCGCGCCGGCCGCGCTGATGGCCGCCCCGGCCCTCGTCCGCGCCCAGTCGATCGAGAAGCCCAAGGTCACGATCGCCGTCGGCGGCAAGAACCTGCTGTACTACCTGCCGCTGACGGTCGCCGAGCAGCTCGGCTACTTCAAGACCGAGGGGCTGGACGTCTCCATCGTCGACTTCGCCGGTGGCTCGCGCGCGCTGCAGGCCGTGGTGGGCGGCAGCGCGGATGTCGTCAGCGGCGCCTTCGAGCACACGGTGAACATGCAGCACAAGGGCCAGCGCATGCGCGCCTTCGTGCTGCAGGGCCGCGCGCCGCAGATCGTGCTGGGCATCAACCCGAAGACGATGCCGAACTACAAGGCGGTGACCGACCTGAAGGGCAAGAAGATCGGCGTCACGGCGCCCGGCTCGTCGACCAACGTGATGGTCAACTTCATCCTCGCCAAGGCCGGGATGAAGCCCAGCGACGTCTCCATCGTCGGCGTGGGCGGCGGCAACGGCGCGATCGCCGCGATGCGCGCCGGCCAGATCGATGCCATGAGCAACCTCGACCCGGTGATCACGCAGCTGACCCGCTCGGGCGACCTGCGGATCGTGGCCGACACGCGCGTCGTCGCCGAGGCCGACCGCATCTTCGGCGGGCCGATGCCGGCCGGCTGCCTCTACGCGCCGCAGGCCTTCCTCGACCGCCACCCGAACACCACGCAGGCGCTGGCCAACGCGATGGTGCGCGCGTCGAAGTGGATCCAGGCCGCCGGCCCCAGCGACATCGTGCGCACCGTGCCCGAGAACTTCCTGCTCGGCGACCGCGCGGTCTACATCGACGCCTTCCTCGCCGCCAAGGGCGCGCTGTCACCCGACGGCAGCATCCCCGAGAAGGGTGCCGAGACCGCGCTGCGCGCACTGGCCAGCATCGACAGCGAATTCGAGAAGGCCCGGCTCGACCTGGCCGCGGTGTGGACCAACGACTTCGTGCGCAAGGCCAACGCGAAGTACCCGAAGGGCTGACCGGCTCGGCCGTCGCCCTGCGGCGCTCGGCGCCATCGAACATGGAATTGACCGAACACCCCGCGCTCGCGCTGCAAGGCGTGAGCTGCACCTTCATCGACCGGCACGACCCGGGCCAGCGCTACACCGCGGTGCGCGACGTCTCGCTGGAAGTGGGCGCCGGCGAGTTCGTCAGCGTCGTCGGCCCCACCGGCTGCGGCAAGAGCACGCTGCTCAACGTGGCCGCCGGGCTGCTGGCGCCCAGCACGGGCACCGTGCACGTGTTCGGCCAGCCGCTGGCCGGCATCAACACGCGCGCCGGCTACATGTTCCAGGCCGACAGCCTGATGCCCTGGCGCACCGCGCTGGGCAACGTGATGGCCGGGCTGGAGTTCTGCGGCGTGGCCGATGCGAAGGCGCAGGCCGAGGACTGGCTGCGCCGCGTCGGCCTGGGCGGCTTCGGCGACCGCTACCCGCACCAGCTCTCGGGCGGGATGCGAAAGCGCACCTCGCTGGCGCAGACGCTGGCGCTCGACCCCGACATCATCCTGATGGACGAGCCGTTCTCCGCGCTGGACATCCAGACGCGGCAGCTGATGGAAAACGAGGTGCTGGACCTGTGGGCGAGGAAGCGCAAGGCGGTGCTCTTCATCACTCACGACCTCGACGAGGCCATCGCGATGAGCGACCGCGTGGTGGTGCTGTCGGCGGGCCCGGCCGCGCGGCCGATCGGCGAGTTCGCGATCGACCTCGAGCGCCCGCGCGACGTGGCCGAGGTGCGCACCACGCCCAGCTTCATCCGCCTGCACACGGCGATCTGGAGTGTGCTGCGCGAGGAAGTGCTCAAGGGCTACGCCCAGCAGCTCGAGAAGGCAAGCTGAGCGATGTGGAAGCTGATCCGTCCCACGCCACGCAACCTGCGCGCCTGGCAGCTCGGCCTGCTGGCGGCGGTGTTCCTCTTCTGGCACGTCATGACGACGCCGGGGCTGGTGCCGCCCTTCATGTTCGACAACGACCGCCAGGCCGCCTTCTTCTTCGGCGAGCCGCTGAAGGTGGCCGGCCGCATCTGGGACTGGTTCATCGCCGATGCCGACATCTACCGCCACCTGTGGGTCACGCTCGTCGAGACCATGCTCGCCTTCGGCGTGGGCTCGGTGCTCGGCCTGGGTGCCGGGCTGTGGCTGGCGCTCAGCCCGATGGCCAGCGCGATCCTCGAGCCCTACATCAAGGCGCTGAACTCGATGCCGCGCATCATCCTGGCGCCGATCTTCGCCGTCTGGTTCGGGCTGGGCATCGCCAGCAAGGTGGCGCTGGGCGTGACGCTGGTGTTCTTCATCGTCTTCTTCAACGTCTACCAGGGCGTCAAGGAAGTCAGCCCCGTGGTGCTGGCCAACGCACGGATGCTGGGCGCCAGCAACCGGCAGCTGCTGCGCCACGTCTACCTGCCCAGCGCCACGAGCTGGGTGTTCAGCAGCCTGCACACCAGCGTGGGGCTGGCCTTCGTGGGCGCGGTCGTCGGGGAATACCTGGGTTCCAGCCAGGGCGTGGGCTACCTCATCCTGCAGGCCGAGGGCACCTTCGACATCAACACCGTGATGGCCGGCATCCTCGTGCTGACGGCCTTCGCGCTGGTGCTCGACGCGATCGTCGGGCGCATCGAGCGGCGGCTGATGAAGTGGCAGCCACGCAGCGGCGAGACCGAGAAACTCTGACCACGGGAGGGCATCGCGTGGCCAAGGACTTCTCGACGATGGAGGACAGCAACACCTCCGCCAACCCGAGCATCCACGACGTCTGCGACCCGGCGCGGCGCGTGGTGCTGCGCGGCGGGCTCGGTGCGCTGGGCGCGATGATGCTGCCCCTGGCGGGGCTGGGCGGCTGCGCCACGCCTGCACCCGAAGCCAGGCCCGGCATCGGCTTCAAGGGCATCCCGACCGACGCCTCGCCGAACGGCCTGAAGGTGCCCGAGGGCTACGTCGCCAGCGTCATCGCGGCCTGGGGCGAGCCGGTCGGCGTGCCCGGCCGCATGCCGCCGTATCGCCCGGACGCCACCCACGGCGCTGCCGACCAGGAGGTGCAGATGGGCATGCACCACGACGGCATCCACTACGTCCCGCTGGACGGCTCGCGGCGCGGCCTGCTGGCGATGAACCACGAGTACACCGACGACGGCCTGCTGCACCCCGACGGCATGGCCAACTGGACGGCCGAGAAGACGCGCAAGTCGCAGGCCGCTCACGGTGTCTCGGTGATCGAGGTCGAGCAGCGCGACGGCGGCTGGCAGATGGTGCGGCCGTCGCGCTACGCGCGCCGCTTCACGGCCTACACCCCCTTCGCCGTCTCGGGCCCGGCGGCCGGGCACCGGCTGATGCGCACCGCGGCCGACCCCGAGGGCCGCACCGTGCTGGGCACCCTGAACAACTGCGCCAGCGGCATGACGCCCTGGGGCACCTACCTCTCCGGCGAGGAGAACTTCGCCTTCTATTTCGACGGCGGCGACGACCTCAGCGCCGACCAGCGCCGCTGGGGCCTGCGCAAGGCCGGCTTCTACCCCTGGGCCCGCACCGACGAGCGCTTCGACGCCCGCAAGCACCCCAACGAGTTCCACCGCTTCGGCTGGGTGGTGGAGATCGACCCGACCGACCCGACCTCCACGCCGGTCAAGCGCACCGCGCTCGGCCGCGCCGCGCACGAGGGCGCCTGGGTCGCGGTGACCAAGGACAACCGCGCCGTCGTCTACTCGGGCGAGGACGCGCGCTTCGAGTACATCTACAAGTTCGTCAGCCGTGACCGCATCCGGCCCGGCGGCGCCAAGGCCAACGCCACGCTGCTCGACCACGGGACGCTCTACGTCGCGCGCTTCGACGCCGACGGCACCGGCCGCTGGCTGCCGCTGGTGGCCGGCCAGGGGCCGCTGGTGGCGGCCAACGGCTTCGCCGACCAGGGCGACGTCGTGATCCGCTCGCGCCAGGCCTCGGACCTGCTGGGCGGCACGAAGATGGACCGCCCCGAGTGGCTGGCCATCGACCCGCGCAACGGCGAGGTCTACTGCACGCTCACCAACAACAGCGCACGCGGCACGGCGGGCAACCCCGGCGTCGACGCCGCCAACCCGCGCGCCAACAACACGATGGGGCAGATCATCCGCTGGAAGGAGGACGGCGACTTCGACGCCACGACCTTCCGCTGGAACCACCTCGTGCTGGCGGGCGACCCCGGCAACGCCCGCGCCGAGGCGAAAGGCAACATCAGGGGGGACCTCTACGCCTGCCCGGACGGCATCGCCTTCGACAGCCGCGGCGTGCTGTGGATCCAGACCGACGCCCACGCCACGCAGATGTACAAGGGCGAGTTCGAGCGCATCGGCAGCAACCAGATGCTGGCCTGCGACGTGGCGACCGGCGAGACCCGGCGTTTCCTGACCGGGCCCGTCAACTGCGAGGTCACGGGCGTGACCTGGACCCCTGACGGGCGAACGATGTTCGTCAACATCCAGCATCCGGGCGAGACACCCAGCGACCGCAGTGACCCGGCCGACCCCGCGAAATACTCGTCCTGGCCCGGCGCACCGGGCAGCAGGCCGCGCTCGGCCACGGTGGTGATCCGCAAGGCCGACGGCGGCGTGATCGGCACCTGAGCCGCGGCGCGAGCCGCGCTGTCGACGGGCTCGCGGCCGCGGGCGGGCAGGGCTGCCCGCCAGGCCGCCCGCCTTTCAGCGTGCAGTCGGCATCGTGAACTCCGCGCCCTTGCCGATGCTGTCCGGCCAGCGCTGCATCACGCTCTTCTGCTTGGTGTAGAAGCGCACGCCTTCCTCGCCGTAGGCGTGCATGTCGCCGAACAGGCTCTTCTTCCAGCCGCCGAAGCCGTGCCACGCCATCGGCACCGGGATGGGCACGTTGATGCCGACCATGCCGGCCTGCACGCGGCGCGAGAACTCGCGCGCGACGCCACCGTCGCTGGTGAAGCAGGCCACGCCGTTGCCGAACTCGTGGTCGTTGACGAGCTGCAGCGCCTCGGCGAAGTCCTTCGCGCGCACGCAGGCGAGCACGGGGCCGAAGATCTCTTCCTTGTAGATGCGCATCGACGGCTTGACGTGGTCGAACAGCGTGCCGCCGGTGAAGAAGCCCGCCTCGTGGCCCGGCACCTTCAGGCCGCGGCCGTCGACGACGAGCGTCGCGCCTTCCTCGAGGCCCAGCGCGATGTAGCCTTCGATCCGGTCGCGCGCCTCGCGGGTGACGATCGGGCCCATCTCGGCGTCGAGCTCCATGCCGTTCTTCACCTTGAGCTGACGCGCGCGCTCGGCCAGCAGCGGCACGATGCGGTCGCCGACGTCACCCACGAGCACCGCCACGCTGATCGCCATGC
>JBILNT010000240.1:0-4559 GCA_044374875.1 Rubrivivax sp.
GCCGGATCGGCCTTCTCGCCGCGGCCGATCAGCGCGTTGCCCGCGGCGACCAGGTTCTCCTCGACCGTCAGGTCCTCGAAGACGTGCCGGCCCTCGCGCACGTGGGCGATGCCGCGGCGCACCAGCAGGTGCGGCGCCACGTCGTCGATGCGCTCGCCAAGGTAGCGGATGCCGCCGGAGCGGATCTCGCCCACCTCCAGCGGCAGCAGGCCCGAGATCGCCTTGAGGGTGGTGCTCTTGCCCGCGCCGTTGCTGCCCAGCAGGGCCACGATCTGCCCGCGCGGCACCGTCAGCGACAGGCCGCGCAGCACCTGCACCGTGTGGTGGTAGACCACCTCGATGTTCTCGACGCTCAGCGCGGGGCCCTCGGCCCCGGCCATGGTCATGGCCGGGGCCTCGGTCACGCCGTCTTGATCCACCCGCTGGCCGGCTCGAGCAGCTTGGTGTTCGCGTCGTAGCTGTAGATGCGCCCGCTGGCGATCTGGTGGCCCTTCAGCGACGCCAGCAGGCCGGTGACGCCGCCGGTGTCCCAGTTCTCGATCGACTCCAGCGCGGCCTTCATGTTGGGCCCGGTCAGCGGCTTGCCGGCCTTCAGGCAGCGCTCCATCACCTCGCAGAAGATCATCCCGACCAGCCAGCCGTGCGTGTAGAACAGCGGCACGTAGTTCATGTTCGGACGCGCCTTGGCGGCGTAGTCCTTGATGATCTGCATCGTCGGCGCGTCCTTGGTGTCGTAGCTGTAGCGGTAGGGCATCACGCCCATCCAGCCCTGGCCGGCCGCCCCCATCGCGTCGACGGTGGTCTTGTCCATGCTCCAGATCGTGCCCATCGGCGTGGCGCTCATGCCGGCCTCGCGCATCTGCTTGATGAACTCGGGGATGGGTGCCAGCACGTAGCCGTGGAAGATGACGAAGTCGGGCTTGGCGCGGCGCAGCTTGGCCACCTCGGACGACACGTCGACCGCGCCGGGCTTGGTCACGATCTCCTGCACGACGGGGATCTGCAGCGCCTGCGCCTTGGCCTTGATGCCGGCAATGGGGTCGCGGCCGAACTCGGTGTCGCTGTAGACGATGGCCACCGCCGGCTTGCTGGCGCCGCGCGAGGTGCGGTTGATGTACTCCAGCAGGATCTCGCCCATGGCCGTGTAGGTGGGGCCGGCCATGAAGTAATAGGGCACGTTCTTCGGGTCGGCGAGGTCGGAGCTGAAGCTCGGGCTCGAGGTGATGGTGGTGCCGAGCTGGCTCACCTCCTTGGCCGCCGCCTTGGCCCAGGCGGTGGAGTCGCCGTAGAAGACGGGCGGCTTGTGCGCGCCCATGATCTTCTTGAAGACGCTCATGGCCTGGTCCATCTTGTAGGCCGAGTCCTCGCCGATGTAGCGCAGCCGCCGCCCGGCCACGCCGCCCTTGGTGTTGCGCCACTCGCAGTAGTCGCCCAGCCCCTGGTGCAGGCCCACGCCGGCGAAGGCGAACACGCCGGTGATGGGCGGCGCGGCGCCGACGACGATCTCGCCGGTCTGCGCGATGGCCGGCACGAGCGGCAGCGCCGCGAGGCCGGCGGCACCGAGGCCGGCACCGACCACGTGGCGGCGGGAGAGGTTCGAACGGTCGTCGGTCATGACGGTCTCCTGAGGGGTCGCGTGGGAGGAAGGGATCAGGCCCGGAAGGGCCAGAGGTGGAACATGCGGCGCACGCGGCGCCAGATCTCGAGCAGGCCGTGAGGCTCGAAGACGAGGAAGCCCATGATCAGCACGCCGAAGACGATCTGCTGCACGGGGCTGAGGATCTCGGTGGCGCTGGGCTCCCAGCGCGCGATCAGCGCCACGACGCCGCGCAGCAGCTCGGGCACCATGGTCATGAAGAAGGCGCCGAAGATGGTGCCCAGGATGCTGCCCAGCCCGCCGACGATGATCGCGGCGAGATAGAAGATGGAGAGCTGCAGCGTGAAGTACTCGGGCGTCATCGCGCGGTAGAAGTAGCCCAGCAGCGCGCCGGCCACGCCGGCATAGAACGAGCCGATCGCGAAGGCGTAGAGCTTGTAGCGCAGCAGGTGGATGCCCAGCACCTCGGCCGAGATGTCCTTGTCGCGGATGGCGATGAAGGCCCGGCCCACGCGCGTGCGGAACAGGTTGCGCGCGCCCACCAGCATCAGCACCGCCACCGGCGCGATCACGTAGTACATGCGGTGGTCGTTCGAGAACTCGAAACCGCCCAGGCTGGCATTGGGCACGTTGACGCCGCGCACGCCGCCGGTCACGCTTTCCCACTCGCGGAACACATAGACCAGGATGAACTGCGTGGCCAGCGTGGCCACCGCCAGGTACAGCCCCTTGATGCGCAGGCTGGGCAGGCCGACGAATACGCCGAGCGCCGCCGCCATCGCGCCGGCCAGCGGCAGCGTCAGGTAGAACGGCACGCCGCGCTGCGCCAGCCAGGCCGCGGTGTAGCAACCCACACCCATGAAGGCCGCGTGCCCCAGCGAGATGAGCCCGGTGTAGCCGGTCATGATGTTCAGGCCCGCCGCGGCGATGACGTGGATGCCGAGCATGCAGGCCAGGCTGACGAGGTAGCCGTTGGCCCCCAGCGGGAACAGCAGCAGCGCCACGGCCAGGCCGGCCAGCCACAGCCGCTGCACGCGGGTGGGCCAGATCGCCTCGTCGTGCGCGTAGCTCTCGCGGAAGTCGCCGATGCGCATGGGGGTGCCTACAGCCTTTCGATCTGCCGCGTGCCGAACAGGCCGTAGGGCCGCACCAGCAGGATCGCCAGCACGGTCACGTAGGGCACGATGTCGCGCACCTTGCCGCCGAGGTAGCCGGCGGTCAGGCTCTCGATCAGCCCGATCACGAGGCCGGCGACGATGGCGCCCACGATGCTGTCCAGCCCGCCGAGGATGATGACCGCCAGCACGCCCAGCGCCGCGCCGCCGAGCGCAGGCGACAGGCTCGTCATTGAGGCCACCACGATGCCGGCCACCGCGCCCACCAGCCCGGCGAAGATCCAGGTCAGGCGCTGGGTGGCCCGCACGTCGATGCCCATCAGGTAGGCGGTGGTGGGGTCGCTGGCGGCGGCGCGCATGGCCACGCCGGTGCGCGAATAGCGGAAGTACAGCGTGAAGGCGGTGATGATGGCGGCGGCGAGCACGAAGCTCCACACCACCTTGCCCGGGATCAGCAGGTCACCCGGGGTCAGCGGGGTGCGCGGCAGCAGCTGCGGCATCTCGTAGTTGTTGCCGCCCCAGATGGCGTCTACCGTGCCGTGCAGCGCGCTGGCCAGGCCGATGGTGGCCATCAGCACCGAGATCACCGGCTGCCCCGACAGCGGCCGCAGCAGCCCGCGTTCCACCAGCGCCGCGCACAGCGCCACCGCCGCCAGCGTGAGCGGCAGCGCCAGCCACGTGGGCAGCGACCACATCACGTTGGCCGTGTAGAAGAAGTAGGCGCCCAGCATCATGAACTCGCCCATCGCGAAGTTGATGACGCCGGTGCCCTTGTAGATGATCACGAAGCCCAGCGCCACCAGCGCCAGCAGGCCGCCCGACAGCAGGCCGATGAGGCTCAGCTCGGCAAGGAACAGCCAGTCGAAGCCCTGCTGCATCGCGTCGCCTCAGGCAGCCCTGACAGCCGCGGTGTCGCCCAGGTAGGCGCGCACGACCTCGGGGTTGGCGCGCACCTCGGCCGGGGTGCCGCGGCCGATCACCTCGCCGAAGTTCAGCACCACCACGTGGCTGGCGATGTCCATCACCAGCCCCATGTCGTGCTCGATCAGCAGCACCGTGACGCCGCGCTCCTCCTGGATGTCGAGGATGAAGCGCGCCATGTCCTCGGTCTCCTCGCGGTTCATGCCGGCCACCGGCTCGTCGAGCATCAGCACCTTGGGCTGCATGGCCAGCGCCCGGGCCAGCTCCACCCGCTTCTGCAGCCCGTAGGACAGGCTGGCCACCGGCAGGTGGCGGATGTGGTCGATCTCGAGGAAGTCGATCACCTCGCGCTCGATCTCGCGGCGCAGCGCCATCTCCTCGCGCCGCGCGGCGCCCAGGTACCACAGCGCCGACAGCGGGTTGGCGGCCAGGCGGTGGTGCCCGCCGAGCTTGATGTTGTCCAGCACCGTCATGCCGCGGAACAGCGCCACGTTCTGGAAGGTGCGCGCCAGCCCCATCTCGGCGCGGCGGTGCGGCGGCTCGCGCGAGATGTCGCGCCCTTCGAAGCGCACCCGCCCCTCGCTGGGCTTGTAGAAACCCGAGACGGAATTGAAGAGGCTGGTCTTGCCCGCCCCGTTGGGCCCGATCACGGCCGTGATGGCCCCCCGGGCGGCCGTGAACGAGACGCCGCCCAGCGCGCGGATGCCGCCGAAGCGCAGCGTCAGGTTCTCGACTTCGAGGTGGGCTTCCATGGACGGCCGGGCCGGCGCCTCCGGGCAAATACCAAACGATTGTTTGCCTGAGAGCCTGAGAGTTTTTCTCGCCATCTTGGTAATTGGCATGCAACTGGCTAATCTTTGACCATGAGCGAACCCCAGCACCAAGGCGAGGCGCCGGTCGGCCTGTTCGAGGACCTGCCGGCAGTC
>JBILNT010000063.1:0-16078 GCA_044374875.1 Rubrivivax sp.
GCGCAAGCATGGCTTCATCAGCATGCCCACCACCGCCTGAACCTGCCATACCCGCAGCGCACGCAGCGCCGGCCAGCTTCAGGCCAGGTCCTGTCGCGCCTTCGCCAGAGGTTCTTCCACATTAACGCCCGAATCGATCAAACCGCGACATTTGTGGGGGGAGTCGGTCGTCACCCCCCCAGCAACGCCGCCGCATCCCCGTTCCCCGGCGCCCCGCGCTGCCAGAACTGCGAGAACGACCGGCAGCGGCGCGGGGGCCAGCGGAACAGGCGCGGCGGCGGCGGCAGGTCGAAGCCGGCGAGGGTGCCGTCGAGGTGCGGGTCGTCGTGGCCGTCGACCGAGCGGGCGGCGCGCAGTGCGCCTGCGATCGCGCCGGGATCGCCGTGCCACAGCAGGTCGCAGCAGGTCTTCATGCGGGCGGTGACGAAGTCCCAGCGACGGGCGTCCCAGCGATGCTGCGCGTGCCAGGGTGCGAACGCGATGCCCACGCGCAGCACGTCTCGCGGCAGGTCGGCCGGGGCGCCGCGCAGCGACCAGGGGTGGACGAGCCGGACGTCGCGTCCGCGCACGGCCTCGGCGGCCGGGGCGGTGAAGGCGTCGCCGGGGCCCGCCTGCAGCACGGGCTCGGCAACGCCTTCGCCGGCCGGGGGGCGGAGTCGCGGCGGCCGCGCGTCGCGCGCGATCGCGTCGAGTTCCTCGTAGCTGCGGTCGATCACCGTGCCCGGGCTGTGCCACGCGGGCGGGGCGTAGCGCGCCACGTTCCCGGCGTTGAACAGGTAGGGCTTGTGGCTGCCCGTGCCCGCCACCCACTGCCAGCTCAGGTGGTTGCTCGCCAGGTCGCCGTCGAGCAGGTGGGCGAACATCCAGTCGGCGCCGGCGCGCCAGTGCACCTTGCGCAGGTGCACGGTGTACGAGGCCACCCACATGCGCGCGTGGTTGTGCAGCCAGCCGGTGGCGTAGAGCTCGCGCACGGCGGCGTCCACGGCCGGCACGCCGGTGCGTCCTTCGCGCAGGTCGGGCGGCAGTTCGCGGGCGTAGGCGGCATCGGGCAGCGGGCCCTGGTGCAGAGAGCCGAGGATGCCCTCGCCCTCGTGCGCCCAGACGTGGTGGAAGTACTCGCGCCAGCCCAGCTCGTAGACGAACTTGTGCTGCACGTCCAGGCGCTGGCGCTGCAGCACGCCGGCCAGCACCTCGGGCAGCGTCAGGAAGCCGTGCGCGATGTAGGGCGACAGGCGTGTCACGGCGCCTTGCAGGTGGTTGCGCGTGCGGGCGTACTCGCCCGGCCGCACGGCCGCCAGGCGCGCGGCTGCGGCCTCGGGCGTGGGCTCGAAGGCCGGGCCCGGGAAGAGGTCGCCGGTCATGCCGAACCCACCTCGCCGCGGCGGATGGCGTCGGCGCGGGCCGTGATGGCCGCGCGCTCGCCGGCGTCGAGCCGCGCCACGTTCTTCACCTGCAGCGCCATGCGCGGGTGGCGGGCGAAGCGCGCCTCGTGGCGCAGCAGGAAGTCCCAGTAGAGGGTGGTGAAGGGGCAGGCGTCGTCGCCGGTGCGCCGCTCGGGCCGGTAGCGGCAGTGCCGGCAGTGGTCGCTCATGCGCTCGATGTACTTGCCTGTGGCGGCGTAGGGCTTGCTGGCCATCAGCCCGCCGTCGGCGAACTGGCTCATGCCCAGCGTGTTGGGCATCTCGACCCATTCCACCGCGTCGACGTAGACGGACAGGTACCACGCGTGCACCTGGCGCGGCTGCACGCCCAGCAGCAGCGCATAGAGGCCCGTGACCATCAGGCGCTGGATGTGGTGCGCGTAGCCCAGGCGCAGCGTCTGGCCGATGGCGTCGCGCAGGCATTCCATGTCGGTGGCGCCGCTCCAGTACCACGCCGGCAGCGGCTCGTGCGACTGCAGCGCGTTCATCTCCGCGTAGCCGGGCATCTTCAGCCAGTAGATGCCGCGCACGTATTCGCGCCAGCCCAGCACCTGGCGGATGAAGCCCTCGGCCGAGGCCAGCGGCACGCGGCCTGCGCGCCAGGCGGCCTCGGCGCGTGCGATCACCTCGCGGGGGTCCAGCAGCTTCAGGTTCAGCGCCGCGCCGAGGTGCGCGTGGTAGAGCCAGGGCTGGCCGCCCCACATCGCGTCCTGCCAGCGGCCGAAGAGCGCGAGCCGCTCGTCGACGAAGGCGTCCAGCGCCAGCAGGGCCTGCTCGCGCGTCACCGGCCAGCCGAAGTCGGCCAGCGTGCCGGGGGCGTCGGGCAGGCAGGTGTTCACGACGCGGATCACCTCGCGGGTGACCTCGTCGGGCGCGAAGCGCGCGGGCGGTGGCACGAAGCCGGGGCCTTCGGTGCCGAAGGACTCGCGGTTCTCGGCGTCGAAGTTCCAGGCGCCGCCTGCGGGTTCGTCGCATTCCATCAGCACCGCGTGGCGCCGGCGCATCTCGCGGTAGAAGTGCTCCATGCGCAGTTGGCGGCGGCCACGGGCGTGGGCCTCGAAGTCGATGCGGCTGCACAGGAAGTGGCGGTCCTCGCGCTCGTCGAGGGCGCAGCCTGCCCCGGCCACGGCGTCGCGCAGCGCCTCGCGCACACGCCACTCGCCGGGCTCCACCATCACGATGCGCTGTGGCGCCAGCGCGGCGATGTCGGCGGCGAGCTGGGCCGCCAGCGTGCCCCGCGTGGCCGCGTCGTCGAGCTGCGCGTAGTGCACGGAGATGCCTTCCCGGCGCAGCGCGTCGGCGAAGTGGCGCATCGCGGAGAGGAAGATGGCGATGCGCTGCTTGCTGGCTGGCACGTGCGTCGACTCGGCCGTCACTTCCGCCATCCACACGACGTCGCGCGCGGGGTCGAAGCCGTCGAAGGCGGCCGAGCGGCGGTCGAGCTGGTCGCCGAGCACGACGACGAGGTGGCGCAGGGCGGACGTCACGGCGTTCCCTTCGCGGCGCGGCCTCGGCCCTTGCGGCAGGCGTCCGAGCAGTAGCGCACCTCGTCCCAGTTCTTCGCCCAGGCCTTGCGCCAGGTCATCGTGCGCCCGCAGGCCGCGCAGGGCTTGCCGGGCAGGAAGGACTTGTTGCCCTTGAAGTCGCGTGAGGTGGTCATTCGGCGCTCCCGAAGAGGTCGAACTGCGGGTCGGGTGCCGTGACCGCGGTGCGTGCCTGCCTGCGCGACGGCGGGCGCCCGCCGCTGGGCGGCAGGCCGCTGCGGCGCGAACCGTGGCGCTGCTGGATGGTGTCGGCCTCGCTGCGCGCTGCGGGGGTGGCGCGCAGGCCGTAGAGCCGTTCCTTGGCCTGCTTCACCGCGGCTGCGGCGTCGACGACCGGCGCGGGGTAGTCACGCCCGATCAGGCAGCCCGCGGCGCGCTGCCCGGCCGGGCTCAGCTTCCAGGGTTCGGCCAGGTGTTCCAGCGGCACCCCCGCCAGCTCGGGCACCCAGCGCCGGATGAACGTGCCCTCGGGGTCGTGGTCCAGCGCCTGCCGGGTGGGCGAGTAGATCCGCAGCGTGTTGATGCCGGTGGGGCCGCTTTGCATCTGCATCTGGCTCCAGTGGATGCCGGGTTCGAAGTCGAGGAACTGCCGCGCCAGGAACAGGCCCGGCTCGCGCCAGTGCAGCCACAGGTGGTAGGCCGCGAAGCTCACCAGCATGGCCCGCATGCGGAAGTTGAGCCAGCCGGTGGCGCGCAGGCTGCGCATGCAGGCATCCACCATCGGGAAGCCGGTGCGCCCCTCGCACCAGGCCTCGAAGCGGGCGCGGTCGAACTCGGCCTCGCGCAGGCCGTCGCAGGCGCGCGCGAAGTTGCGGAACTCGACGGCGGGCTCGTCCTCGAGCTTCTGCATGAAGTGGCAGTGCCAGCGCAGCCGCCCGGCGAAGCCGCGCAGCTGGTGGGCGAAGCGGCGCTCGGCGGCATCGCCCCCTGACAGCGCCGCGATGCGCGCCTCGGTGGCCTGGTGCACCTGTCGCATCGAGACGGTGCCGAGGGCCAGGTGCGGCGACAGGCGGCTGCAGCCTTCCTCGGCGCTGAGCGGGCTCGACAGCGCGCCGCGGTAGTGGCGGCCGCGGCGGCCGAGGAAGTCTTCCAGCACCACTTGCGCGGCCGCTTCGCCGGCGGCCTGCACTTGCCGGCCGTGTGGCGCCACGCCCAGGGCCGCGGCCGTGGGCAGCGGCCCGGGCGCCACGCCGGGTGCCCCTGCCAGTGCGGCGCTGCTCGCGGCCAGCGGGGCGTCCATGCGGGCTGCCCAGCGCGCGGCCCAGCCGCTGCGCGAGCGCAGCCGGCGCACGACGCCGGTCTGCGGCAGTTCGGTCCAGGCCACGCCCTGAGCGCGGCACCAAGAGGCCACGGCGCGGTCACGGTCCCAGGTCCAGCCCGGGCCGGTCTCCTCGTGGCTGAAGAGGTGGGTGAAGGCAAAGTCGCGGCGCAGCGCGGCCAGCACCTCGGTGGCCTCGCCCACGCGCACGGCCAGCGGCAGGCCGCGGCGGCGCAACTCGGCCACGCTGGCCAGCGCGAACTCGAGGTGATGGCCGTCGAACTCGGGGCTGGCCAGCCAGGTCGGCTCGACGATCCACAGCGCGAGCGCGCGCTCGCAGTGCAGCGCCTCGGCCAGCGGGGCGTGATCGGCGATGCGCAGGTCGCGCTTGAGCCAGACGAGGGCGGCAGCCATGGGTGGCGGATTCTCGGCAGCCCCGCGCACCGCCGCTGCGGGCCGGGGCCATGGCCGAGCGCCGGCCGAGGGATTGTCAGCGCCGGCCCAGCAGCACCAGCGCGATGGCGGTGACGATGAGCGCGACGGCGGCGAAGTCCTGCCAGTGCAGCACCTCGCCCAGCACCCAGGCGCCCGAGAACACGCCGAGCACCGGGATCATCATCACGCTGATCGACGAGGCCACCGGCGGCAGCCCGCGTGCCAGGTAGAACCAGGCCGCGTGGGCGAAGCCGAACACGCCCACCGCGTTGTAGAGGATGGCCCACGCCACCGTGGGCGAAGGCAGCGCCCAGCGCTCGTGCTCCAGCACCGCCGCGAGCACCACCAGCACCACCGAGGTGATCGCCGTCATCCAGAACGAGATCGCCAACGTCGGCACCTGCATCCGGGTGCCGCGGAGCATGTGCGTGCCCAGCGCCCAGATCGCGGCGGCCACCAGCATCGCCGTGGCCGCCAACGGCGCGCCGGAGAGCCGGCCGAACTCGTGCGCCAGCAGCAGCGCCACCCCCACGGCCGCTGCCGCCACGCCGATCGACTGGCGCCAGGTCAGGCGGTCGCCGAACAGCGCGAACCCGATCACGGCCGAGAAGATCGGCATGGTGTAGCCCAGGATCGCGGCGCGGCCCGAACTGAGAAACGCCAGCGCGGTGATGATCGTGACATGCCAGACCAGCATGTTGGGCAGCGTCAGCTTCGCCAGCTCGCCCCAGTCCTTGCGCGGGATCGTGAACGGCACCTTCAGCGCCACCAGGCCGAGCGCCAGCACCGGCAGCCCGAGCACCATCGACAGTGCGCGGAAGGTCAGCGGCGGGTAGGGTGCCGGGGCGGCCGGGGTGCCGCTGATGCCCAGCTTCATCACGGGCCAGTTGATGCCCCAGACCAAGGTCAGGAGCACGAGGATGAAGAGCTGCTGGCGCGAGAGCTTCATGGCCGCCGCGCCGCCGCCGGGCGCGCCCTCCGCGAGCGCGGCACGGCCCCTGGGCTGCGGAGTCGCTTGGGCATCAGCGCTGTCGCAGCTTGCGCGCGGCGTCGATCGCGAAGTAGGTCAGCACGCCGTCGGCCCCGGCGCGGCGGAAGGCCAGCAGCGACTCCATCATCACGGCGTCGTGGTCCAGCCAGCCGTTGGCGGCGGCCGCCTTGAGCATCGCGTATTCGCCGCTGACCTGGTAGGCGAAGGTGGGCATGCGGAACTCGTCCTTCACCCGGCGGACGATGTCCAGGTAGGGCATGCCGGGCTTGACCATGACCATGTCGGCGCCCTCGGCGATGTCCAGCGCCACTTCGCGCAGGGCCTCGTCGGAGTTGCCCGGGTCCATCTGGTAGACCTTCTTGTCGCTCTTGCCGAGGTTGCCCTTGCTGCCCACGGCGTCGCGGAACGGGCCGTAGAACGCGCTGGCGTACTTGGCGCTGTAGGCCATGATCCGCGTGTGGATGAAGCCGGCGTCCTCGAGGCTGTCGCGGATCGCGCCGATGCGGCCGTCCATCATGTCGCTCGGGGCGACGATGTCCACGCCGGCCTCGGCCTGCACCAGCGCCTGCTGGCGCAGCACCGCCACCGTCTCGTCGTTGAGGATGTAGCCGGTGTCGTCGATCAGGCCGTCCTGGCCGTGGGTGGTGAAGGGGTCGAGCGCGACGTCGGTCAGCAGCCCCAGCTCGGGGAAACGCTTCTTCAGTTCGCGCACCGCGCGCGGCACCAGGCCGTCCGGGTTCACCGCCTCGCGCCCGTCGGGCGTCTTCAGGGCGACGTCCAGCACCGGGAACAGCGCCATCACGGGGACGCCGAGTGCCACGCATTCCTCGGCCACGGCGAAGAGTCCGTCGAGGCTGCGCCGCTGCACGCCCGGCATGCTGGGCACGTCCTGCACCTGGTTCGTGCCGTCGAGCAGGAACACCGGCAGGATCAGGTCCTCGGGCGCCAGGCGGTGCTCGCGCACCAGCGCACGGGTGTGGGCGTCACGGCGCAGGCGGCGCGGCCGGGCTGCGGGATAGGCGGGCAGGGGAAGGTTCGGCATGGGGGCGCAACGTTGGGCCGGCCATCGAGAAGTCCCTGAAGCTTGGCAGGGCCCCCCCCGATGTCGGTATTGACAGGCTGGGCTACACTTGTCGTTGAATGATATCCGCGAGGGTGTCATTCCCTGCTTTTCCTCCCTGAGCAGGTGCTCCGGGGCGCCCAGCGCCGCGGAGCTTGCCGGCCCCGGCCTCGTGCCGGGGCCTTCTTTTTGCTGCGCCCGGACCGGCCGCGATAATCGTCGGATGAGTTCGTCGTTCCTCTGGGCCAAGGCCTTCCACATCGTCTTCGTCGCGAGCTGGTTCGCGGGCCTGTTCTACCTGCCGCGCATCTTCGTCAACCTGGCGATGGTGCCGCAGGACAGCCACGCCGAGCGCGAGCGGCTGCTGCTCATGGCCCGCAAGCTCTACCGCTTCTCGAGCCTGCTGATGGTGCCGGCCCTCGTGCTGGGCCTGGTGCTGTGGCTCTACTTCGGCGTCGGCCGCGGCCCGGGCAGCGGGTGGATGCATGCCAAGCTGCTGCTGGTGCTGGGTGCGATCGGCTACCACCACGTCTGCAGGCGCATCCTGCGCGACTTCGAGCAGCTGGCCAACCGGCGCACGCACAAGTGGTATCGCGTCTTCAACGAGGTCACGGTGCTGCTGTTCATCGCGATGGTGGTGCTGGTGGTCGTCAAGCCGTTCTGACGAGGGGCCCGTGGCGGCGGGAAGGCGCCATCGCAGCTCGGCCACGCCGCTGGCGCTGGCGATAGCCGCGCTGGTCGTCTACGCCAGTCTCTTCCCGTTCACCGGCTGGCGCTGGCCGCCGGGGCAGACGATCGATGCGCTGCTGGGGCTGCCGTGGCCACCGTGGCGGGCCCCCTGGGACGCCTGGTTCAACCTCGCGGGCTACCTTCCGCTGGGCTTCATGCTGTTCGTCGCCGTACGGCGCAGCGGTGCGGCAGCGATGGTGGCGCTTGCGGTTGCCGTGCTTGCGCCCGCCGCGCTGTCCTACATGACCGAGGTGCTGCAGCACTTGGTCCCCAGCCGCCACCCGTCGCTCAAGGACCTGGCGATGAACGTGGTCGGCGCCGCAGCGGGCGCGCTGATTGCGGCGGCGGCCCACGCGCTGGGCTGGATCGACCGCTGGCACGGGCTGCGCGAGCGCTGGTTCGTCGCCGACAGCTCGGGCGGGCTGGCGCTGCTGGCGCTGTGGCCCTTCGGGCTGCTCTTCCCGGCACCGGCGGCGCTGGGGCTGGGGCAGCTCCACGAGCCGCTGCGCGAGGGGCTGCGCGAGGCGCTCGACGGTGTCGGGTGGGCCGCGGATTACATGGCCGCGCTGCAGCCTTTGCCGCCGGCGACCATGTCCGCCGGCACCGAGCTGGCGATCTGTCTTCTGGGCATGCTCGGGCCCTGCCTGGTGGCGTGCTCGATCGCGCGCCCGGGGTGGCATCGGGTCCTGCTCGGCACGGGGGCGCTCGGGCTGGCCGTGGGCACGATGGCGCTGTCGGCGACGCTCAACTTCGGTCCCGAGCACGCGATGGCCTGGCGCACGCCCGTGACCACGCCGGCACTCGCCCTGGCCTGGGTGCTGTCGCTGCCTTGCGCGCTGCTGCCTCGTCGGCTCGCGGCGGCCTGCGGCCTGGCGGCACTGGGCGGCCTCGTGGCGCTGGTCACGCAGGTGCCCGCCGATCCCTACTTCGCGCAGAGCCTTGCGGCCTGGGAGCAGGGCCGTTTCGTGCGTTTCCACGGGCTTGCCCAATGGGTGGGGTGGCTGTGGCCCTGGGCGGCCATCGTCTGGCTGGCCGGCAGGGTGGCCGCGCGCGACTGAACGGCATTGCGCCGCCGCGGGGCCATGCGTCCCCCTGCCTACAATCGCGAGCATGGCCTCGTACTACCAGCACCACGTCTTCTTCTGCCTCAACGAGCGGCGCAACGGCGATGCGTGTTGCGCGCAGCACGACGCGCAGGCGGCCTTCGACCATTGCAAGGCGCGCGTCAAGGCCGAAGGCCTGGCCGGCCCGGGCGGCGTGCGCATCAACAAGGCGGGCTGCCTCGACCGCTGCGCCGGCGGCCCGGTGGCCGTGGTCTACCCCGAGGCCGTCTGGTACACCTACGTCGACAGGAGCGACCTCGACGAGATCATCGAGTCGCACCTGAAGAACGGCCGCGTCGTCGAGCGCCTCGTGCTGCCGCCCGACGTCGGCCGATGAACGCCGCCACCGTCCACCAGGACATCACCGGCCCGGCCGGCCCCATCGCCTGCGCGGTCGACGAGCCGCCCGGCGGCGCCGCGCCGGCGGGCGTGGCCGTGCTGTGCCACCCGCACCCGCAGCACGGCGGCACGATGGACAACAAGGTCGTGCAGACGATGGCCCGTGCCATGGTGCAGCTCGGCTGGCGCTCGGTGCGCTTCAACTTCCGCGGCGTCGGTCGCTCGGCCGGCGCCTGGGACGAAGGGCGCGGCGAGGTCGACGACGCCATGGCCGTGATCGACGCCTTCCGCGACCCGGCTCTGCCGCTGGCGCTGGGCGGCTTCTCGTTCGGCGGCTACGTCGCGACGCAGGCGGCTTCGCGCCTGGCCTCGGCCGGCGTGGCGGTGGAGCGCATCGTGCTGGTGGGGCCTGCCGCACGGAACTTTCCGCTCGCCCCGGTACCCCAGGACAGCATCGTCATCCACGGCGAGGCCGACGACGTGGTGCCGTTGACAGCCGTGCTCGACTGGGCGCGTCCGCAGGTGCTGCCGGTCGTCGTCGTGCCCGGCACCGGTCACTTCTTCCACGGCCAGCTTCCGCTGCTGCGCCAGCTCATCGTCGGCGCCTGGCGCCGCTGAAACCCCCTTCGCTCCCGACTGCTCCCCGATGAAGTCCCTGATCGCCTTGCTGCTGGTGCTGGCGCTCTCGCCGTCATTCGCCCAGGTTCCCCAGCCGCCGGAGATTGCCGCGCGCCAGTACATGCTGCTCGACGTCACGAGCAACCAGGTCCTGGCCGAGCGCGAGGCCGACGCGCGCGCCGACCCCGCCTCGCTGACCAAGCTGATGACGGCCTACATCGTCTTCAACGCGATCCGCGACAGGAAGCTCGCGCTCGACCAGACGGTGAACGTGTCGCGTCGCGCCTGGGACGAGCGCAGGTTCGGCGGCTCGCTGATGTTCATCGACCCGAAGATGACGCCGAAGGTCGAGGAACTGCTGCGCGGCATGATCGTGCAAAGCGGCAACGACGCCTCGGTGGCGCTGGCCGAGGCGGTGGGCGGCAGCGTCGAGAACTTCGTCGCGATGATGAACCGCCAGGTCCAGGCCTGGGGGTTGCAGAACACGCAGTTCCGCAACGTCACCGGCCTGACCGAGGCGGGGCACTACAGCAGCGCGCGCGACGTCGCATTCATCGCCTCGCGCGTCATTGCCGAGCATCCGAGCTTCTATCCGATCTACTCGCTGCGCGACTACACCTACAACAGCATCCGCCAGGACAACCGCAACATGCTGCTCCGCCGCGACCCCTCGGTCGACGGCATGAAGACCGGCTACACGGAGGCCGCCGGCTACTGCCTGGTGGCCAGCTCGGCGCGGCAGATGCCCAACGGCCAGCGGCGGCTCGTCAGCGTGGTGCTGGGCACCGCGTCGCGCGAGGCCAGAGCCTCCGAGAGCCAGAAGCTGCTGAACTGGGGCTGGCAGGCCTGGGACGCCGTGCGCCTGTTCGAGGCCGGCAAGCCCGTGGTGACGGTGCCGGTGTGGAAGGGGGCGAGGTCGCAGGTTGGCCTGGGGGCGCCGGGGGCGCTCTTCGTCAGCGTGCCCAAGGGCGAGGGCGACAAGCTGCGCACCACCGTCGAGCGCACCGACCCGCTGGTCGCGCCGCTGACCCAGGGCCAGCGCGTCGGCACCCTCAAGGTCACGACGGCCGGCGGCACGAAGATCGCCGACGTGCCGCTGGTGGTGCAGGAGCCCGTCGAGCTGGCCGGCATCTTCGGCCGCGCCTGGGACGCCATCCGCCTGTGGATCAAGTAACCTTCCGCCAACGAACACGGAGAACGACATGCCCGCCGCCCTGCCCGACCACCTGTGCTACCTGAACGGGAGCTACCTGCCGGTGTCCGAGGCCAAGGTCTCGGTGCTCGACCGCGGCTTCATCTTCGGCGACGGCATCTACGAGGTGGTGCCGGTGTACGGCCAGCGCCTGTTCCGCCTCGACGAGCACCTGGCGCGCCTGGGCCGCAGCCTCGCCAAGCTGCGCATCCCGAACCCGCACAGCCGCGAGGAGTGGCTCGAGCGCTGCCGCACGCTGGTGGCGGCGCTGGCCGAGCGCACGGGGGCGCAGGACCAGCTGGTCTACATCGAGGTGACCCGCGGCGTGGCGCCGCGCGACCACGTGATGCCGGCCGACATCGAGCCCACCGTCTTCATGATGGTCAACCCGATGAAACCGGCCACCGCCGAGCAGCGCCACCACGGCGTGGCCTGCGTGACCGCGCGCGACTTCCGCTGGGAGCGCGGCGACATCAAGAGCGTCTCGCTGCTGGGCAACGTGCTGGCACGCCAGATCTCGGCCGACCATGGCGCGGTCGAGACCATCATGTTCCGCGACGGCTTCCTGACCGAGGCCGCGGCGAGCAACGTCTGGGTGGTGCACGAAGGCGCGCTGCTGGGCGCGCCCAAGAGCGACCACGTGCTCGAGGGCATCCGCTACGACCTGCTGCGCGACCTGTGCGAGGAGTGCGGCATCGCCTACAACCTGCGCCCCATCCCCGAGGCCGACGTGCTGTCGGCCGACGAGGTGATGCTGAGTTCGGCCACCAAGGAGGTGCTGCCGGTCACGCGGATCGACGGCGAGCCGGTCGGCCACGGCGCCCTGCGCGGCAAGCCCGGGCCGGTCTACGCGAAGCTCCACGAGGCGTACCAGCGGGCCAAGCGGCTGCAGTCGATCTGAACGGTGGCCTGGAATCCGCGCAGAGCGCCCCCAGATCGACCCGGATGGACAGCCAGATGCCGCAGATTCCTCCAGAGAACAGCCTGATCGAGTACCCCAGCGCCTTCCCCATCAAGGTGATGGGCGCGCATGTCGAGGGCTTCGTCGAGGCGGTCGTCGAAGTGGCGCGCCGCTTCGACCCCGGCTTCGACGCCGGCACGGTGGAAAGGCGCCCGAGCGGCGCCGGCAACTACCTGGGCGTGACGATCACCGTCACCGCCACCAGCCGCGAGCAGCTCGACGAGCTCTACCGCACGCTGTCCACGCACCCGATGGTCAAGGTGGTGCTCTGACGCGCTGGGCGGAGCCGCCGGCCGTGTGTCAGCAGGGCTCGGCGGCAAGCTTCGCGTCGATCTCGCGCACCTTGAGCGCGGCGGCGGCGTCGCCACTGGTGGCCGCCGCGTTGTACCAGTAGCGGGCCAGGCGGAGGTCGCAGGTCAGGCCTTCGCCCTTCTCGTACATCGAAGCCAGCAGGTATTGCGCACTGGGGTCGCCCGCCTTGGCGGCCTCGAGGAACCAGCGCGCCGCCTCGCCGTTGTCCCTGGGCTTGCCGCGCCCGAGGTAGTAGGCGGTGGCCAGCTCGACCTGGGCCTCGGGGCTGCCGTTGCGAGCCGCGACCTCGTACCAGCCGACCGCCTTGGCGATGTCCGGTGCGCTGCCGAACGCGCCCGTCTCCAGCCCGCGCCCCATCATGAGCTGGGCGGTGATGAATCCGCCAAGCGCGGCCCGCTCGATCAGCCGAGCCGCCTCGGCGAGGCTGGCGCGCGGAGTCTCGCCCCGCAGGTGCATCACGCCCAGGTTGTACTCGGCGGCGGGCACGCCGCGTGCCGCGAGACGGGTGAAGGCCTCGCGCGCCTCGGCGAGGCGGCCGCTCTCGTAATCGAGCACGGCGCGGTCGACTTGCGACTGGATCGCCGGCGGCAATCCGGGTGCGGCGTGCAGCGGGGCCGCCGGCGCACAGGCGAGGAGGACGGTCAACAGCAGTGCGGGCAGCCGGCGGGTCATGCGTTCTCCGAATCGATCGAGGGCAACGATAACCTTCCCGCGCGGGCCGGGCTGCACGGTGTCGGTGTCAGGCTGCCAACAGTTGCCGCAGCACGAAGGGCAGGATGCCGCCGTGCCGGTAGTAGTCGACCTCGATCGCGGTGTCGATGCGCAGCAGCACCCCCACCTCACGCACCGTGCCGTCGGCGGCCGTGATGCGCAGCAGCGCCTCGCCCTGCGGCCGGATCTCGGCGCCCAGCACCACGTCGACCACCTCGTCGCCCTCGAGCCCCAGGCTTTCCCAGGAATCCCCGGGCCTGAACTGCAGCGGCAGCACGCCCATGCCAATGAGGTTGCTGCGGTGGATGCGCTCGAAGCTGCGCGCCACCACGGCCTTGATGCCCAGCAGCTGCGTGCCCTTGGCCGCCCAGTCGCGGCTGGAACCTGTGCCGTACTCCTCGCCGGCGAACACCACGGTCGGCACGCCGGCCGCCAGGTACTTCATCGCGGCGTCGTAGATCGCCAGCTTCTCGCCCTTGTCGGGGCCGTCGAGCTGCATCAGCGTGAAGCCGCCTTCCTCGCGGCTGCCGTCGGCCCGCGACGGCAGCATCATGTTGCGGATGCGCACGTTGGCGAAGGTGCCGCGCATCATGACCTCGTGGTGGCCGCGGCGGCTGCCGTAGCTGTTGAAGTCCTCCTTGCGCACGCCTTCGCCCAGCAGGTAGCGGCCCGCCGGCGTGTCGGGCTTGAACGAGCCTGCCGGCGAGATGTGGTCGGTGGTGATGCTGTCGCCGAACAGGCCCATGATGCGCGCGCCTCGCACGCCGGCCTCCAGCGGGGGCGGCTCCATCGCGAAGCCGGCGAAGAAGGGCGGCTCGGCGATGTAGGTGCTCTTGGGCCACGCGTAGACGTTGCCGCCTGCGCCGCCGATCCGCTCCCACAGCTTGCCCGGCTCCTTGCGCACCTTCTCGTAGTTGCGGCGGAAGACCTTGCCGTCCATCGCGTGCTTCATCAGGCGGTGGATCTCGTCGCTGGAGGGCCAGATGTCGCCGAGGTACACCGGCCGGCCCTTCCTGCCCAGGCCGACCGGCTCGGTCATCAGGTCCCTCGTGACGTTGCCGGCGATCGCGTAGGCCACCACCAGCGGCGGGCTGGCCAGGAAGTTGGCCTTCAGGTTCGGGTGGATGCGGGCCTCGAAGTTGCGGTTGCCCGAGAGCACCGCGGCGCAGACGAGGTCGTTGGCGGTGATGGCCGCGTTGATGCCGGGCGTCAGGTCGCCGGCGTTGCCGATGCAGGTGGTGCAGCCGTAGGCCGCCACGCTGAAGCCGAGCTTCTCCAGGTAGGGCAGCAGGCCGGTCTTCTCGAGGTATTCGGTGACGATGCGCGAGCCCGGGGCCAGCGAGGTCTTGACGTGCGGCTTGACGCGCAGGCCGGCCTCGACGGCCTTCTTCGCCAGCAGGCCGGCGGCCAGCAGCACGCCCGGGTTGCTGGTGTTGGTGCAGCTGGTGATGGCGGCGATCAACACGTCGCCGTGGTGCAGTTCGACGCCATCGTCGGTGGTGAACGCCTGCCCGAGCCGGTCGGCCGGCTGCGCGAAGCCGTTGGCCGACGTCGGGGCACTGAACAGTTCGCCGAACTTCGCCTTCACCTGGCCGATCTCGATGCGGTCCTGCGGCCGCTTCGGGCCGGCCAGGCTGGGCGCGACGGTGGAGAGGTCGAGCCGCACGACCTTGGTGTAGTCGATGTCCTTCGCGTCGGGCACGCCGAACATCTCCTGCGCGCGGAAGTAGGCCTCCAGCGCCTCGATCTCGCGGCGCCTGCGGCCGGTGCCCTTGAAGTAGTCGAGTGTCCTGTCGTCGACCGGGAAGAAGCCCATCGTGGCGCCGTACTCGGGCGCCATGTTGGCGATGGTCGCGCGGTCGGGCAGCGACAGCGAGCGGGTGCCCTCGCCGCAGAACTCGACGAACTTGCCCACCACCTTCTCGCGGCGCAGGAGTTCGGTGACGGTGAGCACGAGGTCGGTGGCCGTGACGCCCTCGCGCAGGCGGCCGGTCAGCTCGAAGCCCACCACGTCGGGCGTGAGGAAGTAGACCGGCTGGCCCAGCATGCCGGCCTCGGCCTCGATGCCGCCCACGCCCCAGCCGACCACGCCGATGCCGTTGATCATCGTCGTGTGGCTGTCGGTGCCCACCAGGCTGTCGGGGTAGTACACCTTCTCCTTCGTGCGGTGCACGCCGCGCGCCAGGTACTCGAGGTTGACCTGGTGCACGATGCCGAAGCCCGGCGGCACCACGCCGAAGGTGTCGAAGGCCTGCATGCCCCACTTCATGAACTCGTAGCGCTCGCGGTTGCGCTCGAACTCGAGCCTCATGTTGAGGTCCAGCGCCTTGCGGGTCCCGTAGTGGTCGATCATCACCGAGTGGTCGACGACGAGGTCCACCGGCACCAGCGGCTCGACGCGTTTCGGGTCCAGGCCCATGCGCGCGGCGACGTTGCGCATGGCGGCCAGGTCGGCCAGCAGCGGCACGCCGGTGAAGTCCTGCAGCACGACGCGGGCGACGACGAAGGGGATCTCGTCGACGCGGTCGGCTGCGGGCTTCCACGACGCGAGTTGCTCGACGTGCGAGGTCGTCACCCGGCGGCCGTCGCAGTTGCGCAGCACGCTCTCGAGCACGATGCGCAGCGAGTGCGGCATGCGGGCCACGCCGGGGAACTGTTTCGCCAGCTGCGGCAGCGAGAAGAAGCGGCCTTCCTTGCCCGAGGCCGTCTGGAAGGACTTCAGCGTCTTCGCGAAGGGGTGACGTTCGGCCATGGCGTGCTCCTCGATCCGTGAGTGAAAGGGATTATGCGAGCCGCCCATGACAACGGCCCGCATGTGCGGGCCGTGGGAAGGGTGATCGCGGCGGCGGGCAGGCCCGCCGCCGTCAGGCGACTCAGACCGAAACGGTCTTCGCCGTCTCGGCGTACTCCTCGATCTGGTCGAAGTTCATGTAGCGGTACACGCTCGCGGCATCCTTGTTGATGATGCCCATCGCCTCGTGGTACTCGGCCAGTGTCGGGATGCGGCCGAGCTTGGAGCACACCGCGGCCAGCTCCGCCGAGCCGAGGAACACGTTGGTGTTCTTGCCCAGGCGGTTGGGGAAGTTGCGGGTGGAGGTGGACATCACCGTCGCGCCTTCGCGCACCTGCGCCTGGTTGCCCATGCACAGGCTGCAGCCCGGCATCTCGGTGCGCGCACCGGCGGTGCCGAAGGTGGCGTAGTGGCCTTCCTTGATGAGCTCGTTCTGGTCCATCTTGGTCGGCGGCGCGACCCACAGCTTGACCGGGATGTCGCGCGCGCCGCCCAGCAGCTTGGCCGCCGCACGGAAGTGCCCGATGTTGGTCATGCACGAGCCGATGAAGGCCTCGTCGATCTTCGTGCCCGACACCTCCGACATGAACTTCGCGTCATCGGGGTCGTTCGG
>JBILNT010000009.1:0-47334 GCA_044374875.1 Rubrivivax sp.
CCGGCGCCTCGCCTTGGTGCTGGGGTTCGCTCATGGTCAAAGATTAGCCAGTTGCATGCCAATTACCAAGATGGCGAGAAAAACTCTCAGGCTCTCAGGGGGGCTTCGACAGCCTGGACTCGGTGGCGCAGTTGTTCCAGAGCCGCTGGCTCCTGCTGGCAGGGTGGGTGCACTACCTCGCCTTCGACCTGCTGGTGGGGGCATGGCAGGTGCGCACCGCCCGCCGCGAGGGCATCGCGCACGCGCGGGTGCTGCCGTGCCTGCTGGCCACCTTCCTGTTCGGGCCGGCGGGCTACCTGCTGTTCCAGGCGCTGCGTGCCGCGCACCTGACCGGCTTCCGCCCCGCCGCCCCGGAGCCGATCCCACCGCAGCCTGGCCCCCTCAGCCTGACCCGCCTGGCAGCGGACTCGCCGCGGTACACGCGGCTGGCGGTCCTGATCGCCCTGGCGATGCTGCCGCTCTTCGGCGCCTTCGCCCTCGACGAGCGGCTCTTCCAGGGGATCGACATCTGGATCAAGCCGCTGAAGTTCCATGCAGCACTGGTGATCTACCTGCTCACGCTCGCGGCGTTTGCCCGTTTCGCTTCACCCGAGCTACGGGCGCGGCGATGGTGGCGCTGGCACGAGCAGGCCGTCGTCGTGGCCGTGGTCCTGGAACTGATGTGGATCGGCGGGGCGGCAGCGCTCGGCACGGGCTCGCACTTCAACCAGTCCACGCAACTCGCCGGTGCGATCTACTCGCTGATGGGAGTGGCCGCCGTCCTGCTGACCTCGGCCAGCGCGACGCTGGCCTGGGCGATCCACCGCCACCCGGCCGGGAGCCTGTCGGCAGCGGTGCGCACCGGGCTGGCATGGGGGCTCGGCCTCACGCTGCCGCTGACCCTGGTCACGGCGCAGACCCTGGCGGACATGGGCAGTCACTGGATAGGCGGCACGCCGAGCGATGGCGGTGGCCTGTTCATCCTGGGCTGGTCACGGGACGGCGGCGACCTGCGCGCCGCCCACTTCTTCGCCACGCATGCGATGCACGCCATCCCGTTGGCGGCCCTGGCCTGCGCGAGGATCTTCGGCCCCGAGGCCAGGGCGCCCGTCAGGATCGCGGCGCTGGCCTACGTGGGCCTGGTCGCCATCGTCTTCGTCCAGGCCCTGCGAGGCCTGCCGCTGATCGCAGGCTGAGCGGGGCGGTGTGCGTGTGCGGCATCCCCGCCTGCCTCCCGTTGCGGCCGCGTCTCCCGCCGCATGCCGCGGTGTCCCCCGGTTCGCCCTGTCACGGATGACCAACATGCAGATCCCGTTCAAGCTCATCCGCAACGTGCACCTGGCGGCGTCCCCGTTCATCGGGGCGTTCGTCTACTCGGGTGCGCTGCGCGGCAACGAGACCTTCCTGGCCCTTGTACAGTGGGGCGTGTTCCCGCTCGTGGCCGTCGCCGGGCTCGCGCTGTGGCTGGGCCCGCGCCTGGCGCGGCGCGCCGCGGGCCGGGGTGGGCCGCACTGATCAGCCTGCACGGCAGCACCTGCGGAGTCGGCGCGCGCCAGGTGCCGCACCCGACGGGTGCGGTGACCTCGCCCCGGACCGACTCACCCGTCCCCGCCGTGTGACCCGTCCCATCACCCTCAGGAGACCCGCGATGATCCTGCACGACCTGAGCCCTGGCATGCACCCGCGCCGCGTGCGCATCTTCCTGGCCGAGAAGGGCCTGTCGATCGAGCGGCGCGAGGTCGACGCAGCCGGCGGCGCCAACGCCACGCCCGCCTTCCTGCGCCTGAACCCGCTGGCCAGGCTGCCGGTGCTCGAGCTCGACGACGGCAGCGCGATCGCCGAATCGCTGGCGATCTGCCGCTACCTGGAGGCGCTGCACCCCCAGCCGCCGCTGATGGGGCGCACGCCGCAGGAGGTGGCGCAGGTCGAGATGTGGACGCTGCGCATGGACCACGAGCTGTCGCGGCCGATCGGCGATGTCTTCGCGCACGCCGGCGAGTTCTACCGCGGCCGCATCGAGCAGGTGCCCGAGGTCGCGGCCTGGGCGCGCGGCCGCGCGCTGCAGACCATGGCCTGGCTCGACCACGAACTGGCCGACCGCCCCCACGTCGCCGGCGCCGACTACACGCTGGCCGACATCGTGGCGCAGTGCGCCCTCGTGCTGGGCAAGGCGGTGGGCCTGCGCGTGCCTGCCGCGATGCCCCACCTTGCGCGCTGGTTCGCGGCCGTCACGTCCCGGCCCACCGCGCGCGCCTGAGGCCCGGCCATGGAAGACGACGTCGTGAACCGGCCGGGTGTGTGCTGTGTGATCGGTGCCGGTGATGCCACCGGCTCGGCGGTGGCCCGCCGCTTCGCGCGCGAGGGCCACACCGTGTGCGTGGCCAGGCGCAACGTCGCCGCGCTGCAGCCGTTGGTGGACGCCATCGGCGCACAAGGGGGGCAGGCACGCGCCTTCGCGCTCGACGCGCGGCGCGAGGAGCAGGTCAGCGCTTTCTTCGACCAGGTCGAGTCCGAGGTCGGCCCCGTCGAGGTGCTGGTTTTCAACGTCGGCGGCAACGTGCGCTTTCCCATCCTCGAGACCACGGCGCAGAAGTACTTCAAGGTCTGGGAGATGTGCGCGCTGGCCGGCTTCCTGGCCGGGCGCGAGGCGGCGCGCGTGATGCTGCCGCGCGGGCGCGGCACGCTGCTGTTCACCGGCGCCACGGCCAGCCTGCGCGGCGGCGCGGGCTTCGCCGCCTTCGCCGGCGGCAAGGCGGCGCTGCGGGCGCTGGCGCAGTCGATGGCGCGCGAACTCGGCCCCCGCGGCCTGCACGTCGCGCACGTGGTCATCGATGGTCTGATCGACACCGCCTTCGCGCGCGAGCACTTCGCGCAGCAGGTGGCGCAGGCCGGGCCCGACGGCGTCCTGAACCCCGAGCACATCGCCGAGGCCTACTGGTGGCTGCACCGCCAGCCCCGGGACGCGTGGACGTTCGAGCTCGACCTGCGGCCTTCGGCCGAGAGCTGGTGAGCGGGTCTCCCGAGCAGGGCTCGCCCCCGCCCCGGCACGCGATGAGCAGCCACCGGTCGACGCGCCGCTGCCTCCTGGGCGCTGCCGCCGGTGGCGCGCTGCTGGGGAGCGGATGTGCGGCCGACGACGCGGAAGGGGCCCGTGCGCAGCGCGGGCCGCCGGAACCGGGGATCGCCCCGCTGGTGCTGCCGGTCCCCGCACCCGAGACCCCTCGCGTGGCCTGGGTGTTCAGCTCGTGCGGGCCACGCGGCTTCGTTCAGTCGGCCTGCCTGAAGCAGCGCCCGGCAGGAGTGCTCTGGGCAGGCCGACCACTGCCTGCACCGGAGTCGAGCCGAACACCCGATGCCCCTGGCCCCGGCCGCCTCAGCGCCAGCGCAGCATGCCGCCCTCCCGGACGCTGGCGTGCGAGAGCGTGGGCCCGGCCAGCATCTTGCCGTTCCACTGCGCGCGCAGGCCGCGGCCCCTGATCGACACCTGCCGGTCCGGGCCCAGGAGCAGGTCGGCCTCGACCATCGGCCGGCCGAGGACGTACTCTGCGCTGAACGGCTGCGCCGGGTACAGGCCCAGCATCGCGAAGACCAGCCAGGCGCTCATCTGGCCCACGTCGTCGTTGCCCACCAGACCGGCCGGGCCGGTGCCGTAGAAGCGCCGCACGATGCGCTCGCGCAGGCGCTGGCCCTTGTGGGGCGCGTCGGTCCAGGCGTAGAGCCAGGTGATGTGGTGGCTGGGCTCGTTGCCGTGGGCGTACTGCCCGATCAGGGCCTCCTGGCCCAGGTGCTTGTCGGGGTTCGGCGCGGGAAGGCTGAAGAAGCGGTCCAGCCAGGCCTCCAGCGCCTTCGGCCCGCCCAGGCGCTGACGGAAGCCTTCTGCGTCGTGCAGTGCCGGCGTGGCGGTGTACTGCCAGGCGTTGGCTTCGGTGTAGTCCCCGGGGTTCCTCAGCGGCGAGGTGGCCATCACCGGGTCGAAGGGCGTGCGCCAGCGGCCCTGGCTGTCCTTGCCGCGCAGGGTGCGCGTCTCGTCGTCGAACAGGTGCAGCCAGCCGCGCGAACGGGCGCGGAAGCGCTCGGCCAGTGCAGTCTGTCCGAGCCTGTCTGCCACCGCGGCCACGGCGGCGTCGCCGTAGCCCCACTCGGCGGTCTTGCTGACGGACTCGCCCTTCTGCAGGTCGAAGGGCAGGTAGCCGTGGCGGTCCAGCACCTGCCAGCTGCGCTGGGCCCAGTCGGGTGCGTCGGGCCGCTCGCGGGTGCTGGTCTCCACCATCGCGGCCAGCACGGCCTCTTCGTCGATGGCGCCATTCGCGCCGAAGCCCTTGAGCAGCGCGTCGGCGATCACGGGAAGCGCGGGGTTGCCGATCATGGTGTAGGTCTCGCGGCCCCAGCTCGTCCACAGCGGCAGCCAGCCCATCTGCCGGTGGTGCGCCAGCATCGTGGCGACGAAGCCCGGCACGCGCTCGGGCACGATCAGCGTGAACAGCGGGTGCGAGGCGCGGAAGGTGTCCCACAGGCTCAGCGTCGAGTAGTAGACGCCTCCCGGGGCGTCCATCACCTCGCCGCGCGGCCCGCGCACGCGGCCGTCGACGTCGGCGATGTCGCTGGGGTGCTGCAGCGTGCGGTAGAGCGCCGAGTAGAACAGGCGCATCGTGCGCGCATCGCCCTTGATGCGGACGCGACCGAGCAGTTCGTTCCAGGCGGCATCGGCCGCTTGCCTCACGGCGTCGAAGGGCTGGCCGGCCAAGGTCCCGAGGTTTTGCCGCGCACCGGCCTCGTCCACGGTGGACAGCGCGACGCGGGCCTCCAGCAGCCGGTCGCGGCCGAGATCGAAGTCGAGCAGGATGCGCGGTGCCTTCTCGCCCGTCCGGGCCGGCAGCGTCTGCCGGCGCAGCACCGGCTGGCTGAACTGCACGACGAAGGACAGCTGGCGCTCGACCCAGTTGCGTCGCCACACCGTGCCCTGCAGCCCGTCGTCGCGGTGCGTCACCTCGGCGGCCAGCGCGGCCGGACCCTCGACGAGGTGCAGGCCGTGCTGCAGGTCCACCAGCACCTGCACGCGGCCGGGCCGGTCGAATCGGTAGCGCTGCAGCGCCACCTTGGGTGAGGCCGTGAGCTCCACGCGCACGCCATGATCCGCCAGGCGCACGGTGTAGTACCCGGGGCGCGCGCGCTCGCCGGACTTGGCGGCACTGAAGTCTCGGGTCGCGGCCGTCCAGCGCGCACCGCCGCGCGGCTGCAGCAGCACGTCGCCCAGCTCGGGGATGCCGGCGCCACTGTGGTGCGTGTTGGAGAAGCCCAGGATGCGCGGGTTGCGGAACTGGTAGCCGGCGCTGTAGCTCCAGCCGCGATCGGCGTTGTCGGGCGCCGGGAACACCATGCCGAAGGGCACGGTGGCGCCGGGCGTCACGTGGCCGGTGCCGTCGGTGCCGATGAAGGGGTCGACCCAGGACGTCGGCCCGTGGACGTGGGTGGCCACGCCTGCGGAGCGGGCTGGCGACATCACGAATGCCAGCGCGAGGGCCGCGAGGACTTGCGCGCCCAGGACGAGGACGGCTCTCATCGCGACCACACGACGGGATTCTTGCGCGTGTCGATCAGCTCGCCTTCGCGCGCCTCCGGGCACCATTGGTCGCGGTCGTTGGCCTGCACGGCGTTCAGTGCCGGCACCAGGCGCATGGCGGCGTCCATGTAGATCACCGTCATCACCGAGCGCGGGCGGTCGCTGGCGTTGGCACCGGCCTTGTGGAAGGTCCAGCCCAGGTGGAAGCTGACCTCGCCCAGGTCGAAGGCACCGCTGACGAACTCGAAGCCGTGCGCGGCCATGTTGGCGCTGATCTTCGCCTCGCTCTCGTCGGAGATGCCCAGCGAGCGGCCGAACTCGACCGACTGACTGCGCGCGTAGAAGCCCAGCGGGCCCATCTCCGGTGGCACCGGCTGCAGCGGGATCCAGGCGGTGATGGTGCGGTCGCTGGCCAGCGGCCAGTAGTACTGGTCGGCGTGCGCGGGCGTGATGCCGCCGCCGGGTTCCTTGTAGAGCGACTGGTCGTGGTACAGGCGCACGCCGTCCACCCCCAGCAGCTCGGCCGCCAGCCGGCCCAGGCGCTGCCCCATCACGAAGCGGCCCACCAGCGGGCTCTTCTCCCACAGGTTCATCACCTGCAGGAAGGCGCGGTCGTAGGTGCTGCGCTCTGCCAGCGGGCGCTGCTCGGTGTTGAGCGCGATGGTCAGCCGGGTGATCTCGGTGCCGTAGCGGTCCAGTGTCCCGGGGCTCAGCACGTTCTTGAGCTTGATGAAGCCGTCACGGCGCAACTGCGCGATCTGCTCGGCGGTGAGCGGGTAGGGAGCGTCCAGGTCGGTCATGCGGGTGTCGGTTGGAAGGGTGGCGGCGGGGTGTGCCGATGCGGTCAGGATTCGGTGCGGTAGAAGGCAGCGGCGCCGCCCGGCAGGGGACGCCCGGCCGTGAGGCCGGTCTCGCTGCTCCACAGGCAGTGCTCCGGGTCGAGCACCGTGGGCGGCAGGCCGGCAGGGGCAGCCTCGGGGTCGGCGCCCAGGTTGAACAGGGCGATGACGCCAGCCTTGCCTTCGCCGCGGCGAAGGGCCAGCACTGGGCCCCGGGCCCACAACACCTCGCAGCCGCCGTGGCGCAGGGCCGGATGCCGTCGCCGCAGGCGGATCAGCGCGCGGGTCCGGTTCAGCATCGAGCCGGGATCGGGCTCCTGCCGGTCCACTGCCTGCGCGGCGTGCGCAGGATCGGCCGGCAACCAGGGCTCGGCGGCGCTGAAGCCCGCGTGCGGCGCGTCATGCCGCCAGGGCATCGGCGTGCGACAGCCGTCCCGGCCGGGATTCACCGGCCAGTGAGCCAGGCCATAGGGGTCCTTCAGGCGCTCGAAGGGAACCTCGCTCTGGCCAAGGCCGAGCTCCTCGCCCTGGTAGACGAAGACCGTGCCCCGCAGGGCCATCAGGAGCGCCATCCATGTCAGCGGGCCCGCGCCGTGCGGGACATCGCTTGCGGCCCGCGCCTCGGCGGCTCCGCCGCCGAATCCGAAGCCGGCCGTGGCGTCTTGCCGCCAGCGTGTCGCCACGCGCGGCGCGTCGTGGTTGGAGAAGGCCCAGGACGGCCAACCCCCGCCGTCGGCCCACGGGGCCAGCTGCTCGGCCACCGTGGCTGCGTCGGGCCGTGGGCCGAGAAAGGCGAACGAGTAGGCGGTGTGCAGGGCGTCGCCGCCACGCGTCCAGCCCTGCATCGTCGCCAGCGCGTTGGCGCCGCCGATCTCGCCGACGGCCATGCGGCCGGCGTAGCCGTCGATCAGCGCGCGCAGCCGGCGCAGGAAAGCCAGCGACTCCGGCTGGTCCATCGTGTGGAGGTGGTGCTGCATCAGCACCGGGCTGTCGCCGCGCTGCCCCGGCGGCGCCGGCGGGTTGTCGCGCAACAGCGGGTCGTGGGCGTAGAGGTTGGCCGTGTCCAGGCGGAAGCCGTCCACGCCGCGATCCAGCCAGAACCGGGCGATGCCCAGCACCGCCTCCTGCACTGCGGGGCAGTGGAAGTTCAGGTCCGGCATCTGCGGCAGGAAGTGGTGCAGGTGGTACTGCCGTCGGCGAGGCTCCCAGCGCCACGCCGGGCCGCCCATCCAGCTCAGCCAGTTGTTGGGCGGCGTGCCGTCCTCGCGGGCATCGGCCCACACGTACCAGTCGGCCTTGGGGTTGTCGCGGCTGGCGCGGCTTTCCTGGAACCAGGGGTGCTCGGCGGCGGTGTGGCTCCAGACCTGGTCGATCACCACCTTCAGGCCCAGCCGGTGGGCCTCGGTGACGAGCGCGTCGAAGTCGGCCGGCGTGCCGAACAGTGGGTCGACGCCGCAGTGGTCGGCCACGTCGTAGCCGAAGTCGCGCATCGGGCTGGTGAAGAAGGGCGATATCCAGATGCCGTCCACGCCCAGCGAGGCCACGTAGGGCAGCCGGCCGGTGATGCCCGCGAGGTCGCCGACGCCGTCGCCGTTCGCGTCGGCGAAGCTGCGGGGGTAGATCTGGTACAGCGTGGCGGCGCGCCACCAATCGGTGTTCATGCTCGGTCGGGCCCGCTCGGCGGCTTCCGCGCTCGGACGGGGTAGTGGCGGAAAACCACCAGTCTGTCGCTGATCGCACCGGGATTCAGCCAGCCGATCGACCGAGAATGACGGTTTTCATACTTCAAATGGCCCCGGAGCCAAGACCCGTGAAGATCGAGCGAGAGGACGTGCGCCACCCCGATGCGTCGATGCGCTGCCTGCGGCTGCGCCTGGCCGCGTTCCGCGGTGGCCTGCACCGCCACCGCCATGCCGAGCTGACCTGGGTCGAGCGTGGCCACGGGCTGCGCTGGGTGGGCGACAGCGTGGAGCCCTTCGGCGACGGCGACCTGGTGCTGCTGGGCGCCGAGGTGCCGCACGTGTGGCTCTCGCCCGAAGGCGGGACGCCGCGATCCTGCGTGGCCACGGTGCTGCAGTTCCCTGTCGACTGGGCTGCCGCCACCGGCCTGCCCGAACTTCAGGGCCTCGAGGCCCTGATGGAGCGGGCCGCGCACGGCCTGGCCATCGAAGGCGCGGCGCGGCGCGAAGTGCAGGCCCTGATGGCCCGCATTGCCGAGTCGGATGCGCCGCGACGGGTGGCGGGGCTGATCGAGGTGCTGGCCGCGCTGCACGCGGGCCTGAAGCGGCGTCCGGCGGACCTGCGAGCCTTGTCGACCCGGGCGCCGCACCCCGAGGCCGACGCGCAGGCGCGGGTGCTGCGCCGCCAGCGCGTGGACCGGCTGCTGCGCTGGATCCAGGCCCACCTGGCCGAGGACGTCCGCGTGAGCGATGCGGCCGCGATCGTCGGCGTCTCGCCGGCGGCCTTCGCACGCTTCTTCCGGCGCGAGGTGGGCAAGGGCTTCGTCGACTTCGTCAACGACGCGCGCTGCAGCTGGGCCGCGCTGCGGCTGCTGCAGGGCCAGGAGCCTGTGGCCGGCATCGCCCACGGCTGCGGCTTCGCGACCTTGTCGAACTTCGGCGAGCAGTTCCGGCGGCGCTACGGGGTATCGCCGCGGGACTATCGCCGGCACGCGCTGGCGCGCTGAAGTGGCCGGGCCGGATCGGGCAGCCGTGATGGGGTTGCCGCCCGGCCGCCGCCTTCAGGCCTCGCAAGGGCAATCGAGCGCCGCGCCCGCAAACCGCGTACGCTGTCGCCGTTCGTTGCCTCGACCCCCGCCCATGCACGCCACACTGCCGCTGCTCGCCGCCACCGACTTCCCCCCGATCCGGCGCACCGCGCTGGACACGCTCCAGGTCAACCTCGGCTACAGGTGCAACCAGAGCTGCGTGCACTGCCACGTGGCGGCCAGCCCGCAGCGCACCGAGACGATGGAAGGCGAGACCGTCGCGCTGGTGGTCGAAGTGCTGCGCGCGCGGCGCGTCTCCACGCTCGACCTCACCGGCGGCGCGCCCGAGCTGAACGTCCACTTCCGCGACCTGGTGCGCCAGGCCCGGGCGCTGGGCGTGCGGGTCATCGACCGCTGCAACCTCACCATCCTCTCCGAACCCGGGCAGGAAGACCTGGCGGCGTTCCTGGCGGCGCAGGGCGTGGAGGTCACGGCCTCGCTGCCCTGCTACTCGCCCGCCAACGTCGACCGCCAGCGCGGCGACGGCGTCTTCGAGCGCAGCATCGCCGGGCTGCGCCAGCTCAACGCACTGGGCTACGGCGACCCGGCGCGCGGGCTGGTGCTCAACCTCGTCTACAACCCGCAGGGCCCGTCGCTGCCGCCACCGCAGGCCGCGCTGGAGGCCGACTACAAGCGCGAGCTGATGGCGCACTTCGGCATCCGCTTCGACCACCTGTTCGCGCTGACCAACATGCCGGTGCAGCGCTTCGGCAGCACGCTGGTCAGCAAGGGGACGTTCGCCACCTACATGCGGCTGCTGCGCGACAGCTACCGCCCCGAGAACCTCGAGACGGTCATGTGCCGCAGCCTGCTCAGCGTCGACTGGCAGGGTTTCCTGCACGACTGCGACTTCAACCAGATGCTCGCCCTGCCTGCCGAACTCGCCGGCAGTGCGCGCCCGCACCTGCGCGACCTGCTCGCGCACGACCCCGCCGGCGCGGCCATCCGCGTGGCCGACCACTGCTACGGCTGCACGGCCGGGCAGGGCAGCAGCTGCGGCGGGGCGCTGGAGGCAAGCGCCGGCGCAGGTGCCGCGGCGGTGCGCTGATGGCCCGCTCGTCCCGGGCGCTGTCGTGGGCCGCGGCCGCGAGCGTGGCGCTGCTGGCGGTCTGGGCCTTGCGGCACTTCGACCTCGGCGCGCTGCTGACACTCGAGCAGCTCAAGGCCAGCCGCGACGCGCTGCAGGTGCGCGTGCATGCCGAACCGGTGGCCACCGCCGCGCTGTTCTTCGCCGTGTACGTGGCGGCCACGGCGCTGTCGATCCCGGGGGCGGTGATCCTGACCCTGGCCGCCGGCGCGATGTTCGGCCTCGGCTGGGGGCTCGTGCTGGTGAGTTTCGCCTCCAGCCTGGGGGCGCTGCTGGCCTTCCTGGCGGCGCGCCACCTGCTGCGCGACGTCATCCAGTCGCGCTTCGGCAAGGCCCTGGCGCCGGTCAACGAGGGCGTGGAGAAGGACGGCACCTTCTACCTGCTGACGCTGCGGCTGGTGCCGGTGTTCCCCTTCTGGCTGATCAACCTGCTGATGGGGCTGACGCCGATGGGCGCGGGCCGGTTCTACCTCGTCAGCCAGGTGGGCATGCTGGCGGGCACGGCGGTGTACGTGAACGCCGGCACGCAGCTGGCGACGATCGAGTCGCCGGGCGACATCCTCTCGCCGGGGCTGCTGGGCAGCTTCGTGCTGCTGGGCCTGTTCCCGCTGCTGGCCAAGGCCGGCGTGGGCTGGCTGTCGCGGCGCAAGGTCTACGCGAAGTGGCCGAAGCCGCGCTCCTTCGACCGCAACCTGGTGGTGATCGGTGCCGGCGCGGGCGGCCTCGTCTCGGCCTACATCGCCGCGGCGGTGAAGGCCAGGGTCACGCTCGTGGAAGGCCACAGGATGGGCGGCGACTGCCTGAACTACGGCTGCGTGCCGAGCAAGGCGCTGATCCGCTCGGCGAAGATGGCCAAGCAGTTGACGAAGGCGCATGAACTGGGGCTGGCCGACGCAGCTGGCCGCGTGGACTTCGCCGCGGTGATGAGGCGCGTGCACGATGTCATACGCGCCATCGAGCCGCACGACTCGGTCGCGCGCTACACCGGCCTGGGCGTGGAGGTGCTGCAGGGCCATGCCCGCATCACCAGCCCGTGGACGGTCGAGGTGACGCTGGCCGACGGCACGACGCAGACGCTGACGACCAGGAGCATCGTCATTGCCGCTGGCGCCAGCCCCTTCGTTCCTCCGATACCGGGGCTCGAGGAAGCGGGCTGCCTGACGAGCGACACGGTGTGGGGCCTGACCGCGCTGCCGAAGCGACTCGTGGTGCTGGGCGGCGGCCCCGTCGGCAGTGAACTGGCGCAGAGCTTCGCCCGGCTGGGCAGCGCCGTGACGCAGGTCGAGATGGCGCCGCGCATCCTGGGGCGCGAGGACCCGGAGGTCTCCGAGCTCGTGGCGGCCTCGCTGCGCGCCGATGGCGTGACCGTGCTGACGGGGCACCGGGCCGTGCGGGTGGAAGTCGTCGGTGGCGACAAGCGGCTGGTGACCCGGCATGGCGACGCGGAGGTCGTGATCCCCTTCGACGAACTGCTGTGTGCCGTGGGCCGCAGCCCGCGCGTCACCGGCTACGGCCTGGAGGAACTGGGCATCCCCCTGACGCCGAAGAAGACCATCCAGATCAACGCCTGGTTGCAGACCCGCTACCCCAACATCTACGCGGTGGGCGACGTGGCCGGGCCGTTCCAGTTCACCCACACGGCCGCGCACCAGGCCTGGTACGCGGCAGTCAATGCGCTGTTCGGCCGCTTTCGCATGTTCAAGGCCGACTACCGCGTGATCCCCTGGGCCACCTTCACCGACCCCGAGGTGGCGCGCGTGGGCCTGAGCGAGACCGAGGCCAGGGAGCAGGGCATCGCGCACGAGGTGACGAGGTACGGCATCGACGACCTCGATCGCGCCATCATCGACCAGGGGGCCGACGGCACCGCGCACGGCTTCGTGAAGGTACTGACCGTGCCCGGCAAGGACCGCATCCTGGGCGTGACCATCGTCGGCGAACACGCTGGCGACCTGCTCGCCGAGTACGTGCTGGCGATGAAGCACGGCCTGGGGCTCAACAGGATCCTGGGCACCATCCACACCTACCCCACGCTGGCCGAGGCCAACAAGTACGCGGCCGGCGAGTGGAAGCGCGCCCATGCGCCGCAGAGGCTGCTGGAGTGGGTGAGGCGCTACCACGACTGGGAGCGGGCATGAGGCGGCGCGCAGGGCCGGCGTGCGCCCCCGCAGGCGCCCCGGGCGCGGCGTGACGAAGCCGCCGCTCTCGATCGTGATGCCCGCGCTGAACGAAGCCGCGGGCATCGAGCGCGTCCTGCAGCGGCTGCAGCCGCTGCGCGAGCGCGGCGTCGAAGTCGTGCTGGTCGACGGCGGCAGCCGCGACGGCACCGCCCGCATCGCGACGCCCTGGGTCGATGCCGTCGTCGACTCGCCGCGCGGCCGTGCCTTGCAGATGAACGCCGGGGCCGCGGTGGCGCGTGCTGACGCGCTGCTGTTCCTGCACGCCGACACCCGGCTGCCCGAGGGGGCCGATGTGCTGGTGTCGCGGGCCCTGGCCGGCGGCGCCTGCTGGGGGCGTTTCGACGTGCGCATCGAGGGCCGGCCGCGGATGCTGCGCGTGGTGGCCGCGCTGATGAACCTGCGCTCGCGCCTGAGCGGCATCGCCACCGGCGACCAGGCCATCTTCGTCACCCGCGCAGCGTTCGAGCGGGTCGGCGGCTTTCCCGTCCAGCCCTTGATGGAGGACGTGGAGCTCTCGCGCCGGCTCAAGGAGCACGGCCGCCCCGCCTGCCTGCGCGCCCGCGTGGTCACCTCGGGCCGGCGCTGGGAGGAGCGCGGCGTCTGGCGCACCATCGTGCTGATGTGGTGGCTGCGCTGGCGCTACTGGCGCGGCGAGCCGGCCGAGCGGCTGGCGCAGGCCTACCGGTGAGCATCGCGAGGAGCGCATGAGCGCGGCCATCATCGTCTTCGCCAAGGCGCCGGTGGCGGGGCTCGCCAAGACACGGCTGGCGCCGGCGTTGGGGCCCGAAGGGGCGGCGGCGCTGGCCGCGCGCATGCTGCAGCACACGCTGGCCCAGGCAATGGCGGCCGGGCTCGGGCCGGTCGAGCTCTGTGCGGCACCCGATGCATCGCACCCGGCGCTTCGCGAAGCCGCATCGGCCCATGGCGCGGCGCTCGCGGTGCAGGGCGAGGGTGACCTCGGCCAGCGCATGCACCGCGCCTTCACCCGACATCTGCCCCGCCCCGGCGGTGCGCTGCTGATCGGCACCGATGCGCCGGGGCTCGATGCCGCCATGCTGCGCGACGCGGCCCACGCGCTGAGTGCACGCGATGCCGTCTTCGTGCCTGCACTGGACGGCGGCTACGCGCTGGTGGGCCTGCGCGAGCCCGACGAACGCTGCTTCGCCGGCATGACCTGGAGCCATGCCCGGGTGATGGAAGACACCCGCGGGCGGCTGCGCGCGGCCGGCCTGCAGTGGCGGGAGCTGCCAGCGGTGGCCGATGTCGACGAGCCCGCCGACCTGGCCCACCTCCCTGCCGGCTGGCTGGACGGGCTGCGCGGCGCGGAGCCGCGTCGGTGAAGCGCCTCGTGCTGGCCGGCGCAGGCCACGCCCACGCGCTGGTGCTGCACCAGTGGGCGCGGCAACCGCTCGCCGGGGTCGAGGTGGTCGTGGTCTCGCCCGAGCCGCTGGCGCCGTACTCCGGCATGGTGCCGGGGTGGCTGGCGGGCCGGTACCGCTTCGACGAGATCGTGGTCGACTTCCCGCTGCTGGCACGTGCCGCCGGTGCGCACTGGTTGCAGGGCGAGATCCATGCCCTCGACGCCGCGCGAAAACGGGTCGTGCTGGCCGACGGCGCGCATCTGGACTACGACGTGCTGTCGCTGAACGTCGGCTCGACGCTGCGCCCGCCGCCGGCCCGGCACGCCGTCATGCTGCCGCTGCGGCCGCTGTCGCTGCTGCGAGGCCGCTACGAGCCCCTGCTCGAACGCTGGACGGCCGATCGCGGCGGCGGCGCCTTCACCGTCACCGCGGTCGGTGGTGGGGCCGCCGGCTTCGAGGCGGTGCTGGGCGTGCTGCACCGGCTGCGTGCGCTGCGGCCCGACCGCGTCGTTCAGGGGCGCCTGGTCTCGCGCGGCAACGAACTGCTGCCGGGCCTGGCGGGTGCCGCGCGCCGCGCCGCCGGGCGCGCGCTGGCGCGCTCAGGCGTGACCGTGCAGCTGGGCAGCGGCTGGAGCGATGCGCTCGACGACGCCAGCGACCTCGTGCTCTGGGCCACCGGCGCCGAGGCGCACGACTGGCAGCGCGACCCCGCACGCCGCGGCGCGCTGTCGGTGGACGACGCGGGGTTCGTGTGCATCGACGCCTCGTTGCGATCGATCTCGCACCCTGAAGTGTTCGCCGTGGGCGATTGCGCAAGCTGGCCGGGCCGCGGCCTGCCCAAGGCCGGCGTGCACGCGGTGCGCATGGGGCCGGTGCTGGCGAACAACCTGGGCGTGGCGCTGGGGAGCGGTCACGGCACCATCGCCCGGCACCGCCCGCAACAGCAGTTCCTCGCCTTGCTGGCCACTGGCGACGGTCGGGCCATCGCTTCACGCGGGGCCTTGGGAGCCGAAGGTGCCTGGGCCTGGCACTGGAAGGACCGCATCGACCGCCGTTTCCTGGCGCAGTTCCACCCGTAGCCCGTCGGCGTCACGCCGTGAGCAGCCCAGGCCGCGGCATGACCGCGTCGACCGGCAGCCTGGTTATGCTGCTGCCACGCCGACCGCCTCGCCGATGAACGATCCCACCGCGCCTGTCACCTGCACCCCCCCTGCACGGCTGCGTGTGCTGCTGCCCGGCGGCACCGGCACCATAGGCCGTGCCGCGGCGCGCGAGCTCGCGCGGCGCGGTCACGGGGTGGTCTGCCTCGCCCGCCGGCGCGCCCGCGCGGCAGGTGGTCGCCCGGCGCTGCCGCCGCTGGATCAGGTGGAGTTCCGCAGCGTCGACTTTGCCGACCCCGCATCCATCCTGCGCGACGGCCTGCGCGGCGAGCGTTTCGACGCCGTGCTGTCCTGCCTGGCCTCGCGCACCGGCGCGCCGCGTGATGCCTGGGCGGTCGACCACGACGCCAACGCGAACGTGCTGCAGGCCGCGCGGTCGGCGGGGGTGCCGCACTTCGTGCTGCTCTCGGCCATCTGCGTGCAGCGGCCGCTGCTGGCCTTCCAGCACGCCAAGCTCGCCTTCGAGGCCGAGTTGCAGGCCTCGGGCCTGGCGTGGACCATCGTGCGGCCCACCGCCTTCTTCAAGTCGCTGTCCGGGCAGGTCGAGCGCGTGCGCCGCGGGCGGCCCTTCCTCGTCTTCGGCGACGGCCAGCTCACGGCCTGCAAGCCGATCGCCGACGAGGACCTGGCCACCTACCTCGCCGACTGCCTGGACGACGCCTCCCGCCGCCACCGCGTGCTGCCGATCGGGGGCCCCGGGCCGGCGATCACGCCGCGGCAGCAAGGCGAGATGCTGTTCGCGCTGCTGGGCCGCGAGCCGCGCTTTCGCAGCGTGCCGGTGGCGCTGCTCGATGCCGTCGCGGGCGTGCTCTCGGTGGGCGGGCGCGTGCTGCCGGCGCTGGCCGACAAGGCCGAGTTCGCGCGCATCGGGCGCTACTACGCCACCGAGTCGATGCTGGTGCTGGATGCCGCATCGGGCCGCTACGATGCCGACGCCACGCCGTCGTTCGGCTCGCGCACGCTGGCCGACCACTACGCGGCGATGCTGCGCGGCGAGGCGGCCGACGACCGCGGCGAGCACGCCGTGTTCTGACGTCGGGGGCCGGCGCGCCGGGCGGTCAGGCCAGGACCGCGAGCACCGGGTCCGAGGCCTTGATCAGCGCCGTGGCCTGGGTGCCCGGCGCGAGGCCCAGGGCCTCCACGCCGGCCTGCGTCACCGTGGCGACGACTTCGTGTCCGCCGGCGATCTCCAGTACCACCTCGGCATTCACCGCGCCGGGGCGCACCGAGCGTACCGTGCCCGGCCACTGGTTGCGTGCCGACACCTTCGCACCGTCCAGCCCGGTGGCCAGCAGCACGTGCGAGCTCTTGACCAGCGCGATCACGGCCAGGCCAGCGCGCAGCCCGAGCGACTCGGTGCTCTCGCGGGTGACCAGCGCCACCAGCCGCGTCGTGCCTCCGGGCAGGGCGACCTCGATCTCGTCGTTGACGGCGCCGCGCCTAACGGCGCTGACGGTGCCCACGTACTGGTTGCGCGCGCTGGTCCTCATGTTCACCACCTGCAGCAGCGAGAAGTCGTGCTCGAGCTCGTTCGCCGGCTCGTCGAGCAGGCCGAGGAAGCGCCGGTGCACGGCGTCGATCTGCTCGAAGCGCTTCACCAGGCGTCGTCCGCGCTCGGTCAGGCGCGTCGAGCCGCCGCCCTTGCCGCCGGTGACGCGCTCGACCAGCGGCTCGCCGGCGACCCGGTTCATGGCGTCGATCGCGTCCCAGGCCGCCTTGTAGCTCATGCCGAAGGCCTTGGCGGCGCGCGTGATCGAGCCTTCGGCGGCCACGGCGCGCAGCAGCCCGATGCGCCCGCGCCCGCCAAGGTTGGCCTCACCGGCGGTGATCCACAGCGTGCCGTCGACGGCCAGTCGCGGCGATGCCGGCTTGCGTCGGTCGCTCACCGGCTGGCCCCTGCGAGCTGCGGCAGCGTCTCGTGGGCGCGGATGCGGCCGGCGTCGACGTGCACCACCTCGTCGGCCAGGGCGCGCAGGTCGTCCTCGTCGTGGGTGATGACGAGCATCGGCAGGCCGATCTGCGTCTGCAGCTCGGCCAGCTCGGCGCGCAGGCGCTCGCGCAGTGCGCGGTCGAGCGCGGCGAAGGGCTCGTCGAGCAGCAGTGCCATGGGCTGCGTCACCAGCGCGCGCGCCAGCGCCGTGCGCTGGCGCTGCCCGCCGGAGAGCTGGTGGGGGAACTGGTCGGCCACCGCCTCGAGGTGCAGGCTGCGGATCCAGCGCTCGGCCGTCTCGTCGCGCACGTCGCGCGGCGGGTTGCGCCAGCCGCGCCGGCGCGCGAAGGCGACGTTCTGCCGCACCGTGAGGTGGGGGAAGAGCGCGTAGTCCTGGAACACGCAGGCCAGGTGGCGCTCGCGCGGCGGGAGGTCGACGCGCCGGGTGCTGTCGAACAGCGTGCGGCCGGCGATGCGGACGTGGCCGCGGTCGGGCCGGGCCACCCCGGCGATCATGCGCAGCGCCTGCGTCTTGCCGGCGCCCGAGGGGCCGTGCAGGACGATGCGGGAGGCGTCGCTGTGGAAGCGCAGGTCGACCGTGAACGAGGCATCGCCGTGGCGCAGCGTGCGCTGCAGGTCGATGTCCCAGACGCGGCCGGCCATGCGCTTCAGCCACTGGCCGCGACGTGGCCGGGCACGAGCCGCCCGGCCGCGAGCAGCACCGCCACGCAGACGATCGATGTCACGGCAACGAGGAAGTTGGCCGTCGAGTCCTGCCCGGCCTGCACCGCCTCGTAGACGGCGATCGACAGCGTCTGGGTCTGCCCCGCGATGCTGCCGGCGACCATCAGCGTGGCGCCGAACTCGCCCAGCGCCCGGGCGAACGCCAGCAGCAGCCCGGCCAGGATGCCGCGCCAGGCCAGCGGCAGCGAGACGCGGAAGAACACCGCCGCCTCGCCCAGGCCCAGCGTGCGGGCCGCGTCCTCGGCCTGCGGCTCGACGGCCTCGAACGCCGCGCGGGCGGCCTTGAACACCAGCGGGAACGACACCACCGCGGCCGCGATCACGGCGGCCTGCCAGGTGAAGACGAGCCGGATGCCGAAGTGCTCGAGCAGCCAGCCGCCCAGCGGGCCCTGGCTGCCGATCAGCACCAGCAGGTAGTAGCCCAGCACCGTGGGGGGCATCACCATCGGCAGGGTCAGCAGCGCGTCCAGCAGGTCGCGGCCGGGGAAGCTCCGGCGCGCCATCGCGTGCCCCACCGCCACGCCTAGCACGAGGTTGATCGCCGTCGCCCAGCCGGCGACCTTCAGCGTCAGCAGCAGCGGTGTCCAGGCGGCGTCCATGCTTGTGCAACCGCGCCGGTCAGGGGCTGCCGAAGCCGTGCCGCCGCAGCACGGCCTGGCCGGCCGGTCCGGCGACGAACTCGACGAAACGGCGTGCCAGCGCCGGCTGTCGGGAGGCCGCCACCGGCGCCACGGGGTAGACCACCGGGCGCGTGAAGGGCACCACGAAGGCCATGCGCACGCGCTCGGGCATGAGGGCGGCATCGGTGGTGTAGACGAAGCCGGCGTCGGCCTCGCCGCGGGCCACGTAGTCCAGCGCCTGGCGCACGCTGGTGGCGCCGACGACCTTCGATTCCAGCGCCTGCCACAGGCCGGCGGCCTGCAGGGCCTCCTGAGCGTAGCGCCCGGCCGGCACGCTGCCTGGCAGGCCGACGGCGATGCGCCTGAAGGCGGGGCCGGTCAGTTCGGTCAGCGACTGCGGTACGACCCGGCTGCCCAGGGGCACCACGAGCACCAGCCGGTTCGACGCCACGAGGCGCCTCGCCGCGGCGTCGGTCAGGCCCAGTGCCTGGGCGCGGTCCATGGTCTCGAGGTCGGCGCTGGCGAACACGTCGACCGGCGCGCCGTTGGCGATCTGCTGCAGCAAGGCGCCCGAGGCACCGGTGTTGAGCCGCACCTGCGTGCCGGGCTGGGCGGCCTCGAACTGCGCGGCGATCTCGCGCATGGCCTGGGTCAGGCTGGCGGCGGCCGAAACGGTGAGCTCGGCGGCGCGCGCCGAGGTGACGCCGAGGCCGAGCACGGCGAGTATCGTGGCGAAGGCGAAGGCGAAGAGGCGAAGCAGGATCACGAGACGGCCGCGAGCAGGCGCTGTATCCGGGCGAATATAGCGCATGGCGGTTGCAGGTCCGGCCGCTGCCCATCTGCCCATCTGCCCATCTGCCCTCGACCTCACCTGGCGGCCCCCGGCCTTCTCGACGCCAGCCCATGAGGGACCGAGGCCTGGCACGGCGTGCCACGCGCCACCACCCCGCCTTGCTAACATGCACGACATGCGCCTTTCTGCCCGGGAACGCGAGGTCATCCGGCGGTTGTGCCTCGAGCACTTCGGCCGGCCGCCGCGGCTGTTCGGCTCGCGGCTCGACGACAGCCGGCGTGGCGGCGACATCGATCTGCTGGTGGTGACCGATCTGGCGCCCGCCGAGGCGGCCGTCAGGCGCATCGACCTGCTGGCCGACCTGTGGCTGGCGCTGGGTGAGCGCAAGATCGACATCGTTCTCGACGACGGCGGCGCACCCAGCGCGATCGTCGAGAAGGCGCGGCACGAGGGGGTGGAGCTGTGACGCTGCCTCTGCGCGATGCACTCGATCAGTGCCGGCGGCATGCCGATGTCCTGAGGTCGGCCCTGGCCGACCTGCCCGAACGGTTCGATCCCGCGGCGGTCCTCGAAGCGGATTCCCCGCTGCTGCGAACGGTAGACCAGTTCGTGCTTCGCTTCATCAAGCTGCAGGACACGCTCGGCGAGCATGTCCTTCGCGCTTTTGCCACCGAGGTGCTGGCAGAGCCCTTGAACGACTCCCCGCTGATCGACGTGCTGGTCCGCCTCGAGCGCTACGGTTTTCTTGACGTGAACGCATGGGCTCGCTGGCGAGCCCTTCGCAACTCACTGACGCGTGAATATCCGGAACACCCCGAGATTCGTGCGGCGCTGCTCGGGCAGGCGCGTCAGGCGGCGACGGCCCTCGCGTCGCTCGTCGACAGGCTGGCCGCGAGGCTCGCGGCGTAGCGAGGCCGCACGGGTCAGCGCACGCAGCCGGCCTCGGCGGCCTTGGCGCGCTGTGCGGGGAACGGTGACGGCACGCGGTAGCCCTGGCGCACGGCCGTCCGCTCGGCCAGGACGCTGACCACGATATCCGGCGCCGTGCGTGGGTGTCCGGGTGGCGCCAGGGGGCCTGCCCGGCGGTGTGCGTGTCGTTTCATCAGGGAAACCATCGCGCCCACGACGTGCCGATGACGACGTGCCGATGCCGGCGACTCCTTACACTGTACGGCGTGCCGTGAACGGCAAGCTCTGAACCGGCCGCAGGAGACATTCCCATGCAAGCATTCAGCTACAGCACCCCGGCGTCGGTCGCCGACGCCAGGGCCGCCGCGGCGGCTGGCGCCAAGCTCGTGGCCGGCGGTCAGTCGCTGCTGCCCTCGATGAAGCTGGGCCTGGCCGCCCCCGAGGCGCTGGCCGACCTTGGCGCCATCCCCGATCTGCGCGGCATCACCGTCGGTCATGGCGTGGTCCGCATCGGCGCGATGACGACCCACGCCACGGTGGCTGCGAGTGCCGAGGTGGCGCGGGTCATCCCCGCGCTGGCGGAACTGGCCGGGCACATCGGCGACCGCCAGGTACGCAACCGCGGCACCCTCGGCGGCAGCCTGGCCAACAACGACCCGGCTGCCTGCTACCCGGCCGCCGTGCTGGGCCTGGGTGCCACCGTGCACACCGACCGGCGCGACATCGCCGCCGATGATTTCTTCCTCGGCATCTACACCACCGCGCTGGCGGAAGACGAGGTCATCACCGCGGTGAGCTTCCCCATCCCCGAGGCGGCGGGCTGGCAGAAGTTCAAGCAGCCGGCCTCGCGCTTCTCGATCGTCGGCGTGTTCGTCAGCAAGGGTCCGCAGGGCGTGCGCGTGGCGGTCACCGGCGCCGGTGCAGGGGTGTTCCGCGTCACCGAACTCGAGCAGCGCCTGGCCGCGAACTGGTCGGCCGCGGCACTGGCCGGCGCCACCGTCTCGCCCGAGGGCCTGAACAGCGACCTCCACGGCTCGGCCGAGTACCGCGCGGCGCTGATCCCGGTGCTGGCAGGCCGCGCGGTCGGCGGCTGACCTTGGAAGCCCGGCCCGTCCCGGCAGGCATAGACGCCACCGCCGAGCAACTGCTGGCCCACGACTACGTGGCCGACCGCCGGCTGGCCACGGTGGTGTTCCTGGCGCTGAAGCTGCAGCGGCCGCTGTTCCTCGAGGGCGAGCCCGGCACCGGCAAGACCGAGATCGCGCGCACGCTGGCGCGCATGCTGGGCCGGCCGCTGATCCGCCTGCAGTGCTACCCCGGCCTGGACCTCGCCGGTGCGGCCTACGAGTGGAACTACGGGCGCCAGATGATCGAGATCCGGCTGGCGGAGGCAGGCCCGGGTGGCGCTGGCGACGCCGCGGCCGCGCGCGAGTCGCTCGGCCGTGACCTCTTCAGCGAGCGCTTCCTGATCCGCCGTGCGCTGCTGCAGGCCATCGACCCGGCGCACCAGGCACCGCCGGTGCTGCTGATCGACGAACTCGACCGCGCCGACGAGCCCTTCGAGGCCTTCCTGCTGGAAGTGCTCTCCGACTTCCAGATCACCATCCCCGAGATGGGCACGGTGTCGGCGCGCACGCCGCCCATCGTGGTGCTCACCTCCAACCGCACGCGCGAGATCCACGACGCCGTCAAGCGCCGCTGCCTCTACCACTGGGTCGACTTCCCCGACGCGGCGCGCGAACTGCAGATCCTGAGCCGCCGCGTGCCGGGCGCCGGCAAGGCGCTGGCGCGCGAGGTGGTCGACTTCGTGCAGCGGCTGCGCCGGCTCGAGCTCTACAAGCTGCCCGGCGTGGCGGAGACCATCGAGTGGGCGCGCGCGCTGCGCGAGCTCGACGCCATCGTGCTCGACCCCGAGGTCGTTCAGCAGACGCTGGGCGTGCTGCTGAAGTACCAGGACGACATCGCCCGCGTGCAGGGCGACGAGGTGGCGCGGCTGCTCGGCGAGATGCGGGCGGCCGCCGCCGCCGCGGGCTGACTCGCGCCCCCACCGGCCTTGCGGCTCCGGCGCTGACGTGTTCGCCTCCAGTCCCGGGCGCCTGGCCGAGAACGTGATGCACTTCGGCCGGGTGCTGCGCAGCGCCGGCCTGCCGGTGGGCAGCGACCGCGTGATGGTGGCGCTGCAGGCCCTGCAGCACGCCGGGCTCGAGCGCCGCGAGGACTTCCACGCCGTGCTCGCGGCCTGCCTGCTCGACCGCCACGAGCACGCCGAGCTGTTCGACCAGGCTTTCGCGCTGTTCTGGCGCGACCCCGAACTGATGCGGCGGATGCGGGCACTGCCCATGCCCCGGGGCGCAGCCGAGGCCGCGCCGCCGGCACGGGAGAACCGCCGCCTGGCCGACGCGCTGTTCCCCGGCGGCAGGCCGCCGCTCGCGCCCGAGCCCGACGAGGCGGCGCCCGATCCGCTCATGAGCTGGAGCGACCGCGAGCGGCTTCGCCGGGCCGACTTCGGTGCCATGACGACCGACGAGTTCCGCCGCGCGCGGCGGCTGATGGGCGAGCTTCGGCTGGTGTTCGAGCCGCTGCGCACGCGCCGCATGGAGGCGGCGCACCGCGCCGGGCGCCCCGACTGGCGCGCCACGCTGCGCGACATGGGCCGCCACGGCGGTGAGCTGGCCGCGCCGCGCTGGCGCCGCCCGCGCACCCAGCCGGCGCCGCTGGTCCTGCTGGCCGACATCTCGGGCTCGATGGCGCGCTACTCGCGCGCGCTGCTGCATTTCGCGCACCTGCTGGGGCAGGCGCCGCCGCGGGTCGAGAGCTTCGTCTTCGGCACGCGCCTGACCCGCACCACGCGCTGGCTGCGCCACCGTGACCCCGACGTCGCCGTGGCGCGCGTGACGCGCGAGGTGGCCGACTGGTCGGGCGGTACGCGCATCGCAGAGTGCCTGCAGCAGTTCAACCGCCAGTGGGCGCGGCGCGTGCTGCCGGGCGGAGCCACCGTGCTGCTGGTCAGCGACGGCCTGGAGCACGGCGACCGCGAGACCCTGGCCTTCGAGATGGTGCGCCTGCACAAGAGCTGCCGGCGCCTGGTCTGGCTGAACCCGCTGCTGCGCTACCACGGCTTCGAGCCGAAGGCGGCGGGCATCCGCGCGATGCTGCCGCACGTCGACGCGCTGCTGCCCGTGCACAACCTCGAGAGCCTGGAGCAACTGGTGGCGGTGCTGGCCGGGACTGGCGCCGCCGCCCGGGCTTAGCGCCGTCTGCTTCAGCCGACCGCGCCCGCCGCCCGGGCGAGCTGCCGAGCCGCCGCGCGGTGCTTCTCGAGGTGCGCCGGCAGGTCGACCGTCACCAGCCGACCTTCCTCGACGAGCACGCGGCCGTCCACCACCGTCAGCGCCGCGTTCGCCGGCGTGCAGAAGACGAGCGCGGCCACCGGGTCCTCGCCGGCACCGGCGTGGGCCATGCCGCGCAGGTCGAAGGCGGCGAAGTCGGCCGACATGCCGGGCGCCAGCGTGCCGATGTCGTCGCGCCCGAGCACCCGGGCGCCGCCGAGCGTCGCGATCTCCAGCGCCTCGCGCGCACCCATCGCCGCAGGCCCGAAGCCCACGCGCTGCAGCAGCATGGCCTGGCGCGCCTCGCCCAGCAGGTGCGCGCCGTCGTTCGATGCACTGCCGTCCACGCCCAGTCCCACCGGCACACCGGCGTCGCGCATCGCGCGCACCGGCGCGATGCCCGAGGCCAGCCTCATGTTCGAGCAGGGGCAGTGCGCCACGCCGGTGCCGGTGCGCGCGAAGCGGCGGATGCCCTCGGGGTCGAGCTTGACGCAGTGCGCGTGCCAGACGTCGCGGCCGACCCAGCCCAGGTCCTCGGCGTACTCGGCCGGCGTCATGCCGAAGCGCTCGCGCGAGTACGCGACGTCGTTGTCGTTCTCGGCCAGGTGGGTGTGCAACGAGACGCCGTGCGCGCGCGCCAGCCGTGCCGACTCGCGCATCAGGTCGCGCGAGACCGAGAACGGCGAGCACGGCGCCACCACCACGCGCAGCATCGCGTGGCGCGAGGGGTCGTGCCAGGTCTCGACCAGGCGCTGCGTGTCGCGCAGGATGGCCTGCTCGTCCTCGACCAGCGCGTCGGGCGGCAGGCCGCCTGCGCTCTCGCCCACGCTCATGCTGCCGCGCGCGGCGTGGAAGCGCATGCCGACCTGCATCGCGGCCTCGATCGCGTCGTCGAGCCGGCTGCCATTGGGGTAGAGGTAGAGATGGTCGCTGCTGGTGGTGCAGCCCGACAGCAGCAGCTCGGCCATGGCCGTGATGGTCGACACCCGCACCATCTCCGGCGTGAGCCCGGCCCACACCGGGTACAGGCGCTGCAGCCAGGCGAAGAGCTCGGCGTCCTGCGCGCCGGGCAGGGCGCGGGTCAGGCTCTGATACATGTGGTGGTGCGTGTTGACCAGTCCCGGGGTCACCACCATGCCGCGGGCGTCGATCACGCGCGTGGAGCGCAGCTGCGCGGCATCCTGCCAGAAGGCGGGCATCTCGGTGCTGGGCCCCACCCAGCGCAGCACGCCGCCCTCGGCCACCAGGGCGCCATCGGCGATCTCGCGCCGCGCCTCGTCCATTGTCACCAGCACGTCGGCATGGCGCAGCACCAGCAGGTCGGGGGTCGTCGTCATGGCAGGTCAGTGCGAGGCGAGGCGGAGCCTGCGTTGTAGCGCAGGAAGGTACGCCAGGGCGCATTACAGTGGCGCGATGGAGACGAACCTCATCACCACACCCGGCGGCCCGCGCGTGGCCCTGGTCACCGGCGCGGCGCGCGGCATCGGCCTGGCCACCGCGCGGCGCTTCCTGTCGGAGGACTGGCGCGTCGCGTTGCTCGACATCGACGCCGAAACGCTGGCCCGCACCGAGGCCGCGCTGGCCGACCCGGCCCGCGTGCTGGCGCTTCACGCCGACGTGGCCAGCGAGGCCGCGGTGAACGCCGCGGTGGCGCGCATCGAGGCCGCGTGGGGCCGGCTCGACGCGCTGGTCAACAACGCCGGCATCGCCGTCTTCAAGCCGGTGCTGGAGACCACCGCCGCCGAGTGGGAGCGCGTCATCGCCGTCAACCTCACCGGCGCCTTCCTGTGCACCCAGGCCGCGGCGCCACTGATGCTTCGCGGCGGTTGTGGCGCGGTGGTGAACATCGCTTCCATCTCGGGCCTGCGCGCCAGCACGCTGCGCGTGGCCTACGGCACCAGCAAGGCGGCGCTGATCCACCTGACGAAGCAGCAGGCGGCCGAGCTGGGCATGCTGGGCATCCGCGTCAACTGCGTTGCCCCCGGGCCGGTGGAGACGGCCATGGCGCGGCAGGTGCACACGCCGGCGATCCGAGCCGGCTATCACGACGCCATCCCGCTGGCACGCTACGGCACCGAGGAGGAGATCGCCGCCGGCATCTGGTTCCTCTGCAGCCCCGAGGCGGCCTACGTCAACGGGCAGACGCTGGCGGTCGATGGCGGCTTCGACGCCACCGGCATCGGCCTGCGGGCGCTGCGTGCCACGCAGGGAGGTCAGCCCCGATGAGCGGACGCCTCGCCCCCGACCTGCGCCGCAGCTGGCTTTTCGGCCCTGGCACCGGCGACGCCGTGCACGAGGCGATGGCGCGCTGCGGTGCCGACGTGCTGATCGTCGACCTGGAGGACTTCACCCCGCCGGGGTTGAAGGAGGCCGCGCGCACCGGGCTGGTGGCGCTGGCCGCGCGCTGGCGTGCCGCCGGGGCGCTGGTGACGGTGCGCATCAACGCGCTCGACGGTGACGGCCCGGTGGACCTGGCCGCCGCGATGCCGGCGCGGCCCGACGTGATCGCCTACCCGATGGCCGAGAGCGCGGCGCAGATGCGCGAGCTCGACGCGATGATCGGGCGCTGGGAGGCCGAGCTGGGCATGGCCGAGGGCAGCACCGAGATCCTGCCCGTGTGCGAGACGGCGCTGGGCGTGGCGGACGTGCGCGTCATCGCCGCCGCCAGCCCGCGCATACGCGCGGCGTTGCTCGGTGCCGAGGACCTGGCCGCCGACCTGCGCGCCGAGCGCGGGGCTGACGCCGTCGAGCTCGACCACGCGCGTCGCCGATTCGTGCTCGAGTGCCGCGCGGCGCGCATCGAGCCGGTGGACGCGCCCTACACCTTCAGCGACGGCGAAGGGGCCGCCCGCGAGGCGCTGTATGCGCGGCGCCTGGGCTACCAGACCAAGTCGCTGGTGCGCCCCGAGCACGCGGCGGCGATCAACGCCGTGTTCACGCCCTGCGCCGACGACGTGCGGCGCGCCGAGGCGATGGTGGCGGCCTTCGACGCCGCCCGCGCGCGCGGCGAGGAGCGCGCGCTGGTCGACGGCCTGTGGGTCGAGGTGCCCACGGCCCGCACGGCGCGCCGCCTGCTCGAGCGTGCGGGCCGGCTGCGCCAGCGCTGATCGGGGCGACTGGCTGCCGAGGGGGACTGCGCCCTGGGCGCAGGCTATGCAGCGTCGTTCATATCGATTTCGTTGAAGGGCGCGACCAGAATCCGGCGCACCGCCGCGGGCGGGACATGCAAGAGGAGCACACGTGGTCGCGAGAAGGAGATTCGGTCGCTGGATGGCGGCCTTCGGGCTGGCGCTTTCGCTGGCGGGTGCCGCGCAGGCGCAGGCGCGCTTCATCGTCGTTGCCTCGACGACGTCCACCGAGCAGTCGGGCCTGTTCGGGCACCTGCTGCCGGTCTTCAAGCAGGCCAGCGGCATCGACGTGCGCGTGGTCGCGCTGGGCACCGGGCAGGCGCTGGACATGGGCCGCAGGGGTGATGCCGACGTGGTGTTCGTGCACGACCAGGCGGCCGAGGAGAAGTTCGTCGCCGACGGCTTCGGCGTGAAGCGTCTGCCCGTGATGTACAACGACTTCGTGCTCGTCGGGCCGAGGAACGACCCGGCGGGCGTGCGTGGCAAGGACATCGTCGAGGGGCTGAAGAAGCTGGCCACCGGCAGCGCACCCGTGATCTCGCGCGGCGACAAGAGCGGCACCCATGCCGCCGAGCTTCGCTACTGGAAGGCCGCGGGCGTCGACGTCGCGGTCACCAGGCCGGCCGGCTATCGCGAATGCGGCTGCGGCATGGGCCCGGCGCTCAACATGGCCTCATCGACCAACGGCTACGTGCTCGCCGACCGCGGCACCTGGCTGAGCTTCAGGAACCGGGGTGACCTCGTGATCCTCGTCGAAGGCGACACGCGCCTGTTCAACCAGTACGGCGTGATGGTGGTCAACCCGGCGAAGCATCCGCACGTGAAGACGCAGCTGGCCCAGGCCTTCGTCGACTGGGTGGTCTCGCCCGCCGGCCAGCAGGCGATCGCGGCGTACAGGATCGGGGGCGAGCAGCTGTTCTTCCCGAACGCCGGGCAGTAGCCGGCGCGGCCCCGGCGCCGGTCGCCCACGACCGGATCGCCGAGCGGTTAATGTCCGCTTCATCGGCCGCGGTCAAGCTCCCGCTCCATGCCGCCCCTGCGTATTGCAGGCCGGGCGGCGCAAGGAGCGTCAAGCTTGGCTGCGATCCCGAGTTCCCATCCGAACCACGACCAGAGCCCCGGTGACCGGACCGGGGCCCGGCTGCATTGCGTCGACGCCGGGGATGCCGGCCGCCCGGCCGTCGAGGCCTTCATCCGCGACGTCTACCGGGCGCGCTACGGCGCGACAGTGCCGGCCTTCGCGCCCACCCTGGTCGCGCTGCGCGACGGCGCGGGCGAGATCGTCGCCGCGGCGGGCTACCGCGGCGCGGGGGACGGGCCGCTCTTCCTGGAACGCTACCTCGACGCGCCGGTCGAGCGCCTGCTGTGCCCGGCAGGCGCGGCGCCGCTGCCGCGCCGCCGCATCGTCGAGGTCGGTCACCTCGCGGCCAGCCGGGCGGGCGAAGGCCGCCGGCTGATCCTCGCGCTGGGCCCGCACCTGGCGGCGCGGCGCTTCCAGTGGGTGGCCAGCACGCTGACGCAGGAGTTGCGCCACCTCTTCGTGCGCCTGGGCATCACGCCGCTGGCGCTGGCGCCGGCACACCCCGAGACGCTGGGTGACGCGGCCCGCGACTGGGGCCGCTACTACGACCACGCGCCGGTGGTGCTGGCCGGGCGACTGGACAGCGCCCTGCGGGTGCTGGCGCAGCGCGGGCTGGTGCGGCCAGGGGTGGCGGGATGAGGCCGGCCCTCGACGACGCCGGGCGCATCTGGCCTGCCGGGACCCTGCGCGCCGCCGTGGACGATGCGGCCGCCATGCTGCGCGGCGCCGGCACCCGCGTGCTGGCCACCCTGCTGGACAACGGCGCCGCCTTCGTGGCCCTCGACGAGGCCACGCGCCAGGCCGGCTGCGTCCACGTGCCGCTGCCTGCGTTCTTCACCGCTGCGCAGGTCGATCATGCCCTGCGTGCCGCGGGCGTCGACACACTCGTCGTCGAACCGGTGCTGGCCGCAGGGTGGGCGGCCGCGGACTTCGCCAGCGTCTCGCTGGCGGGGCGGGGGCTGGCGATGGCGCGGCTGCCGGCGTCGCCGGTGGCGTTGCCCGACGGCACCGCGGTGGTCACCTTCACCTCGGGCAGCACCGGCGCGCCCAAGGGCGTGTGCCTGGGCGCCGACGGGCTGCGCCGGGTGGCTGGCGGCGTGGTGCAGGCGCTGGCGCCTCTGGGCATCGAGCGCCACCTCTGTGCGCTTCCGCTGTCGGTGCTGCTGGAGAACGTGGCCGGGCTGATGGCCTCGCGCGCCCACGGCGCGACGGTGGTGACGCGGCCGCTGGCCAGCCTGGGCCTGCAAGGCGCGGCCGCCTTCGATGCCGCGCGCTTCGACGCCGCGGTGCGCGAACTGGCCCCCGACAGCCTGATCCTGCTGCCGCAGATGCTGCGCGCGTGGGCCGGCCTGCTGCGCGCCACGGGGCGCCTGGCGCCCGAAGGCTTGCGCTTCGTCGCCGTCGGCGGCGCGGCGGTCGGCGAGCCGTTGCTGCGCGCGGCGCGCGCGGCCGGCATTCCTGCCTACGAGGGCTACGGCCTGTCGGAGGCCGGCTCGGTGCAGACCCTGAACCTGCCCGGCGCCGACCGGCCCGGCAGCGCCGGCCGGCCCCTGCCGCATGCCAAGGTGCGGCAGGCGGAAGGCGGCGAATTGCGCGTCAGCGGCGGGCTCTTCCTCGGCTACCTGGGCGATGCGGCCGAAATTCCCACCGAGTGGGCGACCGGCGACCTCGGCCACGTCGATGCCGACGGGTTCGTCCACGTCTCGGGCCGCAGTCGCAACGTGCTGATCACCGGCTACGGGCGCAACGTCTCGCCCGAGTGGGTCGAGACGGCGCTTCGCGGCAGCCCGGCGGTGGCCGAGGCCGTGGTCGTCGGTGACGGCGAGGCAGCGCTCTGCGCCGTGCTGTGGCCGCTGCGCCCCGAGGCGGGCGACGAGGCGCTGCAGGCGGCCGTCGATGCCGCCAACGCGACCCTGCCCGACTACGCCCGCGTGGCCCGCTGGGTGCGTGCCACGGCCCCCTTCACCGCGGCCAGCGGCATGGCCACCGCCAACGGCCGTCCGCGCCGCGAAGCGGTCGTCGCGGCCCACGCTGCCCTGCTGGGCCTTCGTTCCTTCACCGACCTGCCGGCGCCTGCGCAAGCAGCTGCCATGACCGCATGAACTCGAGCTTCCACGACACATTGCTGCGCGAGACCGCGGCTGCCCGCCAGGGCCTGCTGGCCACCCCGATCATCGAGGGCGCGCTGCGCGGTGTGGTCTCGCTGCCCAGTTACGTGGCCTTCCTGCGCGAGGCCTTCCACCACGTGCGCCACACGGTGCCGCTGCTGAGGGCGACGAAGGCCGCGTTGCCTGCGCGCCACGCCTGGCTGGCCGACCCGCTCGACGAGTACGTCGAGGAGGAGGCCGGGCACGACGAGTGGATCCTCGACGACATCCGCGCCTGCGGCGCCGACGCCGGGGCGGTGCGCCACGGGCAGCCCGGCCACGCCACCGAGGTGATGGTGGCCTATGCCTACGACACCATCACCCGCGGCAATCCGCTGGGCTTCTTCGGCATGGTGCACGTGCTCGAGGGCACCAGCGTGTCGCTGGCGCTGATGGCGGCCGACGCGATCCAGAAGCCGCTGGGCCTGCCCGACGCCGCCTTCACCTACCTGCGCTCGCACGGCACGCTCGACCGTGAGCACACGGCCCACTTCGCGATGCTGATGGACCGCATCGACGACCCGGCCGACCAGCGGGCCATCGTCCACGCCGCCCGGGCCTTCTATCGTCTCTACGGCGACGTGTTCCGCAGCCTGCCGCTGCCCCGGCCCGATCCCGAGCCTCGGGTCGAGACTCGAGCGGAAGAGGTGCCCGCATGAACATCGCCCAGGCACGCGTTCTGCTGACCGGCGCCGGCGGCGGCATCGGCCGCGCGATGGTGCTGCGCCTGGCCGACGCCGGCGCGCAGGTGTTCGGCGTCGGGCGTGGCGACGCGCCGGCCGGCCTGCCCCTGGCTGGCTGGGTGCGCGCCGACCTGACGACCCGCGCCGGCATGGCCGAGGTGGTGGGCGCGGCGCTGCGCGAGCGCGTCGACGTGGTGGTCCACGCCGCCGGCGTGCCCGCCTTCGGGCCGCTGGAGGCCACGCCCGAGGACCAGCTCGAGCAGGTGCTGCAGGCCAACCTGCTCGCACCGATGCACCTGACCCGCGCGCTGCTGCCTGCGCTGCGCCGGCTGCCGCATGCCCAGGTGGTCTTCGTCGGCTCGGCGCTCGGCCGCATCGGGCTGCCGGGCTTCAGCGTCTACGGCGCCAGCAAGGCGGGCCTGCACGGCTTCGCCGAGGCGCTGCGCCGCGAGCTGGCCGACACGACGGTGCGGGTGCAACTGCTGGGCCCGCGCAGCACGCGCACCGGCTTCAACTCGGCCGCGGTCGAGCACTACAACCAGGCCACCGGCACCGCGATGGACGCGCCCGAGGTGGTGGCCACGGCGCTGCTGCGCCTGATCGAGAGCGAGGCCGCCGAGCGCTACATCGGCTTTCCCGAGCGCTTCGCCGTGCGCCTGAACGCCGGCCTCGGCGCGCTGCTCGACGCCGCCTTCACCCGCCACCGCCGCAGCCTGGCCGCGCCAGGCGCATGAACCCCACGGAGACCCGTCGATGAAGAGACTGCTGCTGCCGGCGCTGCTCGCCGCCACCTTCGCCACCCCGCTGGCCGCGCTGGCCGCGCCGGTCGACGACGCCGTCGCCGAACTGCAGCGCGACTGGGAGGTGATCCGCTACCAGACGCCCGCCTCCGAGCGCGAGAAACGCTTCGAGGCCCTGGCCACCCGTGCCCACAAGGTCAGCGAGAGCTTCCCCGGCCGCAGCGAGCCGCTGGTCTGGGAGGGCATCGTGGTCAGCTCGTTGGCCGGCGAGAAGGGCGGCCTCGGCGCGCTCGGGCTCGTCAAGCAGGCCAAGGCGCTGTACGAGCAGGCCATCCAGATCGACGGCAAGGCGCTCGACGGCTCGGCCTACAACAGCCTGGGCGTGCTGTACTACAAGGTGCCGGGCTGGCCGCTGGGCTTCGGCGACAAGGCCAGGGCGCGCGACCTGCTGCTCAAGGCGCTGGCGGTCAACCCGCAGGGCATCGACGCCAACTTCTTCTACGGCGAGTACCTCGCCGAGACCGACCACGCCGCCGAGGCCGTGGCCTACCTGGAGAAGGTGCTGCAGGCCGCGCCGCGGCCCGGACGCGCCATCGCCGACACCGGCCGCAAGGACGAGGCGCGCGTGCTGCTGGCCAGGCTCAAGGCGCGCTGAGCGCCGCCGCGGCGCCTTCGGCCCGCGCGAGACGCGCCGACACGCCGGTGCCGTCGGCGCGCGCGCCGTGCCGAAGCACCAGACCGTGCAGTTCGGCGATGCGCCGCGCGATCGAGATGCCCAGGCCGCTGCCGCCCTCGGCCTGGCCGTCGGGGCGGTGGAAGCGCTCGCCGAGCCGCGCCAGCGCCTGCGGCGACAGCACCGGTCCCTCGTTCTCGACGCTCATTCCGCCGGCTTCGAAGCGCAGCGTCACCGTGCTGCCGCGCGGGGCGTAGCGCACGGCGTTGTCGAGCAGGTTGCGCAGCAGCACGGCCACCAGCGCGGCGTCGCCCTGCAACGGGAAGGCCGGCGTGCCCTCGGGCGGCCACTCGCAGGCGAGCTCGATCTCGCGCCGCCCCGCCAGGGCCAGCATGTCGGACATCGCCTGCTCGACCAGCGACGGCCAGTCCACCGGGGCGCCGGCCGTCAGCCGCTCGGTGGCCTCCAGCCGCGACAGCGCCAGCATCTGCGCCACCAGCCTGTCCATGCGGTCGAGGCCGGCGCCCAGGCGGTGCACGGCATCGGCGCGCTCGGCCTCGGTGTCGGCCCGGCGCATCACGTCCCACTGTGCGCGCAGCACGGCCAGCGGCGTGCGCAGTTCGTGGGCGGCGTCGGCGGTGAAGCGCCGCTCGCGCGCCAGCGTCGACTCGATGCGGCCGAACAGCCCGTTCATCGCGGCCAGCAGCGGCCTCAGCTCGACCGGCGCCCGCGCGGCGTCGACGGGCTGCAGCGCGTCGGCATCGCGCCCTTGCAGCTCGGCCGCCAGCGCGCGCACCGGTGCCAGCGCCTGGCGCACCGCCCAGGCCATGGCCAGCAGCAGCACCGGTAGCACGGCCAGCCAGGGCACGATCTGGCTGGTCGTCAGGCTGAGCACCAGCTCGTCGCGCTCGGACGCGCGCTGGCCCGCGGCGACCAGCCAGTCACCGCTCGGCGACTGCAGGTAGTACACGCGCCAGCGGTCGGCGCCGAGCACGATGTCGTCGAAGCCGACCGCTTCCGGGCGCCGTGGCAGCTGCGTGCCTTCGTGGTCGACGAGCAGCAGCCGGCCCTCGCGGTTCCAGACCGCCACCGCGAGGTCGCGCAGGTCCGCCTCGCCCGACGAAGGCAGGTCGGGCAGCGCCACCCCGGGCGTGGCGACCCCGACCACCGTGGCCTGGACCTGGCGCGCCAGGCGGATGATCTCGGTGTCGAAGAGTTCGTTGACCTCGTCGCGCGCACGCTCGACCGACACCCACAGCGCGGCGGCCCAGACCAGCGGCGCGCACAGCAGCAGGTAGACGAGCAGGCGGCGCTGAAGGCTCACGCCGCCTCCTCGCCGGCCGGCCCGAGCGCGTAGCCCACGCCGCGCACCGTGCGCACGATCGACGGGTCGATCTTGCGCCGCAGGTGGTGCACGTGGACCTCCAGCGCGTTGCTCTCGGGTTCGTTGCCGCTCCAGTCGTAGAGCTTCTCCAGCAGCTGCGCCTTCGAGAGGATGCGCTGCGGCTGCGACAGCAGCGCCTCCAGCAGCGCGAGTTCGCGACCCGTGAGCTCGACCTCGCTGCCGCGCCAGCTGACGTGCTTGCGCGCCGGGTCGTAGGCCAGTGCCCCGTGGGTCCAGACGGCCTGGGCACGGCCGGTGGCGCGGCGCACGCCTGCGCGCAGCCGGGCCGCCAGCTCGTCGACCGAGATCGGCTTGATCAGGTAGTCGTCGGCGCCGGCGTCGAGCCCGGCGATGCGCTGGTCGACGGCGTCTCGGGCGGTGAGGATCAGCACCGGCAGCGCGTGCCCGCGTTCGCGCCAGCGGCGCAGCCAGGTCATGCCATCGGTGCCGGGCAGGCCGAGGTCGAGCACCAGGGCGTCGTAGGGCGCCTCGGCCAGGGCGGCCTCGGCATCGCGGCCGTCGCGGAACCAGTCGACGGCGTGGCCGAGCTGTCGCAGGCCGCGCGACAGCGCGTCGCCGAGGTCGGGGTCGTCTTCGAGGATCAGCAGTCGCATGGCAGGGCAGGGCGGTTCCAGCCGCGACTGTAGTGCGCGCGGCGGATCACTCGTCCTCGCGCCAGAGTTCCGCCATCGCTGCCGCGAAGCGTTCGCGCAGCGCGCCCCCGGCCGGGTGCAGGCCGTCACGGCAGCGCCAGTGGCCGGCCACCATCACGTCGCGCCACGGGCGCGCGGGGGAGGAGAACGCCAGCGCATCGAGCGTGCGTGCCGCGGGCACGCCGGCCAGCGCGGGCTCGGCGGCGTCGGCCACCAGCAGGTCGGCACGGGCGCCCGCCACCAAGCCCCACGCGCGGTGGCCCGCTGCCGCGGCGCCACCCGCGAGCGCACGTTCCCACAGGCGCTCCGCCGTCGAGGGCCGGCCGGCGGCCGGCGCGGCCCCGACGTTGCGCTGCCGCAGGGCCAGGCGCTGGCCGTACTCCAGCCAGCGCAGCTCCTCCCGCCACTCGCGGCCGACGTGGCTGTCCGAACCCAGCGCGAGCGGCACCCCGGCTGCCAGCCAGCCCGGCACGTCGGCCAGCCCATCGCCCAGGTTGGCCTCGGTGCTGGGGCAGATCACCACGCCTGAACCGCTGGCAGCCACGGCCTCCACCTCGGCCGGCACGGTGTGCGTGGCGTGGACGAGATGCCAGCGCGCATCGAGCAGGCCTTCCCGTGCCAGCCACTCCACCGGGCGTCGGCCGGTCGCGGCCAGGCAGTCGTCGACCTCGGCGGTCTGCTCGGCGACGTGTACGTGGATCGGGCCGTCGAAGCCTTCGGCGCCGCGGCGCAGCGCGTGGATCGACGCCGGTGCCGCGGCGCGCAGCGAGTGCACCACCAGCCCCGGGCGCAGCAGGGGCCGCCGTGCCGCGGCGATCGCGCGCGCGGCGTCCAGCACCCAGGCCGCGTCGGTGCGGAAGCGCCGCTGGTCGTCGCGCAGTGCAGGCGCGGCGAAGCCGGCGCGCTCGTACAGCGCGGGCATCAGCACCAGGCCGATGCCGGCCTCGTCGGCGGCGTCGGCCAGCGCCCAGGCCATCGCGTGCGGGTCGGCGAAGGGCTGTCCGTCGCGGTCGTGGTGCAGGTAGTGGAACTCGCAGACCTCGGTGTAGCCGCCGGCCAGCAGTTCCGCGTAGAGCATGGCCGCGATGGCGCGCATCTGCGCCGGCGTGATGCGCAGCGCCACGCGGTACATGCGGTCGCGCCAGGACCAGAAGTCGTCGGCCTCGTGCTCGCGCCGCTCGGCCAGGCCGGCGAAGGCGCGCTGGAAGGCGTGGCTGTGGGCGTTCACCAGGCCGGGCAATGCGGGGCCCTGCAGCACCTCGGCGCCCGGCGGGGGCGCACTGACGCCGCAGCGCACCTCGCGCCAGCGGCCGTCGGTGCCGGCCTCGAGCAGCACGCCGCGCTGCCAGCCGCCGGGCAGCCAGGCCTGCGGGGCCCAGAGCAAAGGGGCGCTCAGCGTGGCGTTCATCGCCCGGTCACCTCGGCGGCCGCCACGCCAGCATCGCCTCGAGCAGGGCACGCAGCACCGGTGCCAGGCGTGCCGCGCGCGCGGGGTCGACGACGAAGGGCGGCTCCTCGGCCATGTAGGTGGACCAGCACATCTCCATCTGCACCGCGTGCACGCCTTCGGCGGGGCGGCCGTAGCGGCGGGTGATGCTGCCGCCCTTGAAGCGGCCGTCGGTGACGTGCGTGAACTCGCGCTGGGCGCCAAGCACGGCCATCAGTGAAGCGCGCAGCGCCGCGTCGCAGCTGCTGCCCGACGCGGTGCCCAGGTTGAGGTCCGGCAGGCGGCCTTCGAACAGCCACGGCAGCTCGGAGCGGATGCTGTGGCCGTCCCACAGCAGCGCGTGGCCATGTTCGGCCCTCACCCGCTGCAGTTCGGCACCCAGCGCCGCGTGGTACGGGTGCCAGTAGCGCTGCAGGCGAGCCGCGATCTCGGCGTCCGTCGGCGCCTGGCCGCCGCGGTAGAGCGGCTCGCCGGTGAACATGCGGGTCGGGCACAGCTCGGTGTTGTTGGCGCCCGGGTACATCGGCGTGTTCTCGCTCGGGCGGTTGAGGTCGATCACGTAGCGCGAGAAGCGCGGCACGATCAGGCTGGCGCCGAGCTCGCGCGCCAGCGGGCCGTAGAGCTGCTCGAGGTGCCAGTCGGTGTCCTCGACGGCCAGCGCGCGCTCGACCAGGCGCGGCGCGAGGTCCGGCGGGATTGCGGTGCCGACGTGCGGCAGGCTGACGACCAGCGGCGTGCGGCCGCGGTGCAGGGTGAAGCTGTCTTCGGTCATGGGGTGGTCTGCCGGCCCGCGACGAACACGCGGGCGTGCGGGTGCTGTCCGATCGGGTAGGCGAGCTGCGCCGGGTGCTCGAGCGGCCAGGCCACGAAGTCCGCCCGTTGCCCGGGCACGAGACGGCCGCGGTCGGCCAGGCCCAGGGCGCGGGCGCCGTTCGCCGTCATCCCGCGCAGCGCTTCCTCCGGGGTCAGCCTGAACAGGGTGCAGGCCATGTTCAGCACCAGCAGCGGCGAGAGTATCGGCGACGAGCCCGGGTTGTGGTCAGTGGCCAGCGCGATCGGCACGCCGGCCGCGCGCAGCTGCGCCACCGGCGGCAGCGTGGTCTCGCGCAGGAAGTAGAACGCGCCGGGCAGCAGCACGGCCACCGTGCCGGCCGCGGCCATCGCGCGCACGCCGGCCTCCGAGACGTACTCAAGGTGGTCACAGGACAAGGCGCCGAACTCGGCGGCGAGCTGCGCGCCGCCCTGGTCGCTGAGCTGCTCGGCGTGCAGCTTGACCGGCAGGCCCAGCGCGCGGGCGGCCTCGAAGACGCGCCGGGTCTGCGCCGGCGTGAAGGCGATGCGCTCGCAGAAGGCGTCGACCGCGTCGACCAGGCCCTGCGCCTGCAGCGCCGGCAGCCAGGTGCAGACGGCATCCATGTAGTCGTCGGCACGGCCTTCGAACTCGGGCGGCAGCGCGTGCGCGGCCAGGCAGGTGGTGCGCACCGTCAGCGGCAGCGCCTCGCCCAGGCGGCGCGCCGCACGCAGGCAGCGGGCCTCGTGCTCGAGCGCCAGCCCGTAGCCCGACTTCACCTCCAGCGTGGTCACGCCCTGTGCCAGCAGTGTGCGCGCGCGCTCTAGGGCCAGCGCGAGCAGCGTGTCGTCGCCGGCGGCGCGGGTGGCGGCCACCGTCGAGCGGATGCCGCCGCCTGCCCGCGCGATCTCCTCGTAGCTGGCGCCCTGCAGGCGCAGCTCGAACTCGCGTGCGCGGTCGCCGGCGTAGACGAGGTGGGTGTGGCAGTCGACCAGCCCGGGTGTCACGAGGGCACCGCCGAGGTCTACCTCGGCGTCGGCGCGCAGGCCCGCGGGCAGGTCCGCGGCCGGGCCGGCCCAGGCGATGGCCTCGCCGCGGCACAGCAGCGCGCCGTCGTCGACCAGGCCCCAGCCGGCCTCGGCGGCCAGCGTCACCAGGCGCGCGCCGCGGACGAGCAGGGTGTGGATGCGCTCGGTCATCGTTCGCGCCCTGCGTCGCCTGCGGCGACCCACCAGCCCACGTGGCGGGCGTCATCCGCGGGCACGAAATGCAAGGCGGCCGGCGCGGCGTCGAACCACGCCAGAGACGCGGCCGGCAGCGCCCAGCGGGCCTCGTCGGCGTGCAGCGTACCGGCCACGCGGGCGTAGAGGCCGGCACCGTGCGCGGCAGGCCGCCAGGCGGTGCCGGCGGCGGCCTTCTCCATCCGGCCGCCCACGCCGCGCAGCATCAGGTTGAGGTCACGTGTCGGCCCCGCCAACAGGCGGCAGTCGGGCGCGTCGGTGCCGTCGAACGCCAGCGGGGCGTCACCGGGCCGCAGCGTGCGGGGCCCGGCCGGCAGCGCCAGCGTGACCCCTTCGCCCTCGATCACGGCGAACCAGCGTGCCACGCCCGGATAGGCCGAGAACGGGCCGTCGGCGGCAATGTCGGCCACGCTCAGCCGCCACTGCCATGCCGCGGCGTCGGGGCCGGCGAGCAACTCGCGCGTCGTCCCCCCGCCGTTGCGCCAGGGCTGCGCGGCGCAACCGGCCAGCGCGACGATGCGGGGTTCGGTGTGCACGATCGGATTGCTCACGGGCTTTCAGGGCTTGAAGTTCGCCTCGAGCTGGTAGCGCGAGCCGGGGTGCACCAGCCGTGCCAGCGTGATCGCGATGCCGCTGTGCAGCGTGCGCCTTACCACGATGAGGCAGGGTTCGTCGGCCGCGATGCCGAGCAGCCGCGCTTCCTCGGCGGTGGCACGGCCGGCCTGGATCGTGTACTGCGCCTCCCACAGCGGCGCCACCTCGAGCAGGTGCTGGGTGGGCGTGGTGACGGTGAAGTCCACGCCCAGGTAGTCGGGCGCGGCGGCCGGGTTGACGTAGCGGTCCTCGCATTGCAGCGGCACGCCGTTGTCGTGGTGCACCACCAGCGAGTGGAACACCGGCGCCCCGGGCGCCAGGCCGAGCTGCTGCGCCAGCGCCGGCGTCGTGCGTTCCTGGCGGGCGAACTGCACCTCGACGTGGTGGCGGTGGCCACGTGACCGGATCTCCTCGCGCAGGTCGCGGATGGTCAGCGTGGACGACACCCGGTGCAGGTGCGCGGCGAAGGTGCCCACGCCCTGAACACGCTCGACGAAGCCCTCGGCCTGCAGCTCGCGCAGCGCGCGGTTGACCGTCATGCGGCTGACGCCGAACTGCGCCACCAGCTCGGCTTCGGAGGGCATCAGCTCGCCGGGCCGCCAGCGCCCGCGCGAGAGCTCGTCCTTGAGCCACTGCTTGACGCGGCTGTACGGCGCGGCGGCGCGGCTGGCGTTGATGCCCGGGCGGGCCGTCGGCTTCATGGGGAGGATCGTAGCGGCGCCAACCTGTCTAGACAAGCGGCTGCGTCATTCCCCGCAACCACGGGAAAACCCGGGTCTCCAGGGCGCTTGCCTAGGCTTGTCTAGACAACTACATTGGCGGTCATCGGCGGCGCGCGCGCCGTTCCCGCAGGAGGCTTGCCATGACCGATCTCTCCGTCCAGCGCCGCATTGCCGCGGCGGGCCCGCGCCCGGTGCGCTCGCCCCGCGGCAGCGACATCAGCTGCGCCAACTGGCTCATCGAGGCCGCGTACCGGATGATCCAGAACAACCTCGACCCCGAGGTGGCCGAGAACCCCGACGCGCTGGTGGTCTACGGCGGCATCGGCAAGGCCGCTCGGGACTGGGACTGCTTCGACGCCATCCTCTCCGCGCTGCGCGGCCTGAAGGAGGACGAGTCCCTGCTCGTGCAGTCGGGCAAGCCGGTGGGCGTGTTCCGCACCCACCCCGACGCGCCGCGCGTGCTGATCGCCAACTCCAACCTGGTGCCGCGGTGGGCGACCTGGGAGCACTTCCACGAGCTCGACCGCAAGGGCCTGATGATGTACGGCCAGATGACCGCCGGCAGCTGGATCTACATCGGCAGCCAGGGCATCGTGCAGGGCACCTACGAGACCTTCGTCGAGGCCGGCCGCCAGCACTACGGCGGCAGCCTGAAGGGCCGCTGGATCCTCACCGCGGGCCTGGGCGGCATGGGCGGCGCGCAGCCGCTGGCCGCCACCTTTGCCGGCGCCTGCTCGCTGAACGTCGAGTGCCAGCAAAGCCGCATCGACTTCCGCCTGCGCAGCCGCTATCTCGACGAGCAGGCGGCCGACCTGGACGACGCGCTCGCCCGCATCGCGCGCTACACCGCCGAGGGCCGGGCCGTCTCGGTCGGCCTGCTGGGCAACGCGGCCGAGGTGCTGCCCGAGCTGGTGCGGCGCGCCCGCGCCGGCGGCATGAAGCCTGACCTCGTGACCGACCAGACCAGCGCGCACGACCTCGTCAACGGCTACCTGCCCTCCGGCTGGACGGTCGAGGCCTGGAAGGCCGCGCAGGCCGACGCCCGCCAGCACGCTGCGCTGCGCGACGCCGCCGCCGACAGCTGCGCGACCCACGTTCGCGCGATGCTCGCGTTCCAGGCGATGGGCGTGCCCACCGTCGACTACGGCAACAACATCCGCCAGGTCGCGTTCGACCGCGGTGTCGCCGACGCGTTCGCCTTCCCCGGCTTCGTGCCGGCCTACATCCGGCCCCTGTTCTGCCGCGGCAAGGGGCCGTTCCGCTGGGTGGCGCTCTCTGGCGACCCGGAAGACATCCGCAAGACCGACGCGAAGATGAAGGAGCTGTTCCCCGACGACGCCCACCTGCACCGCTGGCTCGACATGGCCGGCGAGCGCATCGCGTTCCAGGGCCTGCCGGCGCGCATCTGCTGGATCGGCCTGGGCGAGCGCCACCGTGCGGGCCTGGCCTTCAACGAGATGGTGCGCTCGGGCGAGCTGAAGGCGCCCATCGTGATCGGACGCGACCACCTCGACAGCGGCTCGGTGGCCAGCCCCAACCGCGAGACCGAGGCGATGAAGGACGGCAGCGACGCCGTCTCGGACTGGCCGCTGCTCAACGCCTTGCTCAACACGGCGGGCGGTGCCACCTGGGTCAGCCTGCACCACGGTGGCGGCGTGGGCATGGGCTACTCGCAGCACTCGGGCGTGGTCATCGTCTGCGACGGCACCGACGCCGCGGCGCGCCGCATCGAGCGCGTGCTCTGGAACGATCCCGCGACCGGCGTGATGCGCCACGCCGACGCCGGCTACGAGGATGCCGCCGCCTGCGCCCGCCAGAACGGGCTGAACCTGCCGATGATCACCCGGGCATGACGACGGTCGTGCTCCGGCCCGGGGCGATGTCCCTGGGCGACCTGCAGGCGGTTCACGCCGGCGGGGTGGGCCTGGCGCTCGACCCGGCGGTGCTGCCCGCGGTGAAGGCCAGCGCCGAGGTCGTGCGCCGCGCCGCCCACGGCGACGCGCCCGTCTATGGCGTCAACACCGGCTTCGGCAAGCTGGCGTCCACGCGCATCAGCGAGAGCGACCTCGCCACGCTGCAGCTCAACCTGATCCGCTCGCACTGCGTGGGCGTCGGCGAACCGCTGGCGCCGCCGGTGGTGCGGCTGATGCTGGCCACCAAGGCGGCGAGCCTGGCGCGCGGGCATTCCGGCGTGCGGCCCGAGCTGATCGACGCGCTCATCGCGGTCTTCAACGCCGGCCTGGTGCCCTGGGTGCCTGGCCAGGGCTCGGTGGGGGCCTCCGGCGACCTGGCGCCTTTGGCGCACATGACGCTGGCGCTGATGGGCGAGGGCGAGTTCCTCGACGGCGGCGCGCGCCGACCCGCGGGCGAGGTGCTGGCTGCGGCCGGCATCGCGCCGCTGCGCCTGCAACCCAAGGAGGGCCTGGCGCTGATCAACGGCACGCAGACCTCCACCGCGCTGGCGCTGCATGCGCTCTTCGCGTTCGAGCCGGTGCTGGAGTCGGCGCTGATGATCGGTGCGCTGACGGTCGACGCCGCGCGCGGCAGCGATGCCCCGTTCGATCCGCGCATCCACGAACTGCGCGGTCAGCCAGGGCAGATCGACGTGGCACGCTATTACCGCCGCCTGCTGGAGGGCAGCCAGATCCGCGCCTCTCACCAGGACGGCGACGACCGGGTGCAGGACCCTTACTGCCTGCGCTGCCAGCCCCAGGTGGTGGGCGCCTGCCTGGACCAGCTGCGCCACGCCGCGCTGGTGCTGCTGCGCGAGGCCAACGCCGTGACCGACAACCCGCTGGTGTTCGCGGCCGACGGCGCCATGCTCTCGGGCGGCAACTTCCACGCCGAACCGGTGGCGCTGGCCGCGGACGCCATGGCCTGTGCCATCGCCGAGGTCGGCGCGATCGCCGAGCGCCGCATCGCGATGCTGATCGACAGCAACGTCTCGCGGCTGCCCCCGTTCCTCACTGCCAACCCCGGGCTCAACAGCGGCTTCATGATCGCCCACGTCACCGCGGCGGCGCTGGCCAGCGAGAACAAGTCGCTCGCCCACCCGGCCAGCGTCGACAGCCTGCCCACCAGCGCCAACCAGGAGGACCACGTCAGCATGGCCACCTTCGCGGCGCGGCGGCTGCAGCCGATGATCGCCAACGTCGCCCGCATCCTCGGCATCGAGTGGCTGGCGGCCGCGCAGGGCGTGGAGTTCCTGCGCCCCATGAAGAGTTCGCAGGTGCTTGAATCGGTGCATGCCCTGCTGCGCGAACGCTGCCCGGCGATGCACCATGACCGCCTGGTCGCCCCTGACATCGAGCATGCCTCGGCGCTGGTCGCCGACGGCTCGCTGGCACGCATCCTGCGAACGTTGCCGGCACTGCCGGCGCTCTGGACCCCGGCCTGAACCTCAACCCTCTTTCGTCCCCAGGAGCCCACCCATGCTGAAGAAGACCCTCGTCGCCGTCGCTGCCACCGCCCTCTGTCTCGCCGCGCAGGCGCAGGACACCAAGGTGACCGTCGCCATCTCGGGCTGGACGGGCTTCGCGCCGCTGACGCTGGCCAAGGAAGCCGGCCTGTTCAAGAAGCACGGCCTGGACGTGACGATCAAGAAGATCCCGCAGAAGGACCGCCACCTCGCCATCGCCTCGGGCGACGTGCAGTGCGCCGCCACCACGGTCGAGACCTGGATCGTCTGGAACGCCAACGGCGTGGCCACCACGCAGATCTTCCAGCTCGACAAGAGCTTCGGTGCCGACGGCATGGTGGTCAAGCCGAACATCCAGAAGATCACCGACCTGAAGGGCAAGACCGTCGCAGCCAGCGCCCCGGGCACGGCGCCGTACTTCACGCTGGCCTGGTTCCTGAAGAAGAACGGCATGTCGCTCAAGGACGTGAACATCGTCAACCTCGAGCCGCAGGCCGCCGCCAACGCGATGATCGCCGGCACCGGCAACCTCGACGCCGCGATGACCTACGAGCCCTTCCTCTCGGCCGTGCGCGCCAAGCCCGAGGCCGGCAAGATCATCGCCACCACGCTGGACTACCCGATGGTGATGGACACCTTCGGCTGCACGCCCAAGTTCCTGGCCGACAACCCCAAGGCCGCGCAGGGCCTGACCAACGGCTACTTCGACGCGCTCGAGATGATCAAGGCCGAGCCGAAGAAGAGCTTCGAGATCATGGGCGCCGACGTCAAGCAGACGGCCGAACAGTTCGAGGGCAGCCAGAAGTTCCTGCGCTGGCAGGACCGCGCCGCCAACCAGAAGTTCTTCGCCGGCGAGCATGCGCAGTTCAGCAAGGAAGCCGCCGACCTGCTGCTCGAGGTGGGCATCATCCGCCAGATCCCCGACCTGACGAAGCTGGCCGACACCCGCTTCATCCGCTGACGAGGCACGCCGAAGATGCCCAGCGCCCGCACCGTGGTCGCGCCCCGTGCGGGCGCTGCGTCCTCGGCCACCACCAGGCCGCCTGCCCGCCGCAGCTTGCTGCTCGGCATGCGGCCGCTCGTGCCCGTGGCGCCTGGCACCCGCGTGGTGCTGGGCGTCGCGTTCTTCGTGCTGTTCTTCGCCGTCTGGGCGGTCTTCACGCTCGGCGGCTTCGTGCCCAAGACCTTCCTCGCCAGCCCGGTCGAGATGCTGCAGGGCGGCTGGCGGCTGCTGGTGGAGTTCGAGTTCCTCGGCGACATCGGCATGACGGTGTGGCGCGTGGTCGGCGGCTTCGTGATCGCCGCGGCGCTCGCCCTGCCGCTGGGCGTCGCGATGGGCGCGTACAAGCCCGTCGAGGCGTTCTTCGAGCCCTTCGTCAGCTTCGCCCGCTACCTGCCCGCCTCGGCGTTCATCCCGCTGCTCATCCTCTGGGCCGGCATCGGCGAGGCGCAGAAGCTCGCCGTCATCTTCATCGGCAGCTTCTTCCAACTCGTGCTGATGATCGCGGTGGCGGTGGGCAACACGCGGCGCGACCTGGTGGAAGCCGCCTACACCCTGGGCAGCAGCGACCGCAGCCTCGTCACGCGGGTGCTGATCCCGGGCGCCGCGCCCGAGATCGCCGAGATCCTGCGCATGGTGCTGGGCTGGGCCTGGACCTATGTCATCGTGGCCGAGCTGATCGGCGCCTCCAGCGGCATCGGCCACATGATCACCGACAGCCAGGCCCTGCTGGCCACCGACCAGATCATCTTCGGGATCATCGTGATCGGCCTCATCGGGCTGGTCAGCGACTTCCTGTTCAAGGCGCTGAACCGCTGGCTGTTCCCCTGGGCCCTGATCGGACGTTGACGATGAGCACCGAATCGATCCTCTCCATCCGCGGCGTGGAGCGGCGCTTTGCCGGCGCGGGCGGCGGCACGCTGGCGCTGCAGGCCACCGACCTCGAGGTCGCCGAGAACGACTTCATCACCATCCTCGGGCCCAGCGGCTGCGGCAAGAGCACGCTGCTGCGCATCGTCGCCGGGCTCGACCAGCCGACGGCCGGCCAGGTGCTGCTCGACGGCCACGAGGTGCACGGCCCCGGCGCCGACCGCGGCATGGTCTTCCAGAGCTACACGCTGTTCCCCTGGCTGAACGTGCGCGAGAACGTCTGCTTCGGCCTGCGCGAGCGCGGCCTGCCGCGCGCCGAACAGCTCGAGATCGCGGCCCACTTCATCGAGCGCGTGGGCCTGCGCGGCTTCGAGTCGCACTTCCCCAAGCAGCTCTCGGGCGGCATGCAGCAGCGCGTGGCGATCGCGCGTGCGCTGGCCAACGGCCCGCGCATGCTGCTGATGGACGAGCCCTTCGGCGCGCTCGACCACCAGACCCGCGAGCTGATGCAGGAACTGCTGCTGGGCATCTGGGAGGCCGAGCGCAAGACGGTGCTGTTCGTCACCCACGACATCGACGAGGCCGTCTTCATGGGCAGCCGCGTGGTGGTGATGAGCGCGCGGCCCGGGCGCATCAAGCTCGACCGCGAGGTGCCCCTGCCGCACCCGCGCCACTATTCGGTCAAGACCTCGCCCGCGTTCGCGGCGCTCAAGGCCGAGCTCACCGAGCAGGTGCGCGCCGAGGTGCGCGCCGCGCAGGAGGCGCTCGCTGCGCAGGGCTGAGACAGCTCATCCCCACATCGGCTCGGCGCGCCCCGCGCCGGTCAGGCTGCTGTCGAACGCCGTGAAGCGCAGCCGGCGCCCGTCGCGCCTTCAGCTGCGCGGCGCCACCGTGCTGCCGGCCGGCACGGTGCCCGGGGCGCGCGTCACCCGCACGTTGGCACCGTTGGTGACGATGATCACCGGGTCGCCCGGGTTCAGCGTCTCGCTGCCCTTGGCCTGGACGATGGCACGGCGCTCGCCGTTCTTCAGCTGCACGAGGATCTCCACCGCGTCCTCGCGCGTGGTCGCACGCTCGACCGCGTTGCCAACCACGCCGCCGACCACCGCGCCGAGCACGCCGGCGACGATGCCGTCGCGCCGGCCGCCCACGCCCGAGCCGGCCACGCCGCCGACCACGGCGCCGGTGGCGGCACCGACGCCGCTTTGCGTGCCTTCCACGGTCACCGGCCGCACCGACAGCACCACGGCGTCCTGCACCGTGGCCATGCGCTGGGCATCCTGGCGCTTGACGACGTCGGGGCTGGTGGTCGAGCACGCGCCGAGGAAGGCGGCGACGGCGAGAAGGGTGAGGGCGCGTTGCATGGGGTTCTCCGTGGGGGGGGTGCCGAGCCAACGCGGCGCGACCTGTGGCCGTTGACCCGCATCGGGGCCGGGTTGACCGCATTCGGGCTGGGAGGTTCCTTCAGCCGTGCAGGCGGCTCGTGCGCGGCACCGAGGCGAGCAGGAAGTCCATCTGGTCGGCCAGGATTCGGCGCCCGCGCAGGATCATGTCCTCGTGCAGGTTGGGCACGTAGGGCAGGTACAGCAGCGACATGCGCGCTTCCTCGGGGAGCCGGTTGCCCTTGTGGCCGTTGCACGAGCGGCACGCGGTGATGCAGTTCATCCAGGTGTCGTTGCCGCCGCGCGACACCGGCACGATGTGCTCGCGCGTCAGGTCGTCGAACGCGAACCGCCCGCCGCAGTAGGCGCAGAAGTGGCGGTCGCGGGCGAACAGCTTGGGGTTGCTGAGCGAGGGCACCTGGCGCCAGGCCGAGGTGGGCACCGCGCCGCGCACGGCGATGATCGAGTGCACCTCGATGCGTGACTGCGCGCCGGTCGCGCGCTGGATGCCGCCGCGCAGCACGTGACAGGGCTCGCCGAGCGTCCAGGCGACACCGTCGCTGGCGTAGATCACCGCGGCCTCGCGCGGCGTGATCCACGCTTGCGGGCGCCCGGAGACGTCGAGCTGCAGGACGTCGATGGCATGACCTCTGCGGTTCACGGAAGCAAAGAGTAACCGATCCCGCGTGACAGCCTCAAGAAGGGCCGCAGCCCCATGCGCACTCGTCGGGGCTCCCTGATGCCGCCGGATGCCGCCTGGTGCCGTCTGGTGCCGCCTGGTGCCGTCTGGTGCCGCGGGGTGTCGTCTTGCGCAGGATGAAAGAACCACCGGAGGGGACAACACCCTGAATGCAGGGGTTCGGGCGGCCTGCGGCTAGTGAAGTTCCCCTAAACCCGGTGGACTTTCACGGCGTGACGCCAAGGTCGTGCTCAAAATAGCACGATCGTTCGTTCGAGATTGCCGTTGCCCGTGTCCATCGCCACGCCTGTCGTCTCCCGGCCCCGGTCGCGCCCGCTGCCCAAGGGGCAGCAGACCCGTGCCGCCATCCTCGACGCCGCCCTGGGTCTGGCATCGCACATGGGCCTGGAGGGGCTGTCGATCGGGGCGCTGGCCGAGGTCACGCAGATGAGCAAGTCGGGCGTCTTCGCCCACTTCGGCTCGCGCGAGGAACTGCAGATCTCGGTGATCCGCGAATACCACCTGCGCTTCGAGGAAGAGGTGTTCTTCCCCGCGATCCGCGAGCCGCGCGGCCTGCCGCGGCTGCAGGCGCTGTTCGACCGCTGGGTGCGCCGCGTCTCGGTGGAGCTCGACTCGGGCTGCATCTACATCAGCGGCGCCGTCGAGTTCGACGACCGGCCCGGCCCCGTGCGCGACGCGCTGGTGGAGATGGTGCGGGCCTGGCAGTCGGCGCTGGAACGCGCGATCCGCATCGCCATCGAGGAAGGGCACCTGCGCGCCGACACCGACGCCGAGCAGATGCTGTTCGAGATCCACGGCCTGATCCTCGCCCTGCACCACGACGCGCGCTTCCTGCGCAACCCCGGCGTGCTCGACCGCGCCCGCAAGGGGTTCGACCGCCTCGTGGCCCACTACCGCCAGATCGCCACCGAGCCCGATGCTCCGGCCGCTCGGCGCTGAACCACCTCACTCATCCATCCTGAACCGGGAGAAGCCCATGCCTGCCTACACCCCGCCGCTGCGCGACATGAAGTTCGTGCTGCACGAATTGCTCAACGTCGCCGACGAACTCAAGATGCTGCCCGCCCACGCCGAGGTCGACGCCGCGACCATCGACGCCGTGCTCGAGGAGGGCGGCAAGTTCGCCGCCGAGGTGCTGGCCCCGCTGAACCAGAGCGGTGACGCCGAGGGCTGCACCCTCGACAAGACCGCGCGCACCGTGCGCACGCCCAAGGGCTTCAAGGAGGCCTACGCGAAGTACGTCGAGGGCGGCTGGCCGGCGCTGAGCTGCGACCCGGCCTACGGCGGCCAGGGCCTGCCGCTGGTGATGAACCAGTGCTTCTACGAGATGCTCAACTCGGCCAACCAGGCCTGGACGATGTATCCGGGTCTCTCGCACGGCGCCTACGAGTGCCTGAAGGCGCACGGCACCGACGAGCAGAAG
>JBILNT010000064.1:0-15971 GCA_044374875.1 Rubrivivax sp.
CAGCCAGCTCTTCCCTGAGCACTTCATCCCGGCGGCAATGCTGCCGCAGAGCCCGGGCGTCGACCCCAAGACCTGCATCCCGGAGCTGGTCAAGTGCGTGGAGCAGTACGGCAACGTCGCGATCAATCTCAATCCCGACCCCTCCGGCGGCCACTGGAAGGAGCCGCCGCTGACCGACCGCCACTGGTACCCCATCTACGAGAAGATGGCCGAGTACGACATCCCGGCGATGATCCACGTCAGCACCAGCTGCAACGCGTGCTTCCACACCACCGGCGCGCACTACATCAACGCCGACACCACGGCCTTCATGCAGCTGATCCAGGGTGACCTGTTCAAGGACTTCCCGACGCTGAAGTTCGTGATCCCGCACGGCGGCGGTGCTGCGCCCTACCACTGGGGGCGCTACCGCGGCCTGGCGCAGGAACTGAAGAAGCCGCTGCTGAAGGACCACCTGCTGAACAACGTGTTCTTCGACACCTGCGTGTATCACCAGCCCGGCATCGACCTGCTGACCAAGGTGGTGCCGGTGGACAACGTGCTGTTCGCCAGCGAGATGATCGGCGCGGTGCGCGGCATCGACCCCGAGACCGGCTTCAACTACGACGACACCAAGCGCTACATCGAGGCCTCGACGCAGCTCAGCGCCGAAGACCGTTTCAAGATCTACGAAGGCAACGCCCGGCGCGTCTACCCGCGGCTCGACGCCGCGCTGAGGGCCAGGGGCAAGTGATCTGCCCTCGCCGGGCTCGCATCCGTTCGCCGCTCCCGGTGGGGGCGGCTCGTCAGGAGACATGACATGTACGAACTGGGCGTCGTCTATCGCAACATCCAGCGCACCGAGGCGCGCGTCGCGCGCGAACTCGAGCGCTTCGGCAGCGCCACCGTGCACGAGGCGATGGGCCGCGTGGGACTGATGAAGCCGATCATGCGGCCGATCTACGCCGGCGCGCAGGTCTCGGGCACCGCGGTGACCGTGCTGCTGCACCCTGGCGACAACTGGATGATGCACGTCGTGGCCGAGCAGATCCGCCCCGGCGACATCGTCGTGGCGGCCGTCACGGCCGAGTGCACCGACGGCTACTTCGGTGACCTGCTGGCCACCTCGTTCCAGGCCCGCGGCGCGCTGGCGCTGGTCATCGACGCGGGCGTGCGTGACGTGAAGACCCTCACCGAGATGAAGTTTCCGGTGTGGAGCAAGGCGATCAGCGCCAAGGGCACGATCAAGGCCACGCTGGGTTCGGTGAACATCCCGGTGGTGTGCGCCGGCGCGCTGGTGAACCCGGGCGACGTGATCGTGGCCGACGACGACGGTGTGGTCTGCGTGCCGCGCGCGATGGCTGCCGCCACGCTCGAGGCCGCGACGAAGCGCGAGGCCAACGAGGGCGAGAAGCGCGCCAAGCTCGCCTCGGGCGTGCTGGGCCTGGACATGTACAAGATGCGCGAGCCGCTGGCGGCCGCGGGCCTGAAGTACATCGACTGACGAGGGCCGGGCACCACCCATGGACATCGCCCTCATCGCTGTCATCGGTTATGGCGAGGTCGGCCGCATCCTCGCCGAGGACCTGCGCGCTGCCGGCCATGCCGTCGTCGCCTTCGACCTGAAGCTCTCCGGCCCGGCCGGGGATGCGATGCGCGCGCACGCGGACGCGCACGGCGTGACGCTGGTCTCCGGCCACGCCGACGCGGTGCGCGGCGCGGCGCTCGTGGTGTCCGCGGTCACCGCCAGCCAGGCCGTGGCGGTGGCCGAGGCCTGCGCCCCCGGGCTGGCCGCCGGCGCCTTCTTCCTCGACTTCAATTCCGCCTCGCCGGGCGCCAAGATCCGCGCCGCCGGCATCGTCGACGCCGCCGGTGGGCGCTACGTCGAAGGCGCGGTGATGACCTCGGTGCCGCCCTACCGCATCAAGGTGCCGCTGCTGCTCGGCGGCCCGCACGCCGCGGCGCTGCATCCGGTGCTCGACAGCCTCGGCTTCGCCGCCCGTGTCGCCAGCGAGAAGCTGGGCGTGGCCTCGGCCAGCAAGATGTGCCGCAGCGTGATGATCAAGGGCCTGGAGGCCATGGTCATCGAGAGCTTCACCACGGCGCGCCACTACGGGGTCGAGGACGCGGTGATCGCCTCGCTGCAGGAGACCTTCCCCGGCATCGACTGGGAGAGGCAGGCCGCCTACTTCTTCCAGCGCGTGATCGAGCACGGCCGCCGGCGTTCCGAGGAGGTGCGCGAGGTGGCCCAGACCGTGCGCGAGGCCGGCCTCGAGCCCTGGAGCGCCGCCGGCACGGCCGAGCGCCAGGCCTGGGTGGCCGACCTCGGCGACGAGGGTCTGTTCGGCGCCCGCGGCACACCCGGCTTCGCCCGCAGCGCCGACTGGCGCACCGAGGCCGACCGCATCCTTGAACACCTGCGAAGCAAGGAATGACCTCCATGAGCAAACCCGTGAGCGGCCCCTTCGAGAAGACCCCGGGCTGGCTCGACTGGTACGACGGCCCGAGCAAGCCGCAGTACGTGCCGCCCCCCGGCGCAGTCGATGCCCACTGCCACGTCTTCGGGCCGGGCGCCGAGTTCCCTTACGCGCCCGAGCGCAAGTACACGCCTTGCGACGCCTCGCGCGAGCAGCTCTTCGCGCTGCGCGACCACCTCGGCTTCGCGCGCAACGTCGTCGTGCAGGCCACCTGCCACGGCGCCGACAACCGCGCGCTGGTCGACGCGCTGCTCCACTCGAACGGCAAGGCGCGCGGCGTGGCCACCGTCAAGCGCAGCGTGACCGACGACGAGCTCGAACGCCTGCACGCCGCCGGCGTGCGCGGCGTGCGCTTCAACTTCGTCAAGCGCCTGGTGGACTTCACGCCCAAGGACGAACTGATGGAGATCGCCGGCCGCATCGCGCGGCTGGGCTGGCACGTCGTCATCTACTTCGAGGCGCAGGACCTGCCGGAACTGTGGGACTTCTTCACCGCGCTGCCCACCACGGTCGTCGTCGACCACATGGGCCGGCCCGACGTCTCCAAGCCGGTCGACGGCCCCGAGTTCGAGCTCTTCCTGCGCTTCATGCGCGAGTACCCGAACGTGTGGTCCAAGGTCAGTTGCCCCGAGCGCCTGAGCAAGGCCGGCCCGGCCGCGCTGAACGGCGAGCGCACGGCCTATCGCGACGTGGTGCCCTTCGCCCGCCGCGTCGTCGAGACCTTCCCCGACCGCGTGCTCTGGGGCACCGACTGGCCGCACCCCAACCTCAAGGACCACATGCCTGACGACGGGCTGCTGGTCGACTTCATCCCGCACATCGCGACGACGCCGGAGCTTCGCCGCAAGCTGCTGGTGGACAACCCGATGCGGCTGTATTGGCCCGAAGAGGCGTGATGTTTCGCGAGTTTGCATGCGCGGCTGTCGTGGCGGGCCCGCCGAGCCGGGGGACTGTGCTCCGCTCATGCTCGTGGCTTGCGGCACGAGCGCTCGCCAGGCACGAACAGTCCATCGGACTGTTCGTGTCCGGGCTCGCTCCCCCGCCATCAGCCTTCGGCCGATGGCTCCTCCTTGACTTCGCTGCGCACAGTCCCCCACCTCGACGGGCCGGCGACCGTGTTTGTGTGCTCCCCAAAGCATGCCGAGGTGGGTGGGTAGCCCCCGCAGCGAAGTCAAGGAGGAGGCACGGGCGCAGCCCGGGCCGGGGGACATGAGCGCAGGGGGCTGCCCGCCCGCCTCGGCTCGCAGTCAGCCAGCAATGTATGCAGTGAACCATCCGCGATCAACGCAACGGCCGCAAGGAGCACCCTGACATGGCCCTCGACAAACCCTACCTCGACATCCCCGGCACGACGATCTTCGATGCCGACCAGTCCCGCAAGGGCTACGGGCTCAACCAGTTCTGCATGAGCCTGATGAAGGCCGCCAACCGCGAGCGCTACCTGGCCGACCGGCGCGCGTACGTCGACGAGTGGCCGATGACCGAGGCGCAGAAGCAGGCCGTGCTCGACGGCGACCTCAACCGCTGCATCGCACTCGGCGGCAACATCTACTTCCTGGCCAAGATCGGTGCCACCCACGGCAAGAGCTTCCAGCAGATGGCCGGCAGCATGACCGGCATGAGCGAGGACGAGTACCGCGCGATGATGATCGCCGGCGGCCGCTCGCCCGAGGGCAACCGCCGCACCGGCGAGGACGGCAGCGCGCAGCCGCACCGCCAGCCGCAGGGCCACGGCAGCGGCCGGCTCCTCGACTGAAGCTGCCAGCCACCCAAGGATCCAGCATGGCCCGCATCACCGCCTCCGTCTACACCTCCCACGTGCCCGCCATCGGCGCGGCGCTCGACCTCGGCAAGGCTTCCGAACCGTACTGGCAGCCCGTCTTCGCCGGCTACGACTTCTCGAAGCAATGGCTGAAGGACAACCCGCCGGATGTCGTCTTCCTCGTCTACAACGACCACGCCACGGCCTTCAGCCTGGAGCTGATCCCGACCTTCGCCATCGGCACCGCGGCCGAATACCAGCCGGCCGACGAAGGCTACGGCGCACGGCCCGTGCCCCCGGTCGTCGGCCATCCGGAGCTGGCCTCGCACATCGCGCAGAGCGTCATCCAGGACGACTTCGACCTCACGATCGTCAACCGGATGGACGTCGATCACGGCCTGACGGTGCCGCTGTCGCTGATGTGCGGCGCGCGCGACCCGAAGACCCAGCCCTGGCCGTTCAAGGTCATCCCGTTTGCCGTGAACGTCGTGCAGTATCCCGTCCCCTCCGGCCGGCGCTGCTTCGCGCTCGGCCAGGCCATCCGCAAGGCCGTCGAGAGCTTCGACGAGGACCTCAACGTGCAGATCTGGGGCACCGGCGGCATGAGCCACCAGTTGCAGGGCCCGCGCGCCGGTCTCATCAACGCGCCCTGGGACAACGCCTTCCTCGACCGCCTGATCGCCGACCCCGCGGGCCTCGCGCAGGTGCCGCACATCGAGTACGTCCGCGAGGCCGGCAGCGAGGGCATCGAGCTGGTGATGTGGCTCATCGCCCGCGGCGCGATGGCCGACGTCGCGGGCGGGCGTGCGCCGAAGGTGGCCCACCGCTTCTATCACGTGCCGGCCAGCAACACGGCCGTGGGGCACCTCATCCTGGAGAACTGATCATGACCATCAAGGTGGCGCTCGCCGGCGCCGGCGCGTTCGGCATCAAGCACATCGACGGCATCCGCAACATCGCCGACGTCGAGGTGGTCTCGCTCGTCGGCCGCGAGTACGCCAAGACCAAGGAAGTCGCCGACAAGTACGGCATCGCCCACGTCGCGACCGATCTCGCCGAGAGCCTGAAGATCCGCGAGGTCGACGCCGTCATCCTCTGCACGCCCACGCAGATGCACGCCGCGCAGGCCGTCGCCTGCATGGAGGCCGGCAAGCACGTGCAGGTCGAGATCCCGCTGGCCGACTCGCTGCGCGACGCCTACCGCGTCGCCGAACTGCAGCGGCAGACGGGCCTGGTGGCCATGTGCGGCCACACCCGCCGCTTCAACCCGAGCCACCAGTGGGTGCGCCGCCGCATCACCGCCGGCGAGTTCAGCATCCAGCAGATGGACGTGCAGACCTACTTCTTCCGGCGCACTAACATGAACGCGCTCGGCCAGCCGCGCAGCTGGACCGACCACCTGCTGTGGCACCACGCCGCGCACACGGTCGACCTCTTCGCCTACCAGGCGCAAAGCCCGATCGTGAAGGCCCACGCCGTGCAGGGCCCGATCCACCCCGCGCTGGGCATCGCGATGGACATGAGCATCCAGCTCAAGGCCGCCAGCGGCGCCATCTGCACGCTGAGCCTGTCGTTCAACAACGACGGGCCGCTGGGCACCTTCTTCCGCTACATCGGCGACACCGGCACCTACATCGCCCGCTACGACGACCTGTTCACCGGCAAGGACGAGAAGATCGACGTCTCGGGCGTCGACGTCTCGATGAACGGCATCGAGCTGCAGGACCGCGAGTTCTTCGCCGCGATCCGCGAGGGCCGCGAGCCCAACGCCAGCGTCGCCCAGGTGCTGCCCTGCTACGAGGTGCTGCACGACCTCGAGCGCCAGCTCGTCGAAGGCTGAGCTGCGATGAGCGCCGCCGCGCTGCCGCGCCGCCGCATCGGGCCTTTCGAGGTCATGGCGATGGGCCTGGGGGCCATGAACCTCAGCCACGGCTACGGGCCGCCGGTGCCCGCGGTCGACGCCGCACGGCTGCTGCTGGAGGCGCTGGATCTCGGCGTCGACTTCGTCGACACCGCTTCGCTCTACGGCTACGGCGCCAACGAGTCGCTGGTCGGCCGGGTGCTCGGGCCGCATCGTTCGCGATTCGTGCTGGCCAGCAAGTGCGGCATGACCGGCCAGCCGGTGGGGCCCGCAGGCGCGCTGCAGCGCGTGATCGACGGCCGGCCCGAGGCCATCCGGCGCGACTGCGAGGCGAGCCTGCGGCGCCTGGGCACGGACGTCATCGACCTCTACTACCTGCACCGCTGGGACAAGGCCGTCCCCGTCGAGGACACGGTGGGCGCGCTGGCCGAGCTGGTGCGTGCCGGCAAGGTGCGCACCATCGGCCTGAGCGAAGTCTCGGCGGCGACGCTGCGACGCGCCCACGCCGTGCACCCGATCACCGCCGTGCAGAGCGAGTACTCGCCCTGGACGCGCAACCCCGAGATCGCCGTGCTCGATGCCTGCCGCGAGCTCGGTGTCGCGTTCGTCGCCTTCAGCCCGGTGGCGCGCGGCTTGCTTACCGATGCACCGCCCGACATCGGGACGCTGCAGCCTGGCGACATCCGCCTGACGATGCCGCGCTTCAGCCCGTTGCACTACCCGGCCAACCTCTCGCTGCGCAACGGCTTCGCGAAGCTGGCGGCGGAGGCCGGCTGCTCGACGGCCCAACTGTCGCTGGCCTGGGTGCTATCGCGCGGCGAGCACGTCGTGCCCATCCCGGGTACGACGAGCGTGGCCCACCTGCGCGAGAACGTCGCCGCGGCCACGCTGGCGGTCGATCCGGCGCTGCTGGCGGCCGTCGGCGCGCTGATGCCGCCCTCGGCTGTCAGCGGCGGGCGCTACGGCGCCGTCGGCCAGTCCGAGGTCGACACCGAGGAATTCTGAATCTCCCTTCGCGTCCACGGGCCACGGCTCCCGGGCACTTCCACCCCCTCGAGTAGACCCCGTCCATGAAGGCGATCCTGAGCACCCTGCTCGCCGCCTGCGGCCTCGGCCTCGGCCCGGGAGGTCACGCTCAAGCTGCACCACCGCCTGCCGCCGACCTCGTTTGCGCGGCAGCTCTTCATCCAGTCCTGGTGCGACAAGGTCGCCAGGGACTCGAACCACGGAATGGACGGCCGGATCTTCCTCTCCATGCCAAGGGTGTGATCGATGGCGCGGTGGTGCCCGCGGTCAAGATCCAGGGACCGGTATGAACGCCAAGGGCCTGCCCGGGCAGAAGATGCTCGACGACGCGCGTGCGCTGATCGCCAGGCACGCGGCGGGGCGCTGAGCGATGGGCAGCACGCAGCACCTGGCGGCCAAGCTCTTCGAGACGGCGGCCGGCATCGACGCGCTGGTGGTGCCCTACAAGGGCTCGCCCGCGGTGCTGACGGCGCTGCGTGCCGGCGAGATCGACCTCGCCTTCGAGATCACCGGTCCCATGCTGCCGCAGGTCGCGGCGGGTGCGGTGCGTGCGCTGGCCGTCACCTCGGCGCAGCGCAACCCGCAGCTGCCCGAGGTGCCCACCGTGCAGCAGGCCGGCGTCGCCGGCTACGACGTGGCGTCGTGGAACGCGCTGGCCGCGCCGGCGGGCACGCCGCAGCCGGTGATCGACGCGCTCAACAAGGCCGTACGCGACGCCGTTGCCTCGCCAGCGGTGCAGGACAAGCTCGGCCGCCTGGGCGTGCGCGTGCAGGCCGGCACGCCGGCCGCGCTGCAGGCGCTGCTGGCCAGCGAGATCCAGCGCTGGGGCGCGGTGATCCGGGCGGCGAAGATCGAGCCCGAGTGAGCGCAGGCCGCGCACCGCACGAGCTGAATCCGAAGTGCAGCGTTCCTGAATCCAGTCGTCCACGTGGCCTGCTACGCTCGTCATGAACCTGGAGAGATCATGACCCAGCGCCCCTCGGGCCCGCTCGCCGAGACGCCCTGCATCCTTGGCCGTCCAGTCGACGCCGCGATCGTCGACCTCGACGGCACCATGATCGACACCGTCGGCGACTTCGAGGTAGCGCTCGGCCTGGCCCTGGCCGACCTGGGCTGGCCGGCGGTCGATCGCGCCTTCATCACGCGCACCGTCGGCAAGGGCTCCGAGCATCTCATCCGTACGACCTTGGCCCAGGTGGGGGCACCGCCCGCGCTCTATGACGAGGCCTGGCAGCGCTACCAGCACCACTACCTGGAAGTCAACGGCAGCCGCTCCGAAATCTTCCCGGGTGTCGTGGAAGGCCTGCAGGCCCTGCGCGGCCTGGGCCTGCGACTGGCCTGCCTGACCAACAAGCCCACGGCATTCGCCCACCCGCTGCTGGTCGCGAAGAAGCTCGACGCTTTCTTCGAGGTCGCCTTCGGGGGTGACGCGTTCGAGCGCAAGAAGCCCGACCCGATGCCGCTGCTGGGCACCTGCGCGGCGCTCGGCACGCAACCCGCGCGCACGCTGATGATCGGCGACTCCAGCAACGACGCCCAGGCCGCGCGGGCGGCGGGCTGCCCGGTGGTGCTGGTGAGCTACGGCTACAACCACGGCGAACCCGTGGCCTCGGCCGGTGCCGACCTCGTGGTCGACCGGATCGACCAACTCGCCGCGCGGCTGGGCGGCTGAACGTCATGCCGCCGCTGGCGCCGATCCAGGGTTCGCCGACAGACCGGCGGCCCGGGCGCTGCTGCTAAACTGAAGCACATGTTCTCCTCGCGCCACGCCACTTCAGGTCGCCCCGACCGGGGAGCCTGGCCCTGGCGTCGCTGGCCTCGTCCGATCTGAACGCGTGCCAGCCCTGATGCGGCTGGCACTTGCCGGGTGGCGTTGCCCGGCCCGCCCCCAGACCATCCCCGGCCGTGCCTGCGGCCCGCGCGATGGCCGCAGTTCCCGAGAGCCAGCCCGTGATCACCGAACTCGAATTCAAGAGCCTTGCCGCCCAGGGCTTCAACCGCATCCCGCTGATCGCCGAGGCCTTCGCCGACCTCGAGACGCCGCTGTCGCTGTACCTGAAGCTCGCCGGCGGCAGCCGCCACAGCTTCCTGCTCGAGTCGGTGGTCGGCGGCGAGCGCTTCGGCCGCTACTCCTTCATCGGCTTGCCGGCGCGCACGCTGCTGCGTGCCACCGGGCAACGCACCGAGGTCGTCACGGACGACCAGGTCGTCGAGGTCCACGAGGGCAACCCGCTGGACTTCATCGCCGCCTACCAGGCGCGCTTCCGCCCGGCGCTGCGACCGGGGCTGCCGCGCTTCTGTGGCGGGCTGGCCGGTTACTTCGGCTATGACACGGTGCGCTTCATCGAGAAGAAGCTCGCCGCGACCCGCAAGCCCGGCGGCATCGGCACGCCCGACATCCAGCTGCTGCAGACCGAGGAACTGGCCGTCATCGACAACCTCTCGGGCCGCCTGTACCTGATCGTCTGGGCCGACCCGCGCCAGGGCGACGCCTGGTTCGCCGGCAAGCGGCGGTTGTCTGAGCTGGCCGACAAGCTGCGCTTCAGCGTCACCGCACCCCAGGTGCGCCGCGGCGCGAGCCACACCGTCGAGCGCGAATGGCCGCGTGCCGAGTTCGAGGCCGCGGTGCTGCGCGCCAAGGAGTACATCGCCGCCGGCGACTGCATGCAGGTGGTCATCGGCCAGCGGCTGAAGAAACGCTACACCGAGAGCCCGCTGTCGCTGTACCGCGCGCTGCGCTCGCTCAACCCGAGCCCGTACATGTACTACTACGACATGGGCGGCTTCCAGATCGTGGGCTCCAGTCCCGAGATCCTGGTGCGCCAGGAGCGCGATGCCGAGGGTGGCGAGAAGGTCACCATCCGCCCGATCGCCGGCACGCGCCCGCGCGGCGCCACGCTGGAACAGGACCGCGCCAACGAGACCGAGCTGCTGGCCGACCCCAAGGAACGCGCCGAGCACGTGATGCTGATCGACCTGGCACGCAACGACATCGGCCGCATCGCCCAGACGGGCAGCGTCAAGGTCACCGAGGCCTTCGGCATCGAGCGTTACTCGCACGTGATGCACATCGTCAGCAATGTCGAGGGGCGCCTGAAGCCCGGGCTGTCGGCGCTGGACGTGCTGCGCGCCAGCTTCCCCGCCGGCACCCTGAGCGGCGCCCCGAAGATCCGCGCGATGGAGATCATCGACGAGCTCGAGCCGGTCGAGCGCGGCGTCTACGGCGGCGCGGTCGGCTACCTCAGCTTTGCCGGCGACATGGACGTCGCCATCGCGATCCGCACCGGCGTCGTCAAGGACCAGACCCTCTACGTGCAGGCCGGCGCCGGCGTCGTCGCCGACTCGGTGCCCGAGGCCGAGTGGAAGGAGACCGAGGCCAAGGCTCGGGCGGTCATCCGCGCCGCCGAGCTGGTCGAGGAAGGGTTCTGAGGCGAAGGGGAACGGCGATGCTCCTGATGATCGACAACTACGACTCCTTCACCTTCAACCTCGTGCAGTACTTCGGCGAGCTGGGCGAGGAGGTGCGCGTCTTCCGCAACGACGAGATCACGCTGGAGGGCATCGCCGGGCTGCGGCCCGACCAGCTGGTGCTCTCGCCGGGGCCGTGCTCGCCCGCCGAGGCAGGCATCTGCGTGCCGGCGATCCGCCACTTCGCGGGCCGGCTGCCCATCCTCGGCGTGTGCCTGGGGCACCAGAGCATCGGCGCGGCGCTGGGCGGGCGCATCGTGCGCGCGAAGACGCAGATGCACGGCAAGACCAGCGTCATCTCGCACGACGGGCGCGGCGTGTTCCGCGGCCTGCCCGAGCGCGTCACCGTGATCCGCTACCACTCGCTGGCCATCGAGCGCGAGACCCTGCCGGCCGAGCTGGAGGTGAGCGCCAGCGCCGACGACGGCGAGATCATGGGCGTGCGCCATCGCGCGCTCGCGGCGACCACCACGCCGCTCGAGGGCGTGCAGTTCCACCCCGAGTCCATCCTCAGCGAGCACGGTCACGCGATGCTGAGGAACTTCGTCGAATCCTGCCGCGTGCCGGCCTGACCGCCTGCCTTCCGGAGCCTTGCCATGCCCATCAGCAACACCGAAGCCCTGACCCGCGTCATCGAGCACCGCGAGATCTTCCACGACGAGATGCTGTCGCTGATGCGCCGCATCATGAGCGGCGAGATGAGCCCGGTGATGATCGCGGCGCTCACGATGGGGTTGCGGGTCAAGAAGGAGACCATCGGCGAGATCGCTGCGGCCGCGCAGGTGATGCGCGAGTTCGCCACGCCGGTGGCGGTGGCCGACCGCACCCACCTGGTCGATATCGTGGGCACCGGTGGCGACGGCTCGCACACCTTCAACATCTCCACCGCCGCCACCTTCGTGGCAGCGGCGGCCGGCGCTCGCGTCGCCAAGCACGGAGGCCGCAGCGTGTCTTCCACCAGCGGCAGTGCCGACGTGATGGAGGCGCTCGGCGTCTACATCGGGCTCACGCCCGAGCAGGTGGGCGCCTGCCTGGCCGAGACCGGCGTGGGCTTCATGTTCGCCCCCAGCCACCACGCCGCGATGAAGCACGCGGCGCCGGTGCGCAAGGAGCTCGGCGTGCGCACCTTCTTCAACATCCTCGGCCCGCTGACCAACCCGGCGGGCGCGCCGAACCAGCTGCTCGGCGTCTTCCACCCCGACCTCGTCGGCATCCAGGTGCGCGTGCTGCAGCGCCTGGGCAGCGAGCACGTGATGGTCGTCTACGGCATGAACGGCATGGACGAGATCTCGCTGTCGGGCGAGACGCTGGTGGGCGAACTGCGCGAGGGCGAGGTGCGCGAGTACGTGATCCACCCGAGCGACTTCGGGCTGCCGGTCTACGACTCGCGCGTGCTCAAGGTCGCCAACAAGGAGGAGTCGGTGCAGTGCATCCAGCGGGCGCTGGCCAACGAGGACGGCCCGGTGCGCGACGTCGTCCTGCTCAATGCCGGTGCGGCGCTGTACTGCGCCAACGTCGCCTCGTCGGTGGCCGACGGGGTGCGCCGTGCGCGCGAGGCGGTCGCCTCCGGGCGTGCGCTGGCCAAGCTGAGCCAGTTCGTCTCGGTCACCAACAAGTTCCGTCCGGCGGCCTGAAGCCGCTGGCGACGCCTCGCCCCGCGATGAGCCTGCTCGCCCGACTGGTCGACGACGCCGGGCGTGTCCCGGTGCTCTGGCTGCCGCGCCCCGAGGCGCATCCGGCCGGGATGCTGCTCGGGCTCGGCGGCTTCTTCGGTGGCATCGCGGCCGTGCGCTGGACCTTCCCGGGGCACGAGGTCGTGGCCTGGGCCTGTCTGGTCGCGGTGTTCGCCGGCATGGTGCTGCACTGGCGTCTCCAGCGCGCGACCAGCGGCTGGCGCGTCGACTTCGACGCGCGCCGCGTCGAGCCTGTCGGCCTGCGGGGCGAAGCGCAGGGCATCGAGGGCGCGGGCTGGTCGGTCCAGGTCGCGCCCGGCGACCGCCGCGCGCACGTCGCGATCGACCTGCGGCATGCCGATCGCGGCCGCGTCGCGAGGCTGTTCGACGTGCCTGTGCGCGGCAAGGCCGCGGCTGCGCAGCTCGATGCCCTGGCCGCTACCATCGCCCGCCGGCTGCGCATCGAGCGCAGCGGGCTCACGCTCTAGAGTGCAGAGGAAGGCCCCCCGTCCATGTCCGACATCCTGCAGCGCATCGTGGCCGTCAAGCACGAGGAGATCGCCGCGGCACGCCAGCGTCGCTCGCTGGCCTCGTTGCGCGACGAAGCCCGGGCGCGCCGTGACGATCTGCGCGACTTCACCGACGCGCTGAGCGCGCGCGTCGCTGCAGGCGCCGCCGCCGTGATCGCCGAGGTCAAGAAGGCCAGCCCCAGCAAGGGCGTGCTGCGCGAGCACTTCGAGCCGGCCGCGATCGCCGAAAGCTACGCGCGTCACGGCGCCGCCTGCCTGAGCGTGCTGACCGACGAGCGTTTCTTCCAGGGCTCGACCGCCTGCCTGCAGCAGGCGCGCGCGGCGTGCACGCTGCCGGTGCTGCGCAAGGACTTCATGGTCGACGAGTACCAGGTCGTCGAGGCGCGCGCGATGGGCGCCGACTGCATCCTGCTGATCGCCGCCTGCCTGGACGACGCGCAGATGGCCGACCTCGAGGCCGCCGCGCAGGCGCTGGGCATGGCCGTGCTGGTCGAGGTGCACGACGGCGCCGAGCTCGACCGCGCGCTGCGCCTCGCCACCCCGTTGGTCGGCATCAACAACCGCAACCTGCGCACCTTCGAGGTCTCGCTGGCGACCACGCTCGACCTGCGCTCTCGCGTGCCGGCCGACCGGGTGCTCGTCACCGAGTCGGGCATCCTCGCAGCCGCCGACGTGCGCCGCATGCGCGCGGCAGGCGTCCATGCCTTCCTGGTCGGCGAGGCCTTCATGCGCGCCGACGACCCGGGCGCGGCGCTGGAAGCCCTGTTCGCGGCATGACGGCCGACGACCTGCCGGCGGCGTTCGCCAGCCTTCCCGAGGCGTGGCGTGCCGCCCTGCCGGGCTGGACACCTGCGGCCAAGGCCGAGGTCGTCGATCGCGTGCGCGCTGCCTCGGCAGGCGCGCCGATCGCGCCGGCAGACCCGTTCCGCGCGCTGCGCCTCGTCGCGCCGGCGGACGTCCGCGTCGTCGTCTTCGGGCAGGACCCCTACCCGCGGCCGGGGCATGCCGACGGCCTGGCGTTCTCCGCGGGCCACGGCCGCCCGCACTCGCTGCGGCGGGTCTTCGACGTGCTCGAGGCCGACCGCCCCGGCTGGCACCGGCCCGACGTGTGGAAGCTCGACCACTGGGCAGGGCGTGGCGTGTTGCTGCTCAACCCGGTGCTGAGCGTCGAGGTCGGGCGGGCCGGCAGCCACATGGGTTGTGGCTGGCAGGCGCTCACTTCGCAGATCGTCGAATTCTTGTGCGGTAGCTCGTCATCGCCAACCTTCCTGCTCTGGGGCAGGCCGGCGAGCGCGTTCTTCGATGCGGCCTGCCCGGCGGGCCGGCAGGTGCCTGTCCTTCGTACCCGGCATCCTTCCCACGATTTCCATCGCCAGTTCATGGCCGAGGGCAGTCATTTCCTCGCCACGGCGCACCTCGTGGACTGGTGGGCGGCCTGAGGTCGGGGGCCGCGTGACGAGCGACCGACGCTGCAGGATCGCGGGTCTTTCGCAGCTGCTTCACACGCCTGCGAACAGTGCTACACTCGCGGGCTCTCCGGAGGGGTGCCCGAGTGGCTAAAGGGGGCAGACTGTAAATCTGTTGGCTTACGCCTACGCTGGTTCGAATCCAGCCTCCTCCACCAGAGAGATCGATCGCCCGAGCCGTCCGGCCCCGTGCCGCGAGGCGAAAGGCGAAGCGAGTGGTGCTCCCGGGCGGGAGTAGTTCAATGGCAGAACCTTAGCCTTCCAAGCTAATGACGCGGGTTCGATTCCCGTCTCCCGCTCCACGGTGGGTTTTGCTGGTTTCCGAAGTGTGAATGTCGTCGTTACGGGCCTGGCGGTCGAGCCGGCGCCGGCCTCCAGGCCCGTGACGATGCCCATGTGGCTCAGTGGTAGAGCACTCCCTTGGTAAGGGAGAGGTCACGCGTTCGATCCGCGTCATGGGCACCATCGATTACTCCCTCCGCGTGGCGCCCAACCGGCCCCGGGGCTTGTCAAACTGCAAACGCCAGGAGCGCAAGAAATGGCAAAGGGTAAGTTCGAACGCACCAAGCCGCACGTGAACGTGGGCACGATTGGTCACGTGGACCATGGCAAGACGACGCTGACGGCGGCGATCACGACGGTGCTGGCGACGAAGTTCGGTGGCGAGGCCAAGGCGTACGACCAGATTGACGCGGCGCCGGAAGAGAAGGCGCGTGGCATCACGATCAACACGGCGCACGTGGAGTACGAGACGGCCAACCGTCACTACGCGCACGTGGACTGCCCGGGGCACGCCGACTACGTGAAGAACATGATCACGGGCGCGGCGCAGATGGACGGCGCGATCCTGGTGTGCTCGGCCGCCGACGGCCCGATGCCGCAGACGCGCGAGCACATCCTGCTGGCGCGTCAGGTGGGCGTGCCGTACATCATCGTGTTCCTGAACAAGTGCGACATGGTGGACGACGCCGAGCTGCTCGAGCTCGTCGAGATGGAAGTTCGCGAGCTGCTGAGCAAGTACGACTTCCCGGGCGACGACACCCCGATCATCAAGGGCTCGGCCAAGCTGGCGATGGAAGGCGACAAGGGCGAGCTGGGCGAGCAGGCGATCATGCGCCTGGCCGACGCGCTGGACAGCTACATCCCGACGCCGGAGCGCGCGGTGGACGGGACGTTCCTGATGCCTGTGGAAGACGTGTTCTCGATCTCTGGTCGTGGCACCGTGGTGACGGGTCGCATCGAGCGCGGCATCGTCAAGGTGGGCGACGAAATCGAGATCGTGGGCATCCGCGCGACGCAGAAGACCACGTGCACGGGCGTGGAGATGTTCCGCAAGCTGCTGGACCAGGGTCAGGCGGGCGACAACGTGGGCATCCTGCTGCGCGGCACGAAGCGCGAGGACGTCGAGCGTGGCCAGGTGCTGTGCAAGCCGGGGTCGATCAAGCCGCACACGCACTTCACGGCCGAGGTGTACGTGCTGAGCAAGGAGGAGGGCGGTCGCCACACGCCGTTCTTCAACAACTACCGTCCGCAGTTCTACTTCCGCACGACGGACGTGACGGGCGCGGTGGAGCTGCCGAAGGACAAGGAGATGGTGATGCCTGGCGACAACGTCAGCATCACGGTCAAGCTGATCGCGCCGATCGCGATGGAAGAGGGACTGCGCTTCGCGATCCGCGAGGGTGGCCGCACCGTCGGCGCCGGCGTCGTCGCCAAGATCATCGAGTGA
>JBILNT010000065.1:0-15950 GCA_044374875.1 Rubrivivax sp.
TCATTTCGCTGGCGAGGTCTTCCTTCGCGATCAGGCTGTTGACCATCGCGTCGGCCTGCCAGGCCAGGTACCAGCGCAGGTTCTCGTCGTTGGCGGCGAAGCTGGCGAAGTAGTTGGTGCGGTCGAACGAGGTGGTGCCGTTGGCGCGCAGGCCGCGGCGGCCGAACTCGGCCAGCACGTTGCGCTGCGTCGGCGTGCCCTTGAAGATCAGGTGCTCGAGCAGGTGCGCCATGCCGGTCTCGCCGTAGCCCTCGTGGCGCGAGCCGACCCGGAAGGTCAGGTTGACCGTGGTGGTGGGCTTGGCGTCGTCGGGCACCAGCAGCACCTGCAGGCCGTTGGCCAGCCGGTACTCGGCGATGCCCTCGACCGAGGTGACCTGCGTCAGGCCGGCCGGCAGGGCCGCGGCCAGCGAAATCGCCGGCGCCATCAGCAGGGCCAGGGGAAGGATCAGGGCGGCGATCGGGCGCGCGAAGCGGTGCAGGGCGTGTTTCACGGTGGTGTGCAGCGGGGAGTCGACCCGGCTCGTTGGCGTCGGGGCCAGTGTAGGGCGTGGCGTCGACCCGCAGGGCGTGCCGGAGTTCCGGGCGCCCCGACGCGGGGTGATCTCCCCGTCTTCCCCCGGGCACGGCGCGGCCCTGCCGCTGACCCGCCGGTAACCCGCCGGTAACCCGCTGGTAACCCGCGCCAGGCGGGCGCGCGCCGGAATGCAGGTCTAATGCGGGTTGACATGGATCTCCTTCGCCATCCCGCCACCCCTGCGCCATGAACCAGCTCGACCAGCTCCGCCAGTTCACCACCGTCGTCGCCGACACCGGCAACTTCCGCCAGCTCGCGCAGTTCGCGCCGCGCGACGCCACGACCAATCCGTCGCTCATCCTCAAGGCGGTGCAGCAGCCCGACTACGCGCCGCTGCTCGCCGAGACCGTGGCCGCGCATCGCGGCCGGCCACTCGACGAGGTGGTCGACCGCGTGCTGGTGCGCTTCGGGCTCGAGATCCTGAAGGTGGTGCCCGGGCGCGTCAGCACCGAGGTCGATGCCCGGCTGTCCTTCGACACCGCGGCGACCGTGGCCCGCGCGCGCCGGGTCATGGCGCTGTACGAGGCCGCGGGCATCGGCCGCGAGCGCGTGCTGATCAAGATCGCCGCCACCTGGGAGGGCATCCGCGCTGCCGAGGTGCTCGAGCGCGAGGGCATCCACTGCAACCTGACGCTGCTGTTCGCCTTCTGCCAGGCAGTGGCCTGCGGCGACGCCGGGGTGCGCCTGATCTCGCCCTTCGTCGGCCGCATCCACGACTGGTACAAGAAGGCCGCCGGCGGTGCCTGGGACGAGGCCGCGATGGCCGGCGCCAACGACCCCGGCGTGAAGTCGGTGGCGGCGATCTTCAACCACTACAAGCGCCACGGCATCGCCACCGAGGTGATGGGGGCGAGCTTCCGCAACGCCGGGCAGATCCTGGCGCTGGCGGGTTGCGACCTGCTGACCATCAGCCCCGAGCTGCTGGCCGTGCTGCAGGCCGGCGAAGCGCCGGTGATGCGCGCGCTCGACGCCGACGCCGCCCGCGGCATGGACCTGCCGACCGTGCACTTCGACGAGGCCGGCTTCCGCTGGGCGCTCAACGAGGACGCGATGGCCACCGAGAAGCTGGCCGAGGGCATACGCGCCTTCGCGGTCGATGCCGGCAAGCTCGACCGGATGATCGAATCCCTGGCCCGTTGAGTGGCGGGAGCACCGACGATGAGCACACGCTGCGACGCCACCGAGGCCTGGTCGGCGCTGAAGGGCCACTTCGAGGCGCACGGCCGCGACCTCGACCTGCGCGAGGCCTTCGCGCGCGACCCGGGCCGCTTCGCCAGCCTGTCGTTCGAGGCGCCCGAAGTCTTCGCCGACCTGTCGAAGAACCTGCTCGACCTGGCCACGCTGCGCTTCCTGCTCGACCTGGCGCGCGAGTGCGGCCTGGAGGCCAGGCGCGACGCGATGCTTGCCGGCGAGCCGATCAACGCCACCGAGGGCCGCGCCGTGCTGCACACCGCGCTGCGCGCGCCGCGCGGGGCCGCCGCGCCGTTCAACGCCGAGGTGCACGCGGTGCTCGACGCGATGCTGGCCTACGCCGAGCAGGTGCGCGGCGACGGCGGCTTCACGGACGTCGTCAACATCGGCATCGGCGGCAGCGACCTCGGGCCGCAGATGGTCGTGCCGGCGCTCGATGCCTGGTGCCACCGCGGCCTGAACCTGCACTTCGTCAGCAACGTCGACGGCCACGACATCGCCCCGGTGCTGCGCCGGCTGGACCCGAGGCGCACGCTGTTCATCGTGGCCAGCAAGACCTTCACGACGCAGGAGACCATGGCCAACGCGGTGGCGGCCCGGCAGTGGTTCCTCGACGCCGGCGGCATCGACATCGCGCGCCACTTTGCCGCGACCACCACGAACGTGAAGGCGGCGGCCGAGTTCGGCATCTCCACCACCTTCGGGTTCTGGGACTGGGTGGGCGGGCGCTACTCGCTGTGGAGTGCCATCGGCCTGCCGATCGCGATCGCCGTCGGGGCGCAGCACTTCCGTGCCCTGCTGGCCGGTGCCCACGCGATGGACCGCCACTTCGCCGAGGCGCCGCTGGGGCGCAACGTGCCGGTGCTGCTGGGGCTGCTGGACGTCTGGTACCGCAACTTCCACGGCTTCGCGAGCCGCAGCGTCGCGCCCTACCACCAGGGCCTCAGGCGCCTGCCGGCCTACCTGCAGCAGCTGGAGATGGAGAGCAACGGCAAGCAGGTGGACGTCGCCGGTGCGCCGCTGCCCTTCGGCACCAGCCCGGTGGTCTGGGGCGAGCCCGGAACCAATGGCCAGCACGCCTACTTCCAGATGCTGCACCAGGGCACCGACGTGATTCCGGTGGAGTTCATCCTCGTCAGGCGTCCCACCCACGGCATGGCCGACCTGCATGCCAAGCTGCTGGCCAACGGCCTGGCGCAGAGCCAGGCGCTGATGCTGGGCAAGACGGCCGACGCGGCGGCCGGCGAGGGCGTGCCCACCGCGGCAGCCGGTTTCGACCGGGCGACGCTGGCGCGCCACCGGACCTTCCCCGGCAACAGGCCCAGCACGACGCTGCTCGTCGACGAGCTGACCCCGCGCGCACTGGGGGCGTTGGTGGCCCTCTACGAGCACCGCGTCTTCACCAGTGGTGCGATCTGGGGCATCAACAGCTTCGACCAGTGGGGCGTGGAACTGGGCAAGGCGCTGGCGAACCAGCTGCTGCCGCGCCTGCAGCCCGGCGACCGCCAGGGCGATGCTGCCGGGCTCGACGCCTCGACGGCCGGTCTCCTGCGCAGGCTGGTGCGGCCGTGAAGCTGGTGTTCGACTTTGGCGGCGTGCTGTTCAACTGGCACCCGCCGAGCCTCCTGCGGCGCGAACTGCCGCATCGTGCGCCCGACGAGGCCAGCGCGAAGCGCTGGGTGCGCGAGTTCTTCCAGGGCTACGACGGAGACTGGGCCGAGTTCGACCGCGGCACGGTCGAGCCGCCTGCGCTGGTGCGCCGGATCGCGGCCCGAACGGGGCTGGCCGAGCACGAGGTGCAGCGCGTCATCGACGGCGTGCCGGCCGAGCTTCAGCCCATCGTGGGCACGGTCGATCTGCTGCGCCGGCTGCGCGCCGGCGGGCGCACGCTGTTCTACCTGTCGAACATGCCGGCGCCCTACGCCGACCACCTCGAGCGGGAGCACGAGTTCGTGGGCTGGTTCGAGGCCGGCGTCTTCTCGGCGCGCGTCCGGGCCATCAAGCCGGAACCGGCGATCTACGCGCTGGCAGCCGAGCGCTTCGGGGCCGACCCGGCCGAGCTGCTGTTCATCGACGACCACGCGCCTAACGTCGAGGCGGCCCGGGCCGCCGGGTGGCAGGCGCTGCGCTTCGAGAGCCCGGCCCAGTGCGAAGCCGAGTTGCGCGCGCTCGGTGTGCCTGCGCCGTCAGCCTAGCGGGCCGACGAGGATCCGGCGCGTCATCGCCGGCCCCGGCTCGGGGTAGCGGTAGTAGCGCTGGTTGAGATAGCGCGCGACCTCGTCGATGTCGGCGTCGTTCCAGCGCAGCTGCAGCTCACCCTGCCACCGCCGCACCACGCGTCGCAGGCCGGGCCAGTCCTTGGCCGACTTGCGGTCACGCCAGTGCATCTGCGTGGTGTGACACGCGATGCAGTGCGTCTCGTAGAGGAGCTGCCCGCGCGAGGGCACCGTGCCGGTCTGGGCCTGGCAGGCGCCGACCAGCAGCAGGCCTGCGGCGGCGACGTGCAGCGAAGAGTTCATGACCCCGGATCGTAGCGCCGTCCTGCGGCTAGCAGTTCGGGCGTGCCAATCAGGGCGTTGAGCCCGTCGAAGTCGAGCATCCGGTCGCGCCACGGCGCGGTGGTGCCGTGCGCCTGCAGGCTGGCATAGTAGCCCTGCAACGCGTGCGCCACGGCACGCGCCGTGCCGCCAGGGAAGATCGCGATCCGAAAGCCCCGGGCCTGCAGCTCCGCGGCCGACTGCACCGGGGTCTTGCCGCCCTCGACCATGTTGGCCAGCAGCGGCACGCGGCTGGCGAAGCGGGTGCAGGCGGCGTCCATCTGCTCGGGCGTGCGCAGCGCCTCGATGAACAGGGCGTCGACGCCGCACTCCAGGTAACCCTCGGCGCGGTCGAGCGCGGCGTCCAGCCCTTCCACCGCCACGGCGTCGGTGCGGGCGAGGATCAGCGTCTCGCGGCAGGCGCGCGCGTCCAGCGCGGCGCGCAGCTTGCCGCGCATCTCGGCCGCCCCGACCAGCGCCTTGCCGTCGAGGTGGCCGCAGCGCTTGGGAAACGACTGGTCCTCGAGCTGGATCATCGCGGCGCCGGCACGCTCGAAGCCGCGCACGGTGCGCTGCACGTTCAGCGCGTTGCCGAAGCCGGTGTCGCCGTCGACGATGAGGGGTAGCGTCACCCGCTCGGTGATGCGTGCCAGCGTGTCCTCGACTTCGCTGAAGGTGGTCAGGCCGATGTCGGAGCGGCCCAGTCGCGTGTAGGCGATGGACGCCCCACTGAGATACAGCGCCTCGAAGCCGGCCTGCGCCGCCACCAGGGCCGACAGCGCGTCGTAGATGCCCGGGGCCAGAAGGATCTCGCCCGCGGCGAGCCGTTCGCGCAGCGTCATGCCCGTTCTCCTTCCTCGACGATGCGGGCGGCGCCGTGCGCCGCGATCCAGCCGCCGGCCACCGCCGAGAGCAGCCCGTTGCCCGACAGGTAGCCCCAGACGGCGTTGCCCGAGACCCCACGCGCCGCGCCGCCGGCGGCCAGCAGGTTGGGGTGGGGCGTGCCGTCGCCGCGCAGGGCGCGGCAGCTTGCGTCGACGTCGATGCCGCCCTGGGTGTGGAACAGGGCCCCGGTCACCTTGATGGCGTGCAGCGGGGCCGGCAGGGGCCGGCGCGCCGATGCGAGCGTCTGTTCGAGCACGGTGGCGTCGCAGCCGATGATGTTCGCCAGCTCGCCGACGCTGCCGGCATGGCGCACCGCGCCGGCGGCCTCGGCGTCGCGGAAGTCCGGGAAACCGCGTCCGAGACCGAGCAGGCGCTCGTCGAACACGTTCCAGGCCACCCCGCCGGGCTGCGCCAGCACGTGCACCGCCGCCTCCGAGTAGCCCTGGGTCTCGTCGTGGAAGCGCCGCCCCTCGGCGTTGACCTGGATGCCGCCTTCCATCATCAGCGCCCAGGTGATCAGCGTGCCCTGCGGCACGGCCCAGGAGCCGTGGCCCTGGTAGCCGCCGAGGTCGGCCAGCCGAAGGCCGAGCTGCCGCGCCCAGGCGATGGCGCTGCCGTCGTTGCCGACGTGCCCGCCGAAGGTGGCGTCGGCCATCTCGGGCAGCAGTTCGGCCACCATCGCGCGGTTGCCGCCGAAGCCGTTGCAGGCCAGGATCAGGGCGCGGCAGGCCAGGCGTTCGGTGCTGCCGTCGGGGCGCTGCCAGCCGACGCCCGTCACGCGGCCGGCGTCGTCGCACCACAGTTCGTGCACGCGCGCCTCGGTCACCAGCATCGCGCCGGCGCGTTCGGCCGCCGCGGTGAGCGCACCCACCAGTGCGGCCCCGGTGCGCTCCTCGAGCGTGTGCATCCGGCGCACCGAGTGCCCGGGGTAGAGGAAGCCGTCGAGCAGTTCGAAGGCCAGGCCATGGCGCTGCAGCGCCTCGATGGCCGGCGCGATGGCCGTGGTGTAGGCCTCGACGAGGTGCGGCGTCGCGGTGCCGTGCGCCTTGGCCTGGATGTCGGCCGCGAAGCGCGCGGGGCTGTCGTCGGTGATGCCGGCCTGCTGCTGCACGGTGGTGCCTGCCGCCGGGATGAAGCCCGAGGACAGCGCCGTCGAGCCCTGGGGCACGGCGTCGCGCTCGATCAGCGCGCAGTCGATGCCGGCGTCGCGCAGGGCCAGGGCGGCGGTCAGGCCGCAGGCGCCTGCGCCGATGATGGCGACGGGGACTTCGGGGGTGCCTTCGGGCAGGGCCGGTGCCTGGTGGATGGTCGGGGTCATGGGCCTTCCGGATGACGCGGTGGCCGCGTCTGTCTTGCGTGCAGAGATCGGCGCGTCGCGGCGCGAGACCCCCGGCAGGGGCTCATGCCGCGGCGGTCGGCCCTGCGGGCCGACTCCGCTGCGGTGCTCACGGCGCCGGGCGCGTCGCGAAACTCGCTTCGCTCCCTGCGGTCGCTGCGCTCAGACACTCGCGACGAAGTCAGATTTTGACGCGCGCTGCGCGCGCCGCCCGGCACCGCTGCGCTCCTCGCCGCCGCCGAAATCGCCCCTGCCGGGGGTCTCGCGCCGCGAGGTCCACCGCGGGAGGTTTGCGCCGCATGCCACTGTCGTGTCCGCAACGGGCGTCGGGGGCAGGCTGTGGCGCCCCTGTGGGCCGCCGAGGAGCACAGGGATCGAGGCCAGCGCGCGGCAGCGCGCCCCAGGACTGGCTTCGGGCGGGAGTGTCTGAGCGCAGCGACCGCAGGGAGCGAAGCGAGTTGCCCGCCCGGGCCTCGAGCCCAGGCACCGCAGGGCAGTCGGCGCGCAGCGCCGACCGGTCCAGTGGGGTGCCGCAGCCTGACCTCGATGCCCGTTGCCGCTCGAGCGCTGGCGGGCGAACGCAGGTTCCCGACAGCACTTGTGCTCAAGCCGTCGGCCTGAACAGATACTGCCCGCGCGGCTTGCCGATGACCTGCCCGTCCTCGTAGATGCGCATGCCGCGCAGGAAGGTGGCGTCCACGCGGGCCGAGAGCTCCAGGCCCTCGAAGGGGGTGTAGCCCTGGGTCGAGGGCGACTCCTCGGCGCGTATCGTCCAGGTCTTCGACGGGTCGACGATCGCGATGTCGGCGTCGAAGCCCTCGGCGATGTCGCCCTTGCGGTTGAGGCCGTAGCGCTGCGCCGGGTTCCAGGCCGTCACGCGGGCCATGTGGTTGTAGCCCATGCCGCGGCGCGTGCCCTCGCTCACCAGGGCGGGCAGCAGGTACTCGGTGCCGCCGAAGCCGCTCTTGGCCATCCAGATGTTGCCGAAGTAGTGCTTCGGGATCTTCATCTCCTGGCGGCAGCAGGCGTGGTCGCTGACCACCCAGTCGAGCTCGCCGGCGAGCAGCGCGTCCCAGAGGAACTCCACGTCCTCGCGCGGGCGGATCGGCGGGTTCACCTTGGCGAGTTCGGCGGCCTTCGAGGTGATGTCCAGCATCAGGTGGCCGATGGTCACCTCGCGGCGGAAGTCGATGTGCGGGAACACCTCGGCCATCATCATCGCGGCCTGCACCGCCTTGCGCGAGGACAGGTGCAGCAGGTTGATGCTGGGCAGCGCGGTCTCGTTGGCCAGGTAGCTGGCGATGAACACCGCCAGCCCTTCCGAGTGCTGCGGGCGCGACGCGCTGTAGGCGGCCAGCCCCTTGAGCGACTTGTCCTTCTCGACCAGCTTCGTGTAGGCCGTCATGATCTCGGCCGTCTCGCAGTGCAGCGACAGCGAGATCTGGCGGGCCTTGTCCGGGAACTGCTCGCGTGCGGCCTGGATGCCGCGCATCACGAACTCGAAGTGCGCGAGGTCGTAGCGCTCGTCCTCGCCGATCATCAGGAAGTCGCGCTGCGTGTTGCTGGCGCCGTGCAGCCCGTGCGAGCCGTAGAACATGAAGATCTTGAAGCTCGAGACGCCGTGCTTCTCGATCAGCATCGGGATCTCGCCGATGTGGGTGCGGTCCATCGGCGCGAGGTGGTAGCCGTAGTCGACGTGGAAGCGGTTCCTCGAGATCTTCAGCACCTCGGGGTAGAACTTCCGGTACGGGCCGCCCTTGTTCAGGTAGTACTGGCCGGTGCGGAAGTAGTTGAGGCTCGAGGTCACGCCGCCCATGGCCGCGGCCTTGCTCTCGGTGACGGCGTCCTCGGCCAGCGGCGAGTAGATGCCGCTGTGCATGTGGGCGTCGACCACGCCGGGGAAGGCCAGTCGGCCCTTGCCGTCCCAGACCGCCTTGGCGCGCGTGGGGTCGATGCCTGGCGCCACCTTGGCGATGCGCTCGTCCTTGACGGCGATGTCGGCGTCGAACACGACGTTGCCATTGGGGCGCACGACGCGCACGTTCCTGATCAGCAGGTCGAACTCGGCGGTGGGGGTGCTCATGGCAGGGGTTCCTTCGCTTGCAGGCGCTTCCTGAGTTGCGGCAGCAGGCCGCCCGCTTCGACCATGTCGAGCAGGAAGCCGGGAATGGGGTCGGTGGCCAGGACCTCGCCGTCGGCCAGCACGATGCGGCCGGCGCGGGCGTCGAATGCCAGGCGGGTGGCGTCGACTATGCGCGCGGCCTGGCGGCAGGTCAGCAGCAGCAGGCCGACGTTGAAGGCATTGCGGAAGTACAGGCCGTTGTAGCTGGGCGCGATCACCGCCGCCACGCCCAGGTGCACCAGCACGCTGGCAGCCTGCTCGCGCGATGAACCGATGCCGAAGTTCGGCCCGGCCACGATCACGTCGCCGCGCCGCACGCCAGCGGCGAAGTCGCTCCGCACGCCCTCCAGGCAGTGGCGGGCGATCACGTCGAGCCCGAACTTCATCACCCCGCCCGGGGCGAGCTGGTCGGTGTCGACGTCGGCAGGCAGCCTCCAGGTCCGCATGAGATGCGCTCTCAGGCCGCGAGCACCGCGCGCGCGTCGGCGATGCGGCCGGTCAGGGCCGAGGCGGCCACGGTGTAGGGCGAGCCAAGGTAGACCTGCGCGCTGGCCGCGCCCATGCGGCCGCGGAAGTTGCGGGCGGTCGAGGAGATCACGTTGACGCCTTCGGGAATCGCGCCGCCGTAGCCCGCACAGGCACCGCAGGCGCTGGGCAGCAGCGTCGCGCCGGCTTCCTCGAGCTGGCGCAGGATGCCTTCGCGCTCGGCCGCCTCGCGGTCGCGCAGGCTGGCCGGGGCCACCAGCAGCTGCACGCCCCTGGCCACCTTGGAGCCTGCCAGCACGCGGGCCGCGGCGCGCAGGTCCTCGAGCTTGGCCCCGGTGCACGCGCCGATGTAGGCCACCTGCACCGGGGTGTGTTCGAGGTCGTCGACGCCGCGCACGTTCGCCGGGCTGTGCGGCAACGCGACCTGCGGTGCCAGTGCCGAGGCGTCGAAGGCGTGGCGCGTGCCCGCGGCGTCCTCGTCGCTGCGCCAGTGAGAGAAGTCTTCCGCGGCGAGGTCGGCACCGGTGGCGGCCAGCCACGCCCGCGTCGTCTCGTCGGGTGCGACCAAACCGACCTGCGCACCGAGCTCCGCGCTCATGTTGCACAGGGTCATGCGCTCGGCCATCGACAGCGCCGTCACCGCCTCGCCGCAGAATTCCACCGCCTGGTACTGCCCGCCGTTCATCCCGAAGCGGCCCAGCATCGCCAGCATCATGTCCTTGGCGCTCACGCCGTCGACGAGGCGGCCCATCCAGCGCATGAAGAGGGTCTGCGGCACCTTGAGCCAGATCTCGCCGGTGGTCACCACGCCCAGCATCTCGGTGGCGCCGATGCCGAACATGTAGGCGCCGAACGCACCCCCGGTGGGCGAGTGCGAGTCGCCGCCGACGCAGAACATCCCCGGACGCACGTGGCCGTGCTGCGGCACCACCACGTGGCAGATGCCCTGGCTGTCGTAGACGTGCGGCAGCGACTGCGCGGCCGCCCAGTCGCGTGCCAGGCGCACGATGCGGCGCGACTCGTCGTCGGCCTCGGGCACGTAGTGGTCGATCACCAGCACGACCTTGCGCTTGTCCCAGATCTCGGCGCCCAGGTCCTCGAGCATCGGCTTGAGCCGCCGCGGACCGCTCGAGTCGTGGAACATCGCGAGGTCGACCCCGCAGGTCACGATCTCGCCGGGCATCACCTGCCCGCGCCCCGACGCCCGCGCGACGAGCTTCTGCGCCAGCGTCTGCGGGGTCGTGTGCCGGCCGGTCATCGTCACAGCCCCAGGTAGGCCTTCTTCAGTTCGGGGCTGGCCAGCAGGTCGACCGGTCGGCCCTCGAAGCGGATCGCGCCGTTCTCCAGCACGTAGGCGCGGTCGGCGATCTCCAGCGACTGGCCCACGTTCTGCTCCACCAGCAGCACCGCCAGGCCCTCGTCATGCAGGCGGCGGATCAGCGCGAACATCTCCTCGACCAGCAGGGGCGACAGCCCCAGCGAGGGCTCGTCGAGGATGAGCAGCCGCGGCTCGGCCATCATGCCGCGGCCGATGGCCAGCATCTGCTGCTCGCCGCCGCTCATGGTGCCCGCCTTCTGCGTCACCCGCTCGGCCAGGCGCGGGAAGGTGGCAAAGACGCGCTCGAGGTTGCGCGCCCGGTTCGCGCGGGCCCGGGTGAACGAGCCGAGCTCGAGGTTCTCGCGCACCGTCAGGTTGGGGAAGATCTTGCGACCCTCGGGCACCTGGATCAGGCCGGCCTGGACGACGCGCCGGTAGTGGGCGCCGGTGAGGTCGGCACCGTCGAAGACGACGCGCCCGGCCCAGGTTGGCACCAGGCCGCAGACCGTGTTGTTGAGCGTGGACTTGCCGGCGCCGTTGCTGCCCAGCAGCGCCACGATCTCGCCGGGGCGCACGACGAGGTCGACACCGCGCAGCACCTCGACGCGGCCGTAGCCGCTCTTCAGGCCGGTGATCTCGAGCATCGGCTGCGTCACGGCGCGGCCCCCCTCAGGCGTGCCGCGGTGCCGTGGCCGAGGTAGGCCTCGATCACCTTCGTGTCGGAGGTCACCTCGGCCGGCGTGCCCGAGGCGATCAGCTGCCCCTGCGCCAGCACCCAGACGTGCTCGGCCAGGTTCATCACCGCCTGCATCACGTGCTCGATCATCAGCACGGTCACGCCGCCGGCGGCGATGCCGCGCACCACGGGGATCATCTCGGCGATCTCCTGCGGGTTCAGGCCGGCCAGCACCTCGTCGAGCAGCAGCAGCCGCGGCCGGGTGGCCAGGGCCCGCGCCAGCTCCAGCCGCTTGCGGCCGGCGACCGTCAGGTCCGAGGCCGGCTTGTCGAGCTGCGGTGCCAGCCCCACGCGCTCGGCCACGGCCTCGGCCTCGCGCAGTGCCGTGGCGCGGGACGCCACGCGCAGGTGGGTGCCGACGGCGATGTTCTCGCGCACCGTCTGCGCCGCGAAGGGCTGCACGATCTGGAAGGTGCGCGTCATGCCGGCGCGGGCGTTGAGGTGCGGCGGCCGGCCGGTGATGTCGTCGCCCGCGAAGGTCACGCGGCCGGCGTCTGGCCGCAGGAAGCCCGAGACCAGGGCGAACAGCGTGGTCTTGCCGGCGCCGTTGGGGCCGATCAACGCGGTCAGCGTGCCTTCGGGCACGTCGAAGCTGACGTCCTGCACCGCCCGCAGGCCGCCGAAGGCGATCGAGACGCCCTGGACCCTGAGCAGCGGCTCAGCCATCGCGCCGCCCCTTCCAAAGGTCGCGCACCGAGCGGCTGGCGCCCGCCAGGCCGCGCGGCAGGAACATCACGATCAGCACCAGCACCACGCCGTAGATCACCATGTTCAGGCCCGGCAGCTGCCCGAAGAGGTTGCGCGTCAGGTCGGCCAGCAGGTGCAGCACGAACGCGCCCAGCACCGGCCCCCACAGCGTGCCCATGCCACCGACGATGGCGCCGACCAGCGCCTCCACCGAGACGTGCGGGCCGAACGCGATGCCCGGGTCGATGTACTGGAAGACCTGCACGTAGAAGGCGCCTGCAGCGCCCATGAAGCCGCCCGAGAGCGTGATCGCGCCGAGCTTGACCCGGAAGGGGTCGACGCCGACCGCGCGGGCTGCGTCCTCGTTGTCGCGCACGGCTTGCAGCCAGGCGCCGTAGCGCGAGTGGCGCAGCCACACCGTCACCAGCAGCGCGGCCACCACGAAGCCCAGCACCAGGCCGATGTAGCCCTTGCGGGAGCCGAACTGCATGTTGGCCAGCGACTCCTTCAGCGGCACCATCATGCCCACGCCGCCGCCGGTGAAGTCCACCGAGAGCGCCAGGATGCGGAACACCTCGGCGAAGGCCAGCGTGACGAGCGCGAAGTAGGAGCCCTTGAGGCCGTAGCGGAAGGTCAGCGCGCCGACGAACACCCCGACCGCCGCTGCCGCCACCACGGCCAGTGCGAGCGCGATCCAGGGGTTGATGCCGTGCGAGACCTGCGCGATGGCCTGCACGTAGGCGCCGGTGCCGAAGAACAGTGCGTGGCCGAAGGAGAACTGGCCGCCGAAGCCACCAAGCATGTTCCAGGCCTGGGCCAGCAGCGCCGCGTAGAGCGTCATCATCACGAAGGTCAGCACGACCCCCGAATCGACGAGCAGCGTCAGCAGCACGACCGCGACCGCGAAGGCGGCCACCGAGAACAGATCGCGGGTCATGCGCGCGCCCCGAACAGCCCCTGCGGCCGCAAGAGCAGCACGGCGATGAAGATCGCGAAGATGCCGATCTGGCCCAGCGATTCGCCCAGGAAGAGGCCGCCGAGCGATTCGACGACGCCGATCAGCAGCCCGCCTGCCAGGGCGCCGGCAAAGCTGCCCATCCCGCCGAGGACCACGATGGTGAAGGCCACCAGCACGAAGCCGCCGCCGACCTGCGGGTTCACGTAGTAGGCCGGCAGCAGGAAGCAGGCCGCGGCGCCCAGGCAGGCCAGGCCGATGCCGAAGCTCATGGCGTAGACGTGGTCGACGTCGATGCCCATCAGGCGGGCGCCCTGCTTCTCCTTGGCAACGGCGCGGATGGCGCGGCCGAGGTCGGTCTTCGTCACCACCAGCAGCAGCAGCGCCGACGTGACGAGCGCACCGCCGAACGCCACGAGCTTCGGCAGCGCGATCATCGCCGGGCCCACCGGCACGGTGGTCAGCGTGTAGGCGGTCTCGATGGTGCGCGTGTCGGACTTGAAGACCATCAGCGCGAGGTTCTCGAGCACGATCGACAGCCCCAGCGTCACCAGCAGGATGTTCTCGTCCTTGCCGTGGCTGGCGCGGTTGATCACCACGCGCTGCAGCAGGTAGCCCAGCGCGAACATGCCCGGCACCACGATCGGCAGCGCGAGGTAGGGATCGATGCCGAAGTGCGCCTTCAGCAGGTAGACGGCGTACAGCGCCACCATCAGCGACGCGCCGTGCGCGAAGTTGATGATGTGCAGCACGCCGTAGATCAGCGTCAGGCCGAGGGCGATCAGCGCGTAGACCGCGCCGGTCGTCAGGCCGTTGAGCACCGACGGGAAGAGGATTCCGAACTCGAGCATCGCGAGCAGGCAGGGGACCGGCGGCCGCTGGGCACGCCGCCGGTCGTGGGGGAGGCGGGCTTCAGGCGCGCAGCCGGAAGACCGGATCCACCTCGCGGTAGTCGCGCGGCACGATGACGCGGATGTCGCCCTTGACGACCTGCGTCATCAGCGGCTGCGCACCCTGGTTCTGGCCGCCCACGAACTTCGTCGTGCCGTACGGCATGATGTGGTCGGCAAAGGTGCTCTTCTCGAGTGCGTCGATGATGGCGGCGCGGTCGGCGCTCTTCGCGCGCTCGATCGCGTCGGCCAGCAGCCGCACCGCGGTGTAGGTCATGAAGACCTCGTAGGTGAAGAACAGGCCCTTGGCCTCGACGCGCTTGCGCAGTTCGAGCGCACGCTTGTCCTTCGGGTTGAACCAGTGGTTGCAGTCGATGATGCCGTTGGCGGCGTCGGGGAACTCCTTGAGGAACTTGTAGCTCGACGCGGCGCCGCCGAGCACCGAGTAGATCGCCTTGGGCAGCACCTTCTGCTGCTGCATGGTGCGAACCAGCAGCGCGTACTCGTTGTAGTAGTTGGCCGGGATCACGATGTCGGGGTTGACCGACTTCATGCGCAGCACGATGTTGTTGAAGTCGCGCGTCGGGTTGGCGTGCTTAACGACTTCCTTGACCTCGAAGCCGAAGCCCGGCAGCTCGCGCGACAGCAGGTTCGCCGTGCCGGTGCCGAAGAGGCTCTCCTCGTGGATGATCATCACCGTCTTCGCCGGCTTGCCGGCCACGGTGTTGAGCACGTGCAGGTTGTTGACCGCGATCTGCGCGCAGGTCGCGTAGCCGGGGCCGAAGCGGAAGGTGTTCTTCAGGCCGCGTTGCACGATCTGGTCGGCCACGCCGACGTCGACGACGTGCGGCAGGTTGTACTTGGCCGCGGCCTGCGTGGTCGCCAGGCAGATCGCGCTGGCGAAGGCGCCGACCACCGCCGAGCAGCCGGCCTCGTTCATCTTCTCGATCTCGGCCGTGCCCGCCTGCGGCGTGCTCTGCGCGTCGCCAAGCATCACGTCCAGCTTGGCGCCGCCGAGCGACTTGATGCCGCTCTTGTTGATGTCCTCGATGGCCATCAGCGCGCCTTCGCGGCACTGCTGGCCCGAGTAGGCGAGGGCGCCCGTGACCGGGTGCAGGATGCCGACCTTGACCGGCTTGGGCTGGGCCCCGCCGATCAGCGGGAAGGCCAGGGCGGTGGCGCCGGCGGCGCCTTGCTGGATGAACTGACGACGGTTGCTCATGCGATCTCCTCGGGACGAGACGGTTCGAAGGGGACGATCAGTGGAACTGCGCGGTCAGCTCCTTGCTGACCCACACCTTGGCGTCGATGCTGCCGACGCGGGACAACTGCATGCGGTACTCGTAGCGGTCGGGCCGGTACAGGCCGTGCAGCCACTGCACCGGCCGGCCGGCTTCGTCGAAGATCAGGCGGTCGACCGCCAGCAAGGCCGAGCCGACCTGCACGTCGAGGTGGCGGGCCACGACGGCGTCGGCCAGCCGCGCCGAGATCGACTGCTCGGCCCGGCCGATGCGCACGCCCGATTCCTCGAGCAGGATCAGCAGCGGCCTGGCGGCCAGCTCGCGGCGCCCGAAGCCGCGCGCCAGCGGCTCGGGCACGAAGGTGGTGATCAGCGACAGCGGGCCCTCGCGCGTGCTGCGCACCCGCACGGCCTTCTGCACCGCCGCGCCGGCCTCGATCTGCAGCGCCTGGGCGACGTCGTCCGGTGCGGGGATCAACTCGCAGGAGACGACGTCCACGCGCGTGCGCAGGCCCATCGTCACGATGTTCTCGAGCAGGCCCGTGAGCTGGGCCCGCGACCCTCCCGTGGCGGCGCCGCGCCGTGCCGTGCCGGCGGCCTGGGTGCCGTCGCGGCGCGGCGTGGTGCCGCGCCCGGGCGCGCGCTCGATCAGCCCCTCGGCCGACAGCTGCTCCAGCGCCTTGCGCACCGTCACGCGCGCCACGCCGAATTCCTCGGCCAGCGCCAGTTCGCCCGGCAGGCCGTCGGCGAAGCGCCCCTCGCGCAGCTGCTCGCGCAGCACGAGGTAGATCTGGTGGTACTTGGGAAGGGGCAGGGCCGCATTCACGCGGCGGAACTAAGCCCTGTCTTATTGTTCTGTCAATGAGCCTAAATCCGGCAGTTACCCAGTCGCCGGAAGTGCTGGCGGGGGCTCGGGTGGCCCGATGACCGGCGCGATCCGGTCGCTGATGTAGCGCAGCATGCAGCCCCAGGGGTCCATCGTCTGGAACTG
>JBILNT010000066.1:0-15925 GCA_044374875.1 Rubrivivax sp.
GGCGCGCTCATGCGCGCGGCTTCTGCAGCGCGGCCAGCGCGGCGCCCATCGCCAGTGCCACGGCCGATGCGGCCAGGCCCGTGCGCAGCCCGCCACCGGTGTCCGAGAGCCAGCCGGTGAGCGTCGGACCGAGGATCTGCCCGGCCGCGAAGATCACCGTGAAGGCGCCGATGCCCGAAGGCCACTGCGGGGCCGGCAGGTTGTGGCGCACCATGGCCGTCGTCGACGCCACCACCGAGAGGAACACGGCGCCGAAGAGCGCGCCCGAGACGAAGGCCGCCACCACGCCGGGCAGCACCACGGGCAGCGCGGTGGCCAGCGCCAGCAGCGCGTTCAGGCGTGCCAGGGCACCGCCGCCGCGCTCGCGCTGCAGCAGCGCCGCCCACAGCCACGGCGATGCCATCACTCCGGCACCCAGCAGGGCGTAGAACGCGGCGATGGTGGGCGTGCTCATCTGCTGTTCCCGCAGCAGCGTGACGATGAAGGTCATGTAGCCGATGTAGCCCACGCCGAACATGAAATAGCCCGCCAGGCCGAAACCGAGTCCGCGCCACGCGGCGCGCTCGCGTGCGGCCGCCCCTGCGGCCTCGGTTGGCGCGGGGGCCACGGTGCGCGCCATCGCTGCAGCGGCCAGCGCGGCGAGCACGCCGAGCACCACCCAGCCGGTCGGCCAGCCCCCGGCCTGCCCGGCCTGTGGCACGGCGGCCAGCGGCGGCAGCACCAGCGCGCTGGCCACGATGCCCAGCCCGGTGCCGCCGTAGTAGAGGCCAAGCACCAGCGCCGGGGTGGCGCCGCTGCCGGGCACTGCGCGCGTGCCCAGGCGCGCGGCGAGCACGCCGCCGGTCACGAAGACCAGTGCACTGGCGGCGCCGGTGAGCGCGCGCACGAGGTACAGCGCGGCATCGGCGCGCAGGGCGCCGTGCAGGGCGAGGAACGCGGCGGCCGCGAGCGAGCCGCCCACCAGCACCTGCTTGGCGTCGAAGCGGCGCAGCAGCGCCGGCGTGACCAGCGCGCCGACAAGGTAGCCGGCCGCGTTGAGCGTGTTCATCGCGCCGGCGACGGCGTAGCTCCAGCCGAGATCGGCGCGCATCGGCGGCAGCAGCAGCGCATACGAGAAGCGCGCCAGCCCGAGCGAGACCGCGGCGCCCAGCGCCAGCGCGGCGTGCAGCAACAGGCGGCGCTGCGGCGCGTTCAACGCGGTGCCCTGGGCGCGGTTCGACGGTCGCGCATGGCCCCTCGGCCGGCGCGCTGCGCTGCGTATGCCGCCGACCGCACCCGCGACCTGAGGTCGAGCTTGCGCGGGAGGTGCCGTGCGTGGATCTTCACCACCGTCTCGGCGATGTGCAGCCCGCGCGCGCTCTCCTTGTTGCTGGGGCCGCGTGCGATCAGCGCGGGGACCTCGCGCTCGCCATCGCTGCCTGTCAGCATCAGCACGCGTGCGGCCAGGGCCGCCTCGCTCGGGCCCGGCGAGGCGTCGACGTCCCTCACGCCAGGCAGGTGGTTGTCTGCCAGGATCGCGTCGGGTGCCAGGGTCGACGCCTTGCGCTGGGCTTCGCAGGCGTCGCCTGCCACGCCCACCACCGCGAAGCGCGCGTCGGCGCCCGGCAGAGCGATCAGGCCGCGGCGGAACAGGGTGTGACCGTCGCCCACGAGCACGCGTATCGTTCCCTCGGCCGGCGGTTCACTGCGCATGCCACGATTCTCCGTCAGGCGGCCACGCGCCGGGCCGGCGGCAGCTCCAGCACGACGCGCATCCCTTCGTCAGGCGTCGACGCCACGTCCGCCGTGGCGCCGATGCGCTCTGCAAGCTCGCGCATCATGCGCATGCCGACGTGGATTTCCTCGTCGGCGCGCCCACCGGTGGAAAAGCCGCGCCCGTCGTCGCGCACTGCCACCCGCCAGCCAGGGTGCTGACGATCAGCACCGACCAGGCCTTCGGGCGGATGGGAGGTGGTGGGGTGGGCCGACATCGGGCTCTCCAGCGGGACGTCGGCACCGTCTGGCTTCGGCGCCCCGGCGAACATCCGCCAGCGGAACGCTTCAGGCACGGCGAAAGGACGCCGTGGCCACGGCGCGCCATCGTCTGCAGGCAGCACTCCCGCCCCCGGCGCATGTCTTGTGGCGCCAGGTCAATCCGTGCGATTGCGTACGGTGCGATGGACGGCACGCGCACAATCCGGGGTGTGGCTGGAGGAGATGGTCAGATGACGACGTGGAACGTTGCCGAGGCCCCGGTGCTCGTGGTGGGGGCCGGCATCATGGGCGCGGGCATCGCGCAGGTGGCGGCGCAGGCCGGGCACCCGGTGCGCCTGTACGACGCCCGCGAGGGCGCCGCGGCCCAGGCGCGCGACAAGATGGCGCAGGCGCTGCACGCGCTGGTGGCCAAGGGCCGGATGGCGGCCGAGGCGGCACAGGCGACCATGGCCCGCATCGAGCCCGTGGCCACGCTGGAGGCCGCCGTCGGCGCGCGCCTGGTGGTCGAGGCCATCGTCGAGGACCTGGAGGCCAAGCGCGGGCTGCTGCGGCAGCTCGAGTCGCTGGTCGAGCCCGACTGCGTGCTCGCCAGCAACACCTCGTCGATCTCCATCACGGCCATCGCCGCCGGCCTGGCGCATCCGGGGCGCGTCGTCGGCATGCACTTCTTCAACCCGGTGCCGCTGATGAAGCTGGTGGAGGTGGTCTCGGGCCTGCAGACCGAGCCCGCGGTGGCGGCCTCGATCTTCGAGCTGTCGACGACCTGGGGCAAGGTGCCCGTGCACGCCGCCAGCACCCCCGGCTTCATCGTCAACCGGATCGCCCGGCCCTACTACGCCGAAGCGCTGGCGCTGCTGCTGGAACGGGCGGCGGCCCCCGAGGTACTGGACGCCTGCCTGCGCGGCGCCGGTTTCCGCATGGGCCCATGCGAGCTGATGGACCTGATCGGCCACGACACCAACTTCGCCGTCACGCGCTCGGTCTTCGAGGCCAACTTCGGCGACAAGCGCTACGGGCCCTCGCTGCTGCAGCGCGAGATGGTCGCGGGCGGCCTGCTAGGCCGCAAGAGCGGGCGTGGTTTCTACCGCTATCCCGAAGGCGCGCCGGCGCTGCCCGCGCTGCCTGCCGAGGCGCCCACGCCAGCGCGCCAGGTCACGGTATGGGGCGACGGCCCGGTGGCCGATGCGCTGGAGCAGGCGGCCTCGCGCGTGCTCGGGGCCCAGGGCTGGGGTCCGGCGCGCGAGCGCGCCTGCGGCTGGGTGGGACTCGAGGTCGACGGCGCCCGCCTCGTGATGACCGACGGGCGCACGGCGACCGAACTCTCGGCCGCGCTCGGCGTGCCCGAGCTGGCGGTGTTCGACCGGCCCCTCAGCCTGGCCGCCGGTGCCGCGCTGGCCTGGGCGCCCGCCGACGGCGCCGGTGCGGCCTGGCGAACGCAGGCAGCGGCCTGGCTCGCGGCATCGGGCTTGGCCCCGCTGCAGGTCGACGACGTGCCGGGGCTGGTCGTGGCGCGCACCATCGCGATGCTGGTCAACGAGGCTGCCGACGCCGTGCAGCAGGGGGTGTGCTCCGAGGACGGCGCCGACGCCGCGATGAAGCTGGGCGTGAACTATCCGGCCGGGCCGTTCGAGTGGCTGGCGGCCTGGAGTGCTGCCGAAGTGAGCGCGCTGGTCGACCGGCTCGATGCCCACTACCGCGGCGAACGCTACCGCGTGAGCCCGTGGCTGCGGCGGCGGGCGCTGCGCGGGGCGGGCGGCTAGACTGCGTCGACTTGCGCTGACCTGCGCTGCCCACGAGCCTGACCATGCTGAAGATCGAATTCGTCTCCGACATCGCCTGCCCGTGGTGCGCCGTGGGCCTGAACGCCCTCGAGCGGGCGCTCGAGCGGCTGGGCGACGAGGTGCCGGTCGAACTCGTCTTCGAGCCCTTCGAGCTCAACCCGCAGATGGGTTCGGAGGGCGAGGATGCTGCCGAGCACCTCTCGCGCAAGTACGGTCTCACGGCCGGGCAACTGGCCGCCAATCGCGAGAACCTGTACCAGCGCGGCGCGGCGGTGGGCTTCGCGTTCGGGTCACGCACCCGCGTGTGGAACACCTTCGACGCCCACCGCCTGCTGCTGTGGGCGGCCGAGGCCGGCGGCCCTGCGGCCCAGCGGGCGCTCAAGCACGCGCTGCTGGAGGCCTATCACGCCCACGACCGCAACCCCGGCGACCACGAGGTGCTGGCCGCGGCGGCCGAAGCCAGCGGGCTCGATGCGCAGCGCGCGCGCGAAGTGCTGGGTTCCGAGGCCTACGCTCCCGAGGTGCGCCGCCGCGAGGCGCACTGGCAGGGCCTGGGCATCCACTCGGTGCCCTCGGCCATCGTCGACGGGCGCTGGCTGATCCAGGGCGGCCAGCCGCCCGAGGCCTTCGAGAGCGCGCTGCGCGAGATCGCCGCGCGCCGGGGGGCCGAGGCCGCCTGAAGGCCTGTCCCACCCGCGCCGGGCATCATCCGCGGCCCGCCTGCGTCGGCGCGCACAGGCCGGCTCACCCATCTCCTGACCCCGACTCCCGGGCCCGTCCGTGTTCAAGAACCTCATCGTCTACCGCCTCGGCCCGCAGCCGCTGCCCGATCTCCCCGAACTCCGCGCTGCGCTCGAGAAGATGCGCTTCGTGCCCTGTGCGCCGACCCAGCCGCTGTCGCTGGGCTGGGTCGAGCCACGTGGCGAGCCGCACGCCCCGCTGGTCGAGGCCGTGGCCGGCCACTGGCTGATGGAACTGCGCTTCGAGCAGAAACTGCTGCCTTCATCCGTCGTGCGCCAGCGCGCCGAGGAGCGCGCCGCGCAGATCGAGCAGGCCACCGGTCGCCGCCCGGGCAAGCGCCAGATGAAGGAGCTCAAGGAGGAGGCCACGCTCGACCTCCTGCCGCAGGCCTTCACGCGGCAGGCCAGCGTGCGGGCGTGGATCGACACGAAGGCGCGGCGGCTGATGCTCGACGCCGGCAGCAGCGCACGCGCCGACGCGGCGATCACGGCGCTGGTCAAGGCGGTCGAGGGGCTGGCGCCGATGCCGCTGGCCACGCAGGAGTCGCCCGGCGCCGCGATGGCGGCGTGGCTGGGCGAGGGCGAGGGACCGGCGGGATTCACGATCGACCGCGACTGCGAGCTCAAGGCGCCCGACGAGTCCAAGGCGGCCGTTCGCTATGCCCGCCATCCGCTGGACACCGACGAGGTGCGCGCCCACATCGCCGCGGGCAAGCGCCCGACTCGCCTGGCACTGACCTGGCGCGGCCGGGTCTCGTTCGTCCTGCACGAGAACGGGCAGCTCAAGCGCCTTGCACTGGTCGACGATGTCTTCGAGGGCGCCGCCACCGAGCAGGACAGCGGCTTCGATGCCGATGCAGCCATCGCCACCGCCGAGTTCGCGCCGCTGATCGGCGACCTGATCGAGGCCCTGGGGGGTGATGTGCCCGCCCCTGCAGGACCGGCTTGACTGGCTCTGTGGCGATTCCAGCCTGACCTGGCGTCTGCGCCGCGCCGGGGGTGACTTCTCGCAACGCGATTACTGGACTACATTCAAGGCGTCGTCAGCGTTTGAGGAGCGTGCCCCATGGCCGTCGTGAAGATCAACGTGCCCGTCAACATGGACGCCGAGTCCGGCGCCTTCACCGGCTACGACGACGGCGACACAATCCTCCTGGCCACGTCCACCGAGATCCGCGTCGGTACCCCCGGCGTCTACTACGACGCCTACTACGGACGGGACTTCACCTTCGGCAACGGCACGGTCACCGGGGGCACGGCCACCGGGCTGACGCTGTTCTCGGATCTGGGCGACACCAAGCTCGTCACCGTGACGGGCCTGAACGTACCGGCGGTGGATATCGCCCTGGCCATTGCCTCGGGCGACGTCGAAGTCCTCAAGGGCATCCTGCTGTCGGGCAATGACCGTTTCACCGGCTCGAGTGGTGCCGACTGGCTGCAGGGCTACGCCGGCAACGACAGCATCGACGGCGGCTCGGGCAACGACACCATGGAAGGTGGCGTCGGCAACGACGCCTACTACGTCCGGCAGGCCGGCGACATCATCCTGGAGCAGTCCGGCGGGGGCACCGACGTGGCCTACGTCTACGCCGCCAGCTACACGCTGCCCGCCCACGTCGAGAACGGCCGTGCGCAGGCGACGGGCGTGTCGCTCACCGGCAACGAGCTCGGCAACCGTCTATGGGGTGGCAACGGCGGGCAGACACTGGCCGGTGGCCTCGGTGACGACACGCTCGACGGTGGCAACGGGCGCGACACCCTCATCGGCGGCAACGGGTCGGACACCTACTACGTGAACCAGTCCGACGATCGCGTGCAGGAAACCACCGCCGGCACGACCGGCGGGGTCGACCTGGTGCTCAGCGAAGCCAGCGCCTTCACCCTGGGCGATCACGTCGAGAACGGCCGTGCGCTGGCCGCCGGGAGCAGCCTGACCGGGAACACTCTGGCCAACAAGCTCTGGGGCGAGGCTGGATCGCAGACGCTTGCCGGCGGTGGGGGAAACGACACCCTCGACGGCGGCGCCGGTGCCGACACCATGGCCGGCGGCAACGGCAACGACGATTACTACGTGCGTGATGCCGGCGATGTCGTCCAGGAGACGACCGGTGGAGCCGCCGGTGGCAGCGACACCGTGTTCAGCGCCGTGGATTCGTACACCCTTCCGACCTTCGTCGAGATCGGCCGCGCGCAGCTGGACGGCGCCACGCTGGTCGGCAACGGGCTGGGCAACCGCCTCTTCGGCGCCGAGGGCGGCCAGACGCTCGACGGCGGCGCGGGCAACGACACCCTTACTGGCGGCACGGGTGCCGACACCTTCCGTTTCGCATCCCCCTTGTCCGGCAACCTCGACCGCGTTGCCGACTTCGTTTCTGGCACCGACCGTCTCCAGCTCGAGGACGGCGTCTTCGAGATGCTGGTCGCGACGGCCTCGGGCGGCCTCGACGCCGCCAACTTCGTGGCCAACACGACCGGCCAGGCCTTGGACGCCGACGACTACGTCATCTACGAGACCGACACCGGCTCGCTGTACTACGACGCCGACGGCAGCGGCGCGATCTTCGTCCCCGTGCGGTTCGCCATCCTGACCGGCCAGCCGACGCTGTCGGTCACCGACATCTTCGTGACCTGAGAGCTGCGAGCCCCCCGCATCCAGGTGGCGGCGGCCGGGCGCGCGTTTGATCGCGCGCAATCTGCAGCTGGCGGGCGGGATCAGACTGCGCCGCTGATCGCGGCCCCTCCGGTCCGCGGAGAGGGCGACGATGGCCACCTACACCTTTCACGTGCCGTTCGACACGTTGGGCACCGTGCCGCTGGAGAGCCTGGCGGACGTCGAGATCTACTCGACCACCGCCACGGAGATCCGCGCAGGGCTCGGCGGCGTGACGCTCGTCGTCCTCCAGGGCAGCTTCCTGCTTGATCCCGACGGCGAGGCGATCGGCGGCACGCTCACCGGCTGGCGCACCTTCGTCGCCCCCGAGGGCGTGGCGCTCGAGACCGAGGTCGGCGGCCTGTCGATCGATCTCTTCGCACTGGTCGAGTGGGTGCTCTCCGGTGACGAGACGGCCTTGCTGAACGCCTTCTTCGGCGGCGACGACGTCTTCACCGGCTCGTACGGGGCCGACGTGCTGGCCAGCTATGCCGGCAACGACCTGCTGCGTGGCGGCGAGGGCAACGACACTCTGCTCGGCGACCAGGGTTCGGACACGCTGGAGGGCGGCACCGGGGCCGACTCGATGGAAGGCGGCGAGGGCAACGACACGCTCGACGGCGGCGCTGGCATCGACACCCTGGTGGGTGGCAACGGAAGCGACGTGTACACCGTGGCGCAAGGCGGCGACCGCGTCGTCGAGGTGACGGCAGGCCGCGCGGGTGGCACCGACACGGTGCTGAGCTGGCGGGTGAACTACACCCTGGATGACAACGTCGAGAACGGCGTCGTGATGTCCCCGGGCGCGGCCAACCTGTCCGGCAACGGTCTGGCCAACATCCTGACCTCCGGGCCGGGGGCCAACCGGCTGGCCGGCGGTGCCGGCATCGACACGGCCAGCTACGCGAACGCGACGGTCGGCGTGCGCGTGAGCCTCGCGATCGAGGGGGCGCAGGGCACCGGTGGGGCCGGCAGCGACACGCTGATCGGCAACGAGTCGCTCCTGGGCAGCGCCTTCGCGGACCGTCTTTCGGGCAACGATCTCGCCAACCTGCTCACGGGTGGCGACGGCGACGACGTGCTCTCGGGCGGCGGCGGCAACGACACGCTGGTGGGCAACGCGGGTCGCGACACCTTCCGCTTCGCCAGCACGCCCGATGCGGCGACCAACGTCGACATCGTCCGCGGTTTCGTGCCCGCCGACGACCGCGTCACCCTCGAGAACGCCGTCTTCACGGCACTGGGCAACGAGGGCGCTCTGCCCTCCGGGATGTTCCGCGCCAGCCTGACGGCACGCCCGCTGGACGCCAGCGACCGCCTGCTCTACGAGACCGACACCGGCAAGCTGTTCTACGACGCCGACGGCAACGGCGAGGGGGCGGCGATCCTGATCGCGAAGTTCGTCGGCGCGCCGGCGCTGACGGCCGACGACTTCTTCGTGACCTGAGAGCCTGTGAAGGCGGCCCAGGCCGTCGGTGCCACCGCGGCGAGATCCCAGAACAGCCCGGTCATCATCCGCAGTCCCTCCTCGGCCACCGGCAGCAGCAGGTGCTCGTCGGGGGCGTGTTGCGAGCAGGCCGGGTAGCTGTGCGGCACCCACACCGTGGGCAGGCCCAGGATGTCGGCGAAGACGTCGTTGGGCAGCGAACCGCCGAGGTTGGGCAGCAGCACTGGCGCGCGGCCGGTCGTGCGCTCGATCGACGCCAGCGTGAAGCGCACCCAGGGGTCGTCGGGGTCCAGCCGCGTCGCGGCCATCACCACCGGCTCGCTGACCTCCACGTCGGCGAAGCCGTGCGCCGCGAGGTGCACCTGCACCCCCTCGCGCAGCCGGGCGGTGTCGGTGCCGACCACGAAGCGCATGTGCATCGTGGCCCTGGCCATCGGCGGGATCGCGTTGACGGGGTGATCGGGGTTGCCGGTGCGGTAGGCCAGCACCTCCAGCGTGTTCCAGGCGAACACGCGCTCGGCCGGCGTGAGCCCCGGTTCGCCCCAGTCGGCGTCGATCTCGGGGTCGCCCGGGTCGCCCCCCACTTCCAGCGCCGCCACCGCGGCACGCACGTTGGCCGGGATCGGCGGCGGCCGCAGCGCCTCGACGAGGATGCGCCCGCGGCCGTCGACCAGGCAGGCGATCGCGTTGGCCAGCACGGTGCCGGGGTTGCGCAGCAGGCCGCCCCAGTTGCCCGAGTGGTGCGCGCCGTCGCGCAGCTTCAGGCTGAGGTCGAAGTTGGCCACCCCGCGCGAGCCCAGGAACACGGTCGGCAGCCCGGCCTTCAGGCGCGGGCCGTCGCTGGCGATCAGCACGTCGGCCGCGAGGTCGGCACGGTGGGCGCTGCAGAACTCGGCCAGGCCCGGTGAGCCGGTCTCCTCGCCGGTCTCGAACAGCCACTTCACGTTGAAGCCCAGCCGCCCGCGCAGTGCCAGCAGCGTGGCCAGTGCGGCGATGTTGATGCTGTGCTGGCCCTTGTTGTCGGCAGTGCCGCGGCCGTAGAGGCGGTCACCCTCGGCCGAGAGCTGCCACGGACCCTGGCCGCGCTTCCACGAGGCATCCTGGCCGCGGATCACGTCGCCGTGGCCGTACATCAGCACGGTGGGTAGATCGTCGCCCTCGTGGCGCGACGCGATCAGGAAGGGCCCGGCGCCGACCGCCGGTGCCAGCGGGTTGTCGTGGATCGCGCAGGCGAAGCCCAGCCGCTCGAGCGTCGGTGCCAGTTCGCCCGCGAGATAGCCGTGGAGGATGGGCGCGGCCTCGGGATCCTGGCTCTCGGTGCGGATGGCGACGCGGCGGGCGAGGTCGCGCACGAAGTCGCCGTCGGCGACGTGGCGGTGCGCGGCCTCGAGCGCGGCGTCGCGCGTGACGAGGACTGCCGCCGTCATGCCGATTTCGCCAGCAGCGTGAAGTGCTCGACCACCGGTGGCGCGGCGAAGAAGGGGCCCACGATGGCGCGCCACTCGGCGAACAGCGGCCCGCCGCGGAAGCGCTCGGTGTGGTCTTCCAGCGTCTCCCAGAAGATCATCAGCAGGTAGCGCTCGGGGCTCTCGATGCCCTTGTTGACCTTGTAGCCGCGAAAGCCCTGCGCCCGGCCGATCACGGTGGCCACGCCACGCTGGATGGCTTCGTCGAATTCGGCCTGGCGACCGGGCTGGATGCGGATGTCTGCGAGTTCGAGAATCATCTTGCGTCTGCTCTGTAGGGGGGCTGGAAGACTTCACCGCAGAGGAACGGAGGACGCCGAGGGGCGCGGGGGTTGGGGTGATCCTAAAGGCGAGGCAACGTGGTTCCCGGGGTCAGGACCTCCAGGCAACTCGGCGCCCCCCTCGGCGTCCTCCGTTCCTCTGCGGTGAAGCATTCGATGCACCCCGGCGACTCGCTGCCCTCGGTTCCTCCGCGGTGAATCGGTCGTCGCCCGGCTGCACTGCGGCGAGTCCTTCACACGCCCAGGCGCTGGCCGAGTTCGGTGCCGTCGAGCGCGTCGGACGCGCCCTGCATCACCACCTGGCCCTTCTCCAGCACGATGGCGCGGTCGGTGTGGGCCAGCACGGCGCGGTAGTTGCGGTCGACGATCAGGGTGCTGATGCCGGTGGCGCGGATCTCGCCGATGACGCGCCAGATTTCGGCGACGATCAGCGGCGCCAGGCCCTCGGTGGCCTCGTCCAGGATCAGCAGCTGCGGGTTGGTCATCAGCGCGCGGCCGATCGACAGCATCTGCTGCTCGCCGCCCGAGAGCTGCTGACCGCCGTGGTCCAGCCGCTCGGCCAGGCGCGGGAACGTGGCCATCACGCGCTCGAAGGTCCAGTCGCGCCGGCCTTCGGGGCCGGGGCGGGCCGACATCAGGAGGTTCTCGCGCACCGAGAGGTTGGGGAAGATGCCGCGGCCCTCGGGCACGTAGCCGATGCCCAGGCGGGCCACCTTCTCCGGCGGCATCCCGGTGATCTCGCGGCCCATCCAGCGCACCGAGCCGGCGCGGGGGCGCACGTAGCCCATCACGCTGCGGATCAGCGTGGTCTTGCCCATGCCGTTGCGGCCCAGCAGGCCCAGCGCCGTGCCGGCGGCCAGCTCCAGCGCAACGCCGCGCAGGATGTGGCTGTCGCCGTAGAAGGTGTCCAGGCGCTCGATGGACAGCATCGGGGTGTCGTTGCCCGCTGCCATCAGTGGCCTCCCAGGTAGGCGACCTGCACGTCGCGGTTGGTGCGGATCTCGTCGGGCGCACCGCTGGCAATCACCTCGCCGTTGACCATCACCGTGATGCGGTCGGCAATGCGGAACACGGCGTCCATGTCGTGCTCGACGAGCAGGATGGCGTGCCCGGCCTTCAGCCCGGCCAGCACCTCGAGCATGCGGTCGGTCTCCTCGGCGCCCATGCCGGCCAGCGGCTCGTCGAGCAGCAGCACCTGCGGGCGCGTGGCCAGGCACATCGCGATCTCGAGTTGGCGCTTGCCGCCGTGGCTCAGCAGCCCGGCGGGGCGGTCGGCCTGGGCCTGCAGGCCGGCAGCAGCCAGCGCCTCGTGCGCCACGGCACCGCTGGTGGTGCACCTCGACGCGCTCTCCCAGATCGCCCAGGGGCGCGGATGCGCCGCCTGCGCCGACAGGCGGCAGTTCTCGAACACCGTGAACTCGGGGAAGATGGTGGTGCGCTGGTAGCTGCGTCCCAGTCCCGCGCGGGCGCGGCGGGGTTGCGGCCACGCGGTGATGTCGGTGCCGGCGAGCGTGATCGTGCCCTCGGAGGCCGGCATCTCGCCGCTGAGCATGTTGATCAGCGTCGACTTGCCGGCGCCGTTGGTGCCGATCACCGCGTGCACCTGGCCGAGCTCGAAGTCCAGCGTCACCTGGCTGACGGCCGTCAGCCCGCCGAAACGGCGCGTCAGCCCGCGGCACGACAGCAGCGCGCTCACTGGACGGCCCTCCGTGCCGCGCACTCCGGGATGAGCGCTTGGGAGCGGCCCGGCGCGCTCATTTGCGCACCCCCCGCAGCCGCTCGCCCAGGCCGATCAGCCCCTTGGGCAGCAGTGCGACGAAGGCGATGATCGTGAAGCCCAGCGTGAGCTGCCAGTGCTCGGCGAGGAAGGCGCCCACGAACGCCTGCGTCGCGTACAGCTCCTTGAGCAGCACGAAGGCCGCCGCGCCGATCACCGCGCCGCGCAGGTGGCCGATGCCGCCGAGGATGATCATCAGCAGCACCGCGCCGCTCTCGTGCCACGACAGCAGCTCGGGGTTCACGTAGCCGTCCTTCACCGCCACCAGGAAGCCGGCCAGCCCGGCCAGCGCCCCGGCCACCACGAAGGCGGCGAGCTTGTAGAAGTAGGTGGCGAAGCCCGCAGCGCGCATGCGCTGCTCGTTGACGCGGATGCCCGCCAGCGCGTGACCGAAGCGCGAGCGACGGATCAGCGCCAGCAGCCCGTAGGTGAAGACTAGCGCGCCGAGCGCGATGTAGTAGAAGGTCTGCTTGTCGCCGCCGTCGATGGGCCCCAGCACCGGGCGCACGTTGAGGTAGATGCCGTCGGTGCCGCCGCCGACCTTGGTGTCGTGGAACACGAAATAGGCCATCTGCGCGAAGGCCAGCGTGACCATGATGAAGTAGACGCCCTTGGTGCGCAGGCTCAGGCTGCCGACGAAAAGGGCATAGAGCGCCGCCACGCCGACACTCGCGCCCAGCAGCACCAGCAGGTTGCCGGCGTCGTACTCGGGCGACAACAGCACCACCATGTAGGCACCCAGCCCGAAGAAGGCCGCGTGGCCCAGGCTCACCAGGCCGGTCATGCCGACCAGCAGCTCGAGGCTGAGCGCGAACACGGCGAAGATCATGATCTTCACCACCAGGTCGCTGGTGTAGGGCGTCAGCGCCGGCGGCAGCGCGGCCAGAACGATCAGCGCGGCCAGCGGCAGGAAGCGGGAGAGGGCGCCCATGGCTCAATATCCCCGCTTCATCAGGCCCTCGGGCCGCCAGATCAGGATGATGGCCATCAGCACGTACACCCCGATGCCGCTGAGTTCGGCGAAGAACACCTTCCCGAAGGTGTCGACGAAGCCCACCAGCAGCGATGCCACCAGCGCGCCGGTGATCGAGCCGATGCCGCCTATGACCACCACGACGAAGCAGATGATCAGGATGTGCCCGCCCATGCCGGGGTAGACGCTGGACATCGGCGCGGCGATCATCCCGGCCAGGGCGGCCAGGGCCACGCCGCCGGCGAAGACGATGCGGTACAGGCGGGTGATGTCCACCCCGAGGCCGCGCACCATGTCGCGGTTGCTGGCGCCGGCGCGGATCATCATTCCCAGCCGGGTGCGGTTGACCACCAGGTACAGCCCGATGCCGATGACGATGCACGCTGCCGATGCGAAGAGCCGGTAGACCGGGTAGGTCATGAGCTCGCCCAGCGGCACGGTGCCGGCCAGCCAGTCGGGCGCCTTCACGCCGTGCACGTCGTTGCCCACCAGCACCGAGCGCGTCTCCTCGAAGACGAGGATCAGCGCGTAGGTCATCAGCACCTGCTGCAGATGGTCACGCTCGTAGAGGTAGCTGTAGAAGGCCCATTCGAGCAGGTAGCCGAACAGTGCCGCCATCAGCGTGCCGGCCAGCAGCATGAGCAGGAAATTCTGCCCGAAGAAAGGCGCGATGCTGAACGCCAGGTAGGCGCCCATCATGTAGAAGCTGCCGTGGGCGAGGTTGATCACCCCCATGATCCCGAAGATCAGCGTCAGCCCCGACGCCAGCAGGAAGAGCAGCAGCCCGTACTGGACGGCGTTCAGGCACTGGACGAGAAAAGTCGCGAGATCCACGGCGGGCGGGGGTTGGCGGCGAAGTGCGGCATGACGATTGTCACCCGAGTGCCGGCAGGTCGAACGCAGGGTCGGCCCGGGGTGAACGGCGCCTGGTCAGGACCCCGGCACCGATTGTCTTCGGCCCGCGGCGAAACGTTGCCGGGGTGGCTGCCGCTTCGCTGGCGAAGGTGGTCGTGCTTTCTGCAATGCGCGCCACGGCCGGTGGCGGCCTCGGCCCTGCAGGGAACCGCTGCACGACCGGGCCGCCGCACCGGCGCGAGGCCCGTTCGGGAGGAGCAAACGAGCTGACCGGGTCGCTAGCCCCGGGCCCGCCAGCGCCGCACCCCATCGCTGCCGTCCTCGGCAATGACGCGGCCGGCCGATGCCAGCAGGTGCAGGTGGGCCACGGACTCGCCCATCGCGAAGGTGGTCTGGTGGAGGTCCAGCGGGCGGCGGAACAGCACCGGCAGCAGTTCGGCGGCGCTGCGCGGCCGCGCAGCGCAGGCCTCGAGCGCCTCGGCCAGGCGTTCCTCGTGGTGCGCCTCGAGCTGGTCGATGCGCTCGTGCAGGCCGGTGAACGGCCGCCCGTGCGAGGGCAGCACCAGCGTGGCCGGCGGCAGTTCGCGCAGCCGTGCGATCGAGGCCAGGTAGAGGGCCAGAGGGTCGCTCTCGGGTTCGAGGTCGTAGACGCTCACGTTGGTGCTGATGCGCGGCAGCACCATGTCGCCGGAGATCAGCACGCCGCCGTCGCCCAGGCCCGGCGCGTGCAGCGCGATGTGCTCGGGGGCGTGGCCGTAACCGGCGATGCAGCGCCATGCGTGGTCGCCCACCGTCACCTGCTGCCCGTCCATCAGGCGCCTGAAGCGCTGCGGCACCGCGGGCACCAGCCCCGGGTAGTAGCTGCTGCGCGCGCGGATCTGCTCGAGCGCCGACGGCTCGACGAGGCCGTGCAGCGCGAAGAAGCGCGCCGCGCCGTCGCCGCCGGCCGCACCGCCCGCGCCGCCGCTGGCCATGCGGGCGGCGTTCCAGTCGGTCGCGCTGATCCACAGCCGGCACTCGCTCGCGGGCGAGCTCCAGCGCGCCGTGAGCCAGTGTGCCAGTCCGATGTGGTCGGGGTGCATGTGGGTGACGATCACGCGCAGCACCGGCCGGCCCTGCAGCGCGTCGCCGGCGAAGACCTGCTCCCACATCGCGCGCGTCTCGGCGTTGTCGATGCCGCAGTCGACGATCGCCCAGCCGTCGCGGCCCTGCGCGTCGCGGTCGGCCAGAAGCCACAGGTTGATGTGGTCGAGCGCGAAGGGCAACCGCATGCGCACCCAGCGCACGCCGGGCGCCACCTCGAGCCAGCCGCCGGGCGGGGGGAGTGCATCACCGAGGGGGTAGTGCAGGGCGGCTTCTTGCGCAGTGGCCATGGGTGCTCGCGTTCGGGTTACATTGGCGTTTACGTCAACGTCAGCCCCGCCATGGTATCCGCCCCGCGCCCCGCCGAGCGTCCGAAGGACAGCCGCAACTACACCATCACCGAGCTGGCGCAGGAGTTCGACATCACGCCGCGCGCGATCCGCTTCTACGAGGACGTCGGCCTGCTCACCCCCGAGCGCGCCGGTCGCAACCGCGTCTACACGCTGCGCGATCGCACCCGGCTCAAGCTCACGCTGCGTGGCAAGCGCCTGGGCCTGAGCCTGCAGGAGATCAAGCGGCTGGTCGACATGTACGAGTCGCCCTCGGACACCGAGCAGCAGCTGCGCGCCTTCCTGCAGGTGCTGGCAGAGCACCGCGAGCTGCTGGAGCGCCAGCGCGAGGACCTCGAGGTCACGCTGGCCGAGATCGCGCAGCACGAGGAACGCTGCAGGCAGATGCTCGCGCCCACGGCGGCGCCGCGGCCATCGTCTACGACTGAGAGCCTGAGAGTTTTTCTCGCCATCTTGGTAATTGGCATGCAACTGGCTAATCTTTGACCATGAGCGAACCCCAGCACCAAGGCGAGGCGCCGGTCGGCCTGTTCGAGGACCTGCCGGCA
>JBILNT010000067.1:0-15847 GCA_044374875.1 Rubrivivax sp.
GGTCGAGCGGGGCCGAGCATCGCGTGTCTCTGTCGGGCGTGTTCGTGCAGATCGGGCTGGTGCCGAACACCGAGTGGCTGAAGGGCACGGTCGAGCTGAGCCGCTACGGCGAGATCATCGTCGACGAGCGCGGCGCGACCAGCGCGCCCGGTGTCTTCGCCGCCGGCGATGCGACGACCACGCCCTACAAGCAGATCATCATCGCCACCGGCGAAGGCGCGAAGGCCGCGCTGTCGGCCTTCGACCACCTGATCCGCACGCCTGCGCCGGCTGCCGCCTGATCCGCCAGTGCCTCAGCGGGGCGCGGCCGGTGGCCGCCAGCGGCGCAGCGTCAGCGCGTTGGTCACGACGCTGACGCTGCTGAACGCCATCGCCGCGCCGGCGATCACCGGGTTCAGCAGCCCCGCGGCGGCCAGCGGGATGCCGACGACGTTGTAGAAGAACGCCCAGAAAAGGTTCTGGCGGATCTTGCGGTAGGTGCGGCGCGACACGTCCACCGCGGCCGCGACCAGCGCCGGGTCGCCGCGCATCAGCGTCACGCCGGCGGCGTGCATCGCCACGTCGGTGCCGGTGCTCATCGCGATGCCGACGTCGGCCGCCGCCAGCGCGGGTGCGTCGTTGATGCCGTCGCCCACCATCGCGACGCGGCCGCCGGCCGCCTTCAGGCGCTCGACGATGCCCGCCTTGTCGGCGGGCAGCACCTCGGCCTCGACGGCGTCGAGACCCAGCGCGCGGGCCACCCGCTCGGCGGCGCCGCGGTTGTCGCCGGTGACGAGCACGCTGCGGATACCCAGCTGGCGCAGCGCCTCGACCGCCTGGCGCGCCGTCGGCTTGAGTTCGTCGCCGAAGGCCAGCAGCCCGAGCAGCCGCGGCGGCTCGCCGGCCTCGGCCAGCCACGACACCGTTCGCCCCTGGGCCTGCTCGGCCTCGGCGCGGTCGGCCAGCGGGGCCAGGTCGACCCCGAGCTCGCCCATCCAGCGCGTGCTGCCCAGGTGAAGGGTGCGGGCGCCGACCTCCGCCTGCATCCCGCGGCCTGCCACGGCCTGCGCCCGGCGGGCGGCGGCCGGGGTGATCCCGGCATCGCGCGCCGCGTCGAGCACGGCGTGCGCCAGCGGGTGCTCGCTGCCGGCCTGGATCGCCGCCGCGTCGGACAGCAGCGCCGCGTCGTCGACGCCCTCGGCCGCGACACGGGCCGCCAGCGTCGGCTTGCCCACCGTGAGCGTGCCGGTTTTGTCGAACGCCACCGTGGTCACGGCGTGCGCGACCTCCAGCGCCTCGGCGTCCTTGATCAGGATGCCGTGCCGCGCGGCCACGCCCGTGCCCGCCATGATCGCGGTCGGCGTCGCCAGCCCGAGCGCGCAGGGGCAGGCGATCACCAGCACCGCCACCGCGTTGAGCAGCGCGTGCTCCCAGTCGCCGGTCGCCAGCCCCCAGCCCAGCAGCGTGAGCAGCGCGATGGCCAGCACCACCGGCACGAACACCGCCGCGACACGGTCGACCAGGCGCTGGATCGGCGCCTTCCTCGCCTGCGCCGACTCGACCAGGCGCACGATGCGCGCCAGCGTCGATTCCGCGCCGACGGCGGTGGTGCGCACCAGCAGCAGGCCCTCGCCGTTGACCGCACCGCCGGTGACCCTGTCGCCGGCGTGGCGCGCCACGGGCAGGCTCTCGCCGGTGATCAGCGACTCGTCGACCTGGCTCGAGCCCTCGGCGACGGTCCCGTCGACCGCGATGCGCTCGCCGGGGCGGACGATGACCAGGTCGTCGACGCGCACCTGGGCGATCGGCAGCTCGACGTCGCCACCGTCGCGGCGCACGCGCGCCGTCTCCGGGCGCAAGGCCTGGAGCGCCCGGATCGCCTCGGTCGTCTGGCGCTTGGCGCGGGCCTCCAGCCACTTGCCCAGCAGCACCAGCGTGATGACGACGGCCGAGGCCTCGAAGTACAGGTGGGGCGCGCCGCCGTGCCCGGCGTGGTCGACCATGAGCCAGACACTCAGGCCGAATCCTGCCGAGGTGCCGAGCGCGACCAGCAGGTCCATGTTGCCGGTGCCAGCGCGCACGGCCTTCCAGCCGGCCACGTAGAAGCGCGCACCGAGCCAGAACTGCACCGGCGCGGCCAGCAGCAGCTGGATCCAGCCCGGCAGCATCCAGTCGGCGCCGACGAGCATGCCGAGCATCGGCAGCACCAGCGGCAACGACAGCCCGGCGGCCACCGCGATCGGCCACCACGGCGCGCCGCCGGCCGGCGCCGCGGGCGCGGACTCGCCGCGCGGCCTGGCGGTGTAGCCGGCACGCTCGACCGCCGCCACCAGCGCGCCGGGCTCGACGTCCGCGGTGGCCCGCACGGTCGCCGACTCGGTGGCGAGGTTGACCTCCGCGGAGACGACCCCGGGGACCGCGCGCAGCGCCTTCTCGACGCGCGCGACGCAGGAGGCGCAGGTCATCTCGCCGATCGCGAGCTCGGTCTGCCGGGTGCCGACGGCGTAGCCGGCCTTCTCGACCGCGGCCGTGATCTGCGCCATGCCGACGCCCGCCGCGGCCACCACGCGGGCCGATTCGGTGGCCAGGTTGACGCTGGCCGAGACCACCACCGGCAATGCGCCCAGGGCCTTCTCGACCCGGGAGACGCAGGAAGCGCAGGTCATGCCCTCGACAGGCACGTTCCATTCGCAGGCGTCGGGCGGGGTGGAGAACGCCGCGGCGGGCACGGAGCCCGGCGCGGCCGCGGTCGGAGTCGAAGCGTTCATGGCAGTCGAGGCCGCTGGTGGCGGCGTGCGGGGGACGTCGGTGCCCGCAGGCTCGAGCTTGCCACGATGTGAAGGTCAAGGGGTGTCGGCAGCCCGCCCGTGGCCGCAGCGCCGATGCGCCGCCGCCGCACGGGCGCGCCAGTCCCCGCGCGTCAGGCCGTCGGCAGCTTGTGATCCTTGAGCTGCTCGCGCAGCTTGTTCTTCTGCATCTTGCCGGTGGCCCCGAGCGGGATCGCGTCGACGAACACCACGTCGTCCGGCGTCCACCACTTGGCGATCCTGCCCTCGTAGAAGGCCAGCAGTTCCTCGCGGGTGACCTCCATGCCCGGCTTCTTCACCACCACCAGCAGCGGGCGCTCGTCCCACTTCGGGTGGTAGGCGGCGATGCAGGCGGCCATGGCCACCGCGGGGTGGGCCATCGCGATGTTCTCGAGGTCGATCGAGCCGATCCACTCGCCGCCGGACTTGATCACGTCCTTGCTGCGGTCGGTGATCTGCATGTAGCCGTCGGCGTCTATCTTCGCCACGTCCCCGGTGGGGAACCAGCCGTCCTTCAGCGGGTTGCCGCCCTCGCCCTTGAAGTACTCGCAGAGGATCCAGGGCCCGCGCACCAGCAGGTCGCCCGAGCGGTCCTCGCCCCAGGCGATCGCCTGCCCGGCGTCGTCGACGATCTTCATGTCGACGCCGTAGATCGCGCGCCCCTGCTTGGCCATGACGGCGTAGCGCTCCTCCTGATCCATTTCCAGGTGCTTGGCCTTGAAGGTGCACGAGGTGCCCAGCGGGCTCATCTCGGTCATGCCCCAGGCGTGCAGCACGTGCACGCCGTACTTCTCGCCGAACGTGCGGATCATCGCCGGCGGGCAGGCCGAGCCGCCGATCACCGTGCGGTTCATGGTGCTGAACTTCAGGCCGTTGGCCTCGGTGTAGGCCAGCAGGCCCTGCCACACCGTGGGCACGCCGGCGGACAGCGTGACCTTCTCGCTCTCGAACAGCTCGTAGAGCGACTTGCCGTCCAGGCCGGCGCCGGGGAACACCAGCTTCGCGCCGGTCATGCAGCCCACGTACGGCAGGCCCCAGGCGTTGACGTGGAACATCGGCACGACCGGCAGGATCACGTCGCGCGCCGAGCAGTTCAGCGCGTCGGGCAGCGCCGCGGCGTAGGTGTGCAGCACCGTCGAGCGGTGGCTGTAGAGCACGCCCTTGGGGTTGCCGGTGGTGCCCGAGGTGTAGCACAGCGACGATGCGGTGTTCTCGTCGAAGGTCGGCCACTCGTAGCGGTCATCCTGCCCGTCGACGAGGTCCTCGTAGACCAGCAGGTTGGGGATCTTCTGCGCGGCGTCGGCGGGCAGGTGGGCGCGGTCGGTCATCGCGACGAAGTGGCGGATGGTCTTCGTGCGGTGTGCCACCGCCGCCACCAGCGGCAGGAAGGTCAGGTCGAAGAACAGCACCTGGTCCTCGGCGTGGTCGGCGATGTAGACGACCTGGTCGGGGTGCAGGCGCGGGTTGAGGGTGTGCAGCACGGCGCCCGAGCCGCTGGCCGCGTAGTACAGCTCCATGTGCCGGTAGCCGTTCCAGGCCAGCGTGCCGACGCGATGCGACGGCCCCACGCCGAGCGCGGCCAGCGCCTTGGCCATGCGGCGGGCGCGCACTGCCAGGTCGCGGTAGGTGTAGCGGTGGATGTCGCCCTCCACGCGCCGAGAGACGATCTCGCTGTCGCCGTGGTGACGCTCGGCGTGGACGAGAAGGGAAGAGATCAGCAGCTGCTGCTGCATCATCAGGCCGTTCATGTGTCTCCTTCGATGCGTGGGGCGCGTGTCGCGCGCAGGGTGTCACCCGGGGATTCTGGCGGAAACCGCCAGGGGCATCGCTTCCCGGGGTGGCTTTCCCCCCGGCCTGGTTCAGAAGACCGTCGGCGTTCCGTCCGCGTGGCCGACGCCGCACGCGCCGGATGGCCGCATCCGGGTGGCAGCGTGCCGTCAACGGCGCAGGATGGCCCGGGAAGCAGGCCGCCAACGCCCCTCAGGGTTTGCCCGGCGGGGCCGGTGCGCGGTCGCTCCAGAGCGTGCCGCCGGTGGCCCAGTCGTGGCGCTCGACGTCGCGGAAGATGATGTCGACGCTGTCGGGCGAGCCGCCGAGCGTGCGGACTGTCGCCTCGGTCAGCGCCTGGGCGAGGGCGCGCTTCTGCTCGACGGTGCGCCCGGCGAAGAGTTCGACGTGGATGGTGGGCATGGTTCTTCCTTGGGTGGAGGTCAATCGGCGTAGCCGGGGCTCAGGCGGTCGACGCGCCGCAGCAGCGCCGGCCATTCGAGGTCGCCGTCCCATTCCGTGCCGTCGCCGACCCACTGCGCGTGAGTGAGCCGCGCCAGGTCGTCGCCGACGGCCGGAACCGGGCCGCCATGGGCGGCGCTGGCGCGCAGCTGGGCTGTCGCCGCCCGCTCGAGCAGGTGCATGAGGATGAAGGCCTCGGCCACCGTGCGGCCTACGACCAGCGGGCCGTGGTGCTCGAGGATCAACCCGTCGAGCGTGCCGAGCGCGGCCACCAGCCGGGCCTGCTCGTCGGTGCCCAGGGCCAGCCCTTCGTAGGCGTGGCGTCCGAGCCGGCCATGCAGGCGCATCGCCCACTGCGAGGTCGGCCGCAGCCCGCCCGGCAGCATGGCCAGCGCGACGCCCCAGGGCGAGTGCAGGTGGATCACGCACTCGACCTCGGGACGCGCGGCGTGGACCGCGCCGTGGATCGCGAAGCCGCTCGGGTTGACGCGGGCACCGGAGCCGTCGACGACGCGCCCGTTCAGGTCGACCTTGACCAGCGAACCGGCCGTGATCTCCTCGAACAGGGCGCCGAACGGGTTGATGAGATAGTGCCCGGGCTCGCCGGGCACCGAGGCCGACAGGTGCGTGTAGACGGTGTCGTCCCAACCGGCCAGCGCCGCCAGCCGGTAGGCGGCCGCCAGGTCGCGGCGGACCTGGGGCTCGGTGCGGGGAGGGCGGGCCGTCATGCCGTGATTCTGGCCCGCCGCGTGCGTCAGTGCGCGTCGGCGGACTTCGCTGCCTCGACCGCGGCGGCCGTGTCGCCCTTGCCGCCGTTGAAGAACAGGTTCAGGACCACGGCGCTGATCGACGCCAGCAGGATGCCCGATTCGATCAGCGGGTGGATGCCGTGCGGCATCCACTGCAGGTACTTCGGGGCGATGAGCGGGATCATCCCGACGCCGATCGAGACCGCGACGATGAACAGGTTGTTGCGGTTGCCCTTGTAGTCGACATTCGCGAGGATGCGGATGCCGGTGGCCGCCACCATGCCGAACATCACCAGGCCGGCGCCGCCGAGCACGAAGGTGGGCAGCGACTCGACCAGCGCCGCCATCTTCGGCAGCAGGCCCAGCAGCACCAGGATCACGCCCGCGGCCACGCAGACGTAGCGGCTCTTCACGCCCGTCACGCCGACCAGGCCGACGTTCTGCGAGAAGCTGGTGTACGGGAAGGTGTTGAACACCCCGCCGATCAGCGTGCCCAGGCCGTCGACACGCAGGCCCGCGGAGAGCTGCTTCTGGTCGATCTTCTTGCCGGTGAGGTCCGACAGGGCGAGGAACATGCCCGTCGACTCGATCATGACCACGATCATCACCAGAGTCATCGTCAGGATCAGGATCGGGTCGAAGACCGGGCGGGCGATCTCGAAGGGCAGCACGAAGTCGAACCAGTTCGCCTTGGCGACCTTGTCGAACGACATCAGGCCCATGGCGGTGGCCACCACGGCGGCGATCACGATGCCCAGCAGCACCGAGATGTTGGCCACGAAGCCGCGGGCGTATTTGGCGATGACGAGGATGGAGACCAGCGACACCGCCGCGATGGCGATGTGCGGCAGCTGCGCGTACTTCGGGTTGGGCACCGTGCCGACCAGCGACAGACCCGGCGGCACCGCCGGCACCGCCGCGGGGGCGCTGGCGCCGGCCGCGGGCGTGACCGCCGCGCCCGCCAGGGCCTTCATGTCGGCCAGCCACTGGGCGTGGGCGGGGTCGACGATCGCCGGCGCGGTCGGGCCTGCCGGGACGCCGAAGATCCAGTTGATGCCCACGCGCATCAGGCTGATGCCGATGACCGCGATGATGGTGCCCGTCACGACCGGCGGGAAGAAGCGCAGCATCCGGCTGACCACCGGCGCGAGCAGGATCGAGATCAGGCCCGCGGCGATGATGGCGCCGAAGATGCGGCCGGCGCCCTCCACGCCTGGCATCGCGTTGGCCATCGCGACCATCGGCGCCACCGCCGCGAAGGTCACCCCCATCATCACCGGCAGCTTGATGCCGAACCAGCGGGTGGCGCCGAAGGCCTGGATCAGCGTGACGATCCCGCAGCAGAACAGGTCGGCCTGGATCAGCATCACGATCTGCTCCGGGCTGAGCTTGAGCGCCCGCCCGACGATGAGCGGCACGGCAACCGCGCCTGCATACATCACCAGCACGTGTTGCAGGCCGAGCGCCGTCAGGCGCCCGGTGGGCAGTATCTCGTCGACCGGATGGACCGTCGAAGTCGTCATGGTGTCGTCTCCTTCTCGTTGGGCGGGGTGTGACGGGCCGTGGCCCTGGGCCGGCGGTGCCGGCGGGCTCGTGTCCTCTTCGGGGGGAAAGTGATGAGCGGGGCCGCGTCGGCGTGGCCTCGCGGCGGGGGCGGCTACTGCACGGGCGCGCCGCCCTCGAACCAGCGCCGTATCAGCTCACGCTCGGCATCGGTGATCTGCGTGGCGTTGTTCATCGGCATCAGCTTGAGCACCGAAGCCTGCTGGTAGACCGCCTGCGCGTGCTGCTTGAGCAGCTCGGGCGTGTGCAGCGCCACGTTCTTCTGCGCCAGCGCCGCGTTGTGGCACATGGCGCAGCGCTGGTCGATGACCGCGCGCACCTCGGCATAGGCCGCCGGCTTCGCGGCCATCGCCTTGGCGGCGGCCACCTGGGCGGCAGTCTTCGGCGGCGGGGCCAGCCAGATGGCCAGGCCGACCAGCACCGCGGTGCCGACGACCGCGTGCTCCCAGGGCGTGCGCTTGCCCTGCACGTGGGCCTTGTGGCGGGCGACGAAGCTGTGGCGGATGAGGGCGCCGGCCAGCATCAGCAGCACCAGCACCAGCCAGTTGTTCGGGCCCTGGTACAGCCAGCCGTAGTGGTTCGACAGCATGGCGATCAGCACCGGCAGCGTGAAGTAGGTGTTGTGCACGCTGCGCTGCTTGCCGCGCCGGCCGTGGATGGGGTCGGGGCTCTCGCCGGCGCGCAGCGAGGCCACCACCTTGCGCTGGCCGGGAATGATCCAGAAGAAGACGTTGGCGCTCATCGCGGTGGCCAGCATGGCGCCGACGAGCAGGAAGGCAGCGCGCCCGGCGAACAGCTGGCACGCCAGCCAGGACGCGAAGACGACGAACACCGTCACGCAGACACCGACCACCATGTCGCCGTTGGCGCGCTGGCCGAGCGTGCGGCAGATCGCGTCGTAGACCAGCCAGAACACGACGAGGAAGCCCAGCGAGGCGGCGATCGCCGCGCCGGGTGACCAGTCGAACACGCTCTTGTCGACGAGGAACGAGCCGGCGTTGAACAGGTAGAGCACCGTGAAGAGGCCGAACCCTGTGAGCCAGGTCGAGTAGCTTTCCCAGTACGACCAGTGAAGGTTCTGCGGCAGCGGCAGCCACTTGGGCGCCAGCATGTACTTGTTCGAGTGGTAGAAGCCGCCGCCATGCACGGCCCACATCTCGCCGTCCACGCCCTTGGCCTTCAGGTCGTCGTGACCCGGCGGCGTCAGGCTGTTGTCCAGCATGACGAAGTAGAACGAGGCGCCGATCCACGCCACCGCGGTGATGACGTGCGCCCAGCGCAGCAGCAGGTTGGCCCAGTCGAGGAGGTAGGCGGCGTCCATCGCGTCCTGACGTTCAAGGAAGGCACGGGTGACCGTGCATTCCCCTCACCACAGCGGGCTCTGTGAGGAGCGAACGTCGCGACCCGGATGGCATCCCGCCTGCAAGGGGCGGGATCCCGGGGCGCCGCGGCGACGTGATCAAACTGTATACACGTTTGTGCACGATTGGCGTGGGTGTAAACCCTTGGATCGCGCAGGGGTCTTCCGCGTGCCCGACGCCGGGTCACGACCCGCGGTAGGTGGACCAGGACCAGGGGCTCACCAGCAGAGGCACGTGGTAGTGGCCCGCCACGTCGGCGATGCCGAAGTCGAGCTGCACCGTGCCGACGAACGGCGGATCGGGCAGCTGCACGCCGCGCGCGCTGAAGTAGGGCGCCACCTCGAAGAGCAGGCGCCACTGGCCGACGGCCATCGACGTGGCGTCGAGCAGCGGCCCGTCGGCGCGGCCGTCGTCGTTCAGCAGGACGCTCTTGACGGTGTGTGCCTCGGCGCCGTGCACGCGCTGCAGCGTGACCTTCATGCCGGCGGCGGGGCAGCCGTGCGCGGTGTCGAGGACGTGGGTTGAGAGTCGGCCCATGGCGTTTCCTTGGTGGCGGGCGCGCGGCGCCCGGTTCGGGTTTGTCGCAGGTCGAGGCGATCTTGCGTCGACAGCCAAAGTGTATACACTTAAGAATACAGTTCAATAGGCCCTTTCCCTCCACGACCCCTTCGATCGCCGTGTCGCGCACCCGAGCCAACCTGGATGTGATCGAGCCTGCCGGCGCAGCGGCGGCGCATGCCGCCGAAGTCGACGGCGGCGCCAGTTCCACCGCCCGCATCGTCGACTCCATCACGGCCGCCATCGTCGAGCGCCGCCTGATGCCCGGCACCAAGCTGGCCGAGCAGCAGATCGCGGACATCTTCGGCGTCTCGCGCACCGTCGTGCGCCAGGCGCTCAACCAGCTCAGCCGCGATCACCTGGTGACGCTAGAGCCGGCCCGCGGCGCCTTCGTCGCCCAGCCCAGCGTCGAGGAGGCGCGCCAGGTCTTCGAGGTGCGCTCGATGGTCGAGTCGGCGATGGTGCGCCAGCTCTGCGCGCGCATCACCGATGCGCAGATCGCCGAGCTGCGCCGCCACCTGCGCGACGAGCGAGAGGCCGTGCGCCGCACCGACGTCTCCGGGCGCACGCGGCTGCTGGCCGACTTCCACGTCGTGCTGGCGCGCATGCTGGGCAACGAGGTGCTGGCCCAGATGCTGGCCGACCTGCTGTCGCGCTCGTCGCTGATCTCGCTGATGTACCAGTCGTCGCACTCGGCCGAGCACTCGCAGGACGAGCACGTGCAGATCGTCGATGCGCTGGAGCGTCGCGACGCCCGCGCCGCGGTGCGGCTGATGGAGCACCACCTCAGCAGCGTGGAGCGCAACCTGCGCCTCGATCCCCGGCTGCCGGATCTCGCCTCGGCGCTGCGCCCCGAGGCGGCCGGCCGCTGACTCCCTTCACGAACCCGGACGCCGAACCGCCGATGACTTCCCCTGAACGCTCCCGCTACCCGCGCGACCTCCTGGGCTACGGCCGCAACCCGCCGCACGCCCGCTGGCCCGGCAACGCCCGCGTCGCCGTGCAGTTCGTCCTCAACTACGAGGAGGGCGGCGAGAACAGCGTGCTGCACGGCGACGCCGGCAGCGAGCAGTTCCTCTCCGAGATGTTCAACCCGCCGGCCTTCCCTGCGCGCCACCTCAGCATGGAGGGCATCTACGAGTACGGCTCGCGGGTGGGGGTCTGGCGCATCCTGCGCGAGTTCGAGAAGCGCGGCCTGCCGCTGACCGTCTTCGGCGTGAGCATGGCGCTCGAGCGATGCCCCGAGGTGACGCAGGCCTTCGTCGAGCTCGGCCACGAGATCGCCTGCCACGGCTGGCGCTGGATCCACTACCAGAACCTCGACGAGGCCGTCGAGCGCGAGCACCTGCGCGTCGGCATGGAGATCATCGAGAGGCTGACCGGTGAGCGGCCGCTGGGCTGGTACACCGGGCGCGACAGCCCGAACACCCGTCGCCTGGTGGCCGACCACGGCGGCTTCGAGTACGACAGCGACTACTACGGTGACGACCTGCCGTTCTGGCTGCAGGTGCGCAAGAGCGACGGTGGCCTGGCGCCGCACCTGGTGGTGCCCTACACGCTGGATGCCAACGACATGCGCTTCGCCCTGCCCCAGGGCTACAGCCATGGCGACGAGTTCTTCGAGTACCTGCGCGATGCCTTCGACGTGCACTGGGCCGAGGGCGACGAGCGCCCGAGCATGATGAGCATCGGCATGCACTGCCGGCTGCTCGGCCGGCCCGGGCGCATGCGCGCGCTGCAGCGCTTCCTCGATCACGTGCAGAAGCACGACCGCGTCTGGGTCGCCCGCCGCATCGACATCGCGCGCCACTGGCGCAGCACCCACCCCTTCGACCCCGCCACCGCCTTCGTGTGGGAATGACATGCCGCTGACCCTGCAACAGATCAACGCCGCGTCGCGCGAGGAGTTCGTCGCGCTGCTCGACGGCACCTACGAGCACTCGCCCTGGATCGCCGAGCGTGCGTGGGCGCGCCGGCCCTTCGCCAGCCTGGCCGCGCTGAAGCACGCGCTGGTCGAGGTGCTGCGCGATGCCGGTCGCGACGCGCAGCTCGCGCTCATCCGCGCCCACCCCGAGCTCGCGGGCAAGGCGATGGTCAGCAAGACGCTGACCGCGGAGAGCACGAACGAGCAGGGCAAGGCCGGCCTGACCGACTGCACGCCCGAGGAGTTCGCGAAGATCCAGCGCCTGAACGCCGAATACAACGCGAAGTTCGGCTGGCCGTTCATCCTGGCCGTGCGAGGCCCGCGCGGGCGGGGCCTCGGCCGCGCCGAGATCATCGCCACCTTCGAGCGCCGGCTGGGCGGGCACCCGGACTTCGAGTTCGCCGAGTCCCTGCGCAACATCCACCGCATCGCCGAGATCCGCCTGGCCGACAAGTTCGCCGAGGAGCCCGAGGCGGGCAACCTCGTGTGGGACTGGGCCGAGCGGCTGGCCGTGCACAGCGACCCCGGGTTTGCCGAACAGGGTCAGCTCACCGTCACCTACCTGACCGACGCCCACCGCGCCTGCGCCCGGCAGCTCGCCGAGTGGATGCGCGACGACTGCGGCTTCGACCGCGTCGAGATCGACGCCGTCGGCAACGTGGTCGGCGTCTACGACGGTGCCGACCCCGCCGCGCCGCGCTTGCTCACCGGCAGCCACTACGACACCGTGCGCAACGGCGGCAAGTACGACGGTCGCCTGGGCATCCTGGTGCCGATGGCCTGCGTGCGCGAACTGCACCGCGCCGGCCGGCGCCTGCCCTTCGGCATCGAGGTCGTCGGCTTTTCGGAGGAGGAGGGGCAGCGCTACAAGGCGACCTTCCTCGGTTCGGGCGCGCTGACCGGCCACTTCGACCCGGCCTGGCTCGACCAGGCCGACGCCGACGGCGTGACGATGCGCCAGGCCATGCAGCACGCCGGCCTGGCGATCGACGCCATCCCCGCGCTGCGGCGCGACGCCTCGCGCTATCTCGGCTTCGTCGAGGTCCACATCGAGCAGGGGCCGGTGCTGAGCGAGATCGACCTGCCGCTGGGCGTGGTCACCTCGATCAACGGCAGCGTGCGCTACCTCGGCGAGGTGATCGGCCAGGCCAGCCATGCCGGCACCACGCCGATGGGCCGGCGGCGCGACGCCGCAGCGGCCGTGGCCGAGCTGATCCTCTTCGTCGAGAAGCGTGCCGCCGCGGTGCCCGACGTCGTCGGCACGGTGGGCATGCTGCAGGTGCCCGGCGGCTCGATCAACGTGGTGCCCGGCCGCTGCGCCTTCAGTCTCGACCTGCGCGCCACGACCGACGCGGCCCGCGACGCGCTGGCCGACGACGTGCGCGCCGAGCTGGGGGCGATCTGCGCGCGGCGCGGCCTGGCCTTCCGGCTGGAGGAGACGATGCGCGCCAGCGCGGCGCCCAGCCACCCGGCCTGGCAGGGTCGCTGGGAGCGTGCCGTCGAGTCGATCGGCCTGCCGGTCTTCCGCATGCCCAGCGGGGCCGGCCACGACGCGATGAAGCTGCACGAGGTGATGCCCCAGGCCATGCTGTTCATGCGCGGCCTGAACGCGGGCATCAGCCACAACCCCCTCGAATCCATCACCAACCACGACACCGAACTGTGCGTGCAGGCCTTCCGCCACCTGCTCGGCCAGCTCGCCACGGAGACCCGATGAGCACCACCGGACACGACCACCTCGACGCCTGGATCGACGCCCACTTCGACGAGGAGGTCCGCTTCCTGCAGGAACTCGTGCGCGTGCCCACCGACACGCCGCCGGGCAACAACGCTCCGCACGCCGAGCGCACGGCCGCGCTGCTGCAGGACATGGGGCTGTTCGCCGAGAAGCACCCGGTGCCCGAGGCCGAGGTACGTGCCTATGGCCTGCAGTCGATCACCAATCTCGTCGTGCGCCGGCGCTACGGCGAGGGGCCGACGATCGCGCTGAACGCGCACGGCGACGTCGTGCCTCCCGGAGAAGGCTGGACGCACGACCCGTACGGCGGCGAGGTCGAGGGCGGCCGGCTCTACGGACGCGCAGCCGCCGTGAGCAAGAGCGACTTCGCCACCTTCACCTTCGCGACCCGCGCGCTCGAGTCGCTGGGCGCGAAGCTGGCCGGCGGGGTGGAGCTGCACTTCACCTACGACGAGGAGTTTGGCGGCGAACTCGGCCCGGGCTGGCTGCTCGCGCAGGGGCTCACGAAGCCCGACTACCTGATTGCAGCCGGCTTCAGCTACCAGGTCGTCACCGCGCACAACGGCTGCCTGCAGATGGAAGTCACGCTGCACGGGCTGGCGTCGCACGCGGCGTACCCGCATACCGGCGTCGACGCGCTGCAGGCCGCCAACAAGCTGCTGACCGCGCTGTACGCGTACAACGACGTGCTGCGCACGCGCCGCTCTGGCGTGGCGGGCATCACCCACCCCTACCTGAACGTCGGCCGCATCGAGGGCGGCAGCAACACCAACGTCGTTCCCGGCAAGGTGGTGATCAAGCTCGATCGCCGGATGATTCCCGAGGAGGACGCCGCGCAGGTCGAGGCCGAGGTGCGCGAGCTGATCGCGTCCACCGTGGCCGGCTGCGCTGGCGTGCGGGTGGAGATCCGCCGGCTGCTGCTGGCGCACTCGCTCAAGCCGCTGGCCGGCAACGCCGCGCTGGTGCATGCCATCCAGGGCCACGGGCAGGCGGTGTTCGGTGAGCCCATCCCCGAGAGCGGCACGCCGCTGTACACCGACGTGCGCCTGTACGGCGAGCACGGCGTGCCGGCGGTGATCTACGGTGCCGGGCCGCGCACGGTGCTGGAGAGCAATGCCAAGCGTGCCGACGAGAACCTGGTGCTCGAGGACCTGCGGCGCGCCACCAAGGTGGTGGCGCGCACCTTGCTGGACATGCTGAACGGCTGAGTTTCCGCGGTCGGTGCGCCGCGCACCCTGCTGGTGCAAGCCCGGGGGGTGATGTGTGCACGGAACTTGCAAAATCCAGGAGACCTGCGTGCGGGACTCCGGCCGAGCCGGACGATGCCGCCCGCACAACGATTTCTCGCAACCGGAGCCTTCCATGACCGTCCGTTCCCTGCTCGCCCCGCTGAAGCGACGCACGCTTCTTGCCGCCTCGCTGCTGCTGGCCGTCCCCGGCCTTGCGTTGGCCCAGACGCCGATCAAGTTCCAGCTCGACTGGCGCTTCGAAGGCCCGGCGGCACTGTTCCTGGGCTCGGCGGCCAAGGGTCACTACAAGGCAGCGGGACTGGACGTGACGATCGATGCCGGCAACGGCTCGGGCGGTACCGTCACCCGCGTGGCCTCCGGGACCTACGAAATGGGCTTCGCCGACATGGCGGCGCTGATGGAGTTCCACGCCAACAACCCCGACGCGCCGAACAAGCCGGTCGCGGTGATGATGGTCTACAACAACACGCCGGCCGCCGTGCTGACGCTGAAGAAGAACAACATCACCAAGCTGTCGGACCTGAACGGCAAGAAGCTCGGCGCTCCGGGCTTCGACGCCGGCCGCCGCGCCTTCCCGATCCTGGCTCGCGCCAATGGCCTGTCGACCCCGAACTGGACCTCGATGGACCCGCCGCTGCGCGAGACCATGCTGGTCCGCGGCGACATCGACGCCATCACCGGCTTCTCGTTCACCTCGATCCTCAACCTCGAGGCGCGCGGCGTGAAGGCCGAGGACATCGTCGTGTTCCCCTACGCCAGCCACGGCGTGCGCCTGTACGGCAACGCGATCATCGCCTCGCCCAAGCTGATCAAGGAGAACCCGCAGGCGGTCAAGGCCTTCCTCAGCGCCTTCGTCAAGGGCGCCAAGGAAGTGATGGCCAACCCGGACGCCTCGATCGAGTACGTCAAGGCGCGTGACGGCATCATCAACGTCGACCTCGAGAAGCGCCGCCTGCGCATGGCCATCGACGCCGTGGTCGCCAGCCCCGACGCCCGTGCCGAGGGCTTCGGCGTGGTCGTTCCTGGTCGCCTGGCGCTGATGGCTTCGCAGGTCTCGGACGCCTTCGGCACCAAGACGCGGGTCGACCCGAACGCCGTCTGGACCGATGCCTTCCTGCCGCCCAAGGCCGAGCTGAACATCCTGCCGAAGAAGTAGGGCCCCCTAGCTCGCTAGCTGGAGCCCCCAAGCTCGCTAGCGCTCGCTACCCCCCGCGGGGGCCGCCCGCCAGCGGACCGGCAGAGCCGGATCCGCGGCGGGGGCTTGGTCAGGGGCGCTGCGGTGACCCGCCGCGCGTGCCGTAACCGCTGCAACCGGTCAGCTCCGGTGGACGAAACACATGGCCTTTGTTGATTTCCGCAACGTCTGGCTCGCCTACAACGAGGAACTCCTCGCGCTCGGGCACTACGCCGTCGAGGACATCTCGCTGCAGGTGGAGGAGGGCGAGTTCATCGCCATCGTCGGGCCATCGGGCTGTGGCAAGTCCACCTTCATGAAGCTCACCACCGGCCTGAAGATGCCCAGCAAGGGCACGATCACGATCGGGGGCGAGCCGGTGACGGGGCCGCTCAAGATCAGCGGCATGGCCTTCCAGGCGCCGAGCCTGCTGCCGTGGCGCACCACGGTGGACAACGTGCTGCTGCCCCTGGAGATCGTCGAGCCCTACCGCTCGAACTTCAAGAAGAAGCGCG
>JBILNT010000068.1:0-15796 GCA_044374875.1 Rubrivivax sp.
ACCCCTGGGGCTGCATGCTGCGCTACATCAGCGACCGGATCGCGCCGGTCATCGGGCCACCCGAGCCCCCGCCAGCACTTCCGGCGACTGGGTAACTGCCGGATTTAGGTTAAATGAACACTTTCCGTGAATCCTGAATGCCCTGCAACGCCTGCCGCGGCTTGCGGTTGCAGTCCCGCTCCGCTTGCCCGCGTTGCGCGGCGCATCACCGGGCCCACCCGCGCGCCGGCTGCAGCCCGCCCGCGGCCCTGCCGAGGCCACCTTCTCCGGCACCTACACGCTCAATCCGCGGCTGCTGGCACAGGCGCTGTGACGCGCGCCACGCGGGTGCCGGTAGGGTTCAGCGGTTCTGGTTGAGGATGTGCCAGTACTGGCGGGTGCGCCTCGGCGGAATCGGAGGCCTGGGTTCTTCCGGCCTGAACGGCGATGCGCCGGCGCCTCCACCGATCAGGAAGGGCACCTGCTTGTCGACACCGTTGACTTTCATCGTGACGATTCCCCCCACCGGCGACGGCGGCAGGCCACCACCTTCGAGTCGCGATGGCGGCGGTGGTGCCACGCAGAACAGGGGGAACTTGTAGGCGTAGGCCTCGCCAAGATCGGCAGAACAGACATTGCCGTTCGACCTGGGGCGGTTGGTTCCGAAGTAGGTGGCGCCCGCAATGGTGAAGGGTGCGTTGACGACCTTTTCGCCGTTGGTCGCCAGGTTGACGTAGCAGCCGTTCGCGGCGTTCGGCGTGGGCGAAGCCGGGACTGGCCGCATCGTTGCGTTGTCCACGGTGGCGATGAGCGCGAGGTCGGACAACTGCAGCGGGGTGCCGCGGGGCTCACCGAGGGTGTCCTTGACGAGGGCGAAGCGGTCGCTGGTGGTGGCCAGCAGAGGCTTCTCCCGGTCGCCGGTACCGACCATGACGGCGACGTAGCTCTTGGTCACCACGACGTCCGGGGGAAAGAAGACCTTGTTGACGCTGCCGACGGGGCTCAGGCTGGCGATCTTCACCGCCTGCACCCCCGTCCAGGAGGCCGAGGCCAGAGGATCCTTTCCCTTGGGGAAGTCGATCCGGTACAGGATGCCGCGGACGTCGGCGACATAGGCGCGATCCGGGTTGCCGTCGCCATCGACATCGACCACGGTCACGTCGGAAGGCACGGCGTTCTCCGTCGGCAACTCGGCGATCCGCGCCCCGGAAAAGCCGTTGATCAGGTAGACGGCACGGCCGCTTCCCCCGGCGGAGGCGGCGCCGCCATTCGTGTCTTCGAGCGGGTCGTAGCCGCCGCCCATGATCAGCAGCGGAGCCGTCGCGGTGCTCGTCGAACCGAAGACGACCGGCTTGGGCATCGACCAGGTTTGCGCCAGACGGGAGAAGTCGCCGGCGCCGCCCGTGATCTTCCACTTGTAGGCGGGCGAGGTCGGATCCGTCACGTCGAAGGCATAGACCACGTTTCCGCCCCGACGCATCGCGGGATAGATCCACGCCGCGGTGGCGGTGCTGCTCGTCGAGTAACGTGCAAAGACCCCGATCGGGCCGTCCATGCCGTAGGACTTGACTGCCGAACCCGCTGGTGCAGTGTTCGAGCCGCCGCTGCTGTTGGTCTCGGGCAGGTGCAGGACAGGTGTGCCGTCCCGCAGGCGCGCGAGGAGGCCGTAATGCTCCGGCGCCACGAAGGACCACAGCTCCTGGCCCGCGGTGGTGCCGGTCTGACGGCCGTCCACCGCACGGAAGAACCCGTCGTTCGATCCGTAGAACACGATCACCTTGCCGCCGCCGTAGTTCAGTGCCACCGGGCGCGAATGCAGCACGTCGCCATGCACGCTGTGCCGGATGCCCGTGCTGCCGAGCAGCCTGGTCTGCGTGCCGTCCTGGTACGAGCCGACGAATTCCTCCATTCCATCGCCCGCCGTGACGTTGTTCTCGCCGTACGCCCACTTGATCAGGCTGGCGTCGAGTCCCGAATCCGCCAGATCGTCGAGACCGGTGCCCTTGAGCGTGAGTACCTTCCGGCTTGCCGATGCCCCCGTCTGATGCTTCTTCCGCAACTGCTGGGCAGCGCCGCCCTTGTCGACCATCGGTCCATCCGGGCGATCGCTTGCCGAAGGTGGTGATCCGCTGGGGCTCTGTGCAAAGAAGACGCTGTCCTCGGTCCAGAAACTCTCGGCGGTGGCATTGAAGAAGCCAGTGCCTCCCAGTACCGCGCTCTTGCCGTTCTTGTCGACGAGGTCGAGCACACCGTTGACGTAGCCAAGCTGGTATTGCTTCAGGTTGCCGACCCAGCTGGGGGAGAAGTTGGCGTCAGGTCGGAACATGCCGACGAAGATCTGGTTGAGGAAGGTGCCCTGCGTCGTCGTCGACACCGGCAGGGTGGTCGCGGTGAACACGCTGTTCACCGCGGCGATGTTCGACAGGATGTCCTTGAAGCCTTCCACCAGGCGGTACAGGTCACCCCCGACTTCCAGGTAGGCGCTCGGGCCGATGCCGCCGACGGCAGCCATCGACTTCATGAGCTTCGTCTGGTCGCTGTCGGGCTTGTCGTTGTAGGTGTTGACCGCGTAGGTGAAGACCCGCTGAACGCCGGGCAGGTCGCTGACGTCGGTGTTGGCGAGGAAGTAGGACCACTCGTCGGCGAGGCGGTTCGTGTCCGAGGTGACGGCCGACAGGGCAGGAGGCGTGTAGTCGATGCCCTGGAAGAGGGTCGGCCCGCCGTTGTTCGGCTCGGCGTTCGGGTACGCGTTGCCGACGAGGACGATGTAGTTGTTGCCGCACGAGTTCGCCGCGGACAGCGGGCTCCTGTAGGTCGTCCTGGCCGCCGACGTGAAGGCGTTGACGTCGTCGAGTACGTTGGGCTTCGAGTACCGGGTGGTGCCGTAGCCCGTGGCGCCGACCGGGGATCCGCCGTTGGGCGACGGCTTGCCCGCGAGCGTGGGGTTCGTGTGGCCGCCGAAGTACTTGAAGATCTCGTAGTAGGCAGCGCCGTAGTTGGCGCTGGACGGCGCCTTGTACTCGGGGTTCTGGATGCGCGCGTCCATGGTGTCGAGCGTCTGGATGATCGCCCGGCAGGAACTTCCGCTCGTCGAGGCCGTGCCGGCCAGCGGCTGCACCGCGAAGTTGATCAGGCCCACGCCGTGACCATTGCTGGCGACGGACTGCTGGCCCATCAGCGACAGGCCGATGTTGACCTTCAGCGCACTGCTCGCACCCGAGCACACCAGCTCGTTGAGAACGAGCTTCAGCGCGCGGAGTTGGACCTCGCCTTGTGTCAGCGATGACTTCCCCGAGAAGATCTGCGTCGAATAGCCGAGGCAGACCGACTTCTGCGTCGCATTGGCCAGTGCGTTGCACTTGCTGTCGACCGACGCCTTGCTCCAGGCCTGCTTGTTGCTCGACCAGTTCGACGTGTTGTCGAGCAGGAAGACGACGTTGGGGGCGGTGGCGCCGCCCGCCGCGGCGTAGATGTCGATGTCGGCGGCCGAGCCGGCGCCGGCGAACATCAGCGTCGCGACGGCAACGCACACGGCGCGCGCAGGCGTGGCGGTGGAACGGGAGACGCGCATGATCTGTTCCCTGGAGGATCAGTTGCAGGCCGGTACGGCCGTCGTCGGCACGCGAACGCCGACGCCCTGCACGACGTCGACCGAGGTGTTGGTGACTGGGTCGGTGGCCCGCACGGTGATGCTCCATTCGGTGTTCGAGCAAAGAGACGGCGACTGCGTCACCGTGCCGATGCCGCCTGCCGAGGTCTCCTGACCAAGGCCTGAACTGCCACCGCCGCTGCTGCCGAAGCAGCCCACGTCGGCCGGCACATCCGGATCGAGGCTTGCGGTCGGAATGGGTTCGGCGCGAAGGCAGCGTGGTCCTGCACGCGTGACACCGTCGATTTCCACCGGCGGGAAACTCACCGAGATGTCGTTGACCCCGTCGCCATTGGCGTCGAGCCGGAACGGCGTGCCGTTCACCTGCGCCGTGACGTTGGCGGCGTTCGTCGCGAAGTCGGCCGAACTGAGCAGGCTGTCGATCGCATCGTTCGCTGCCGTGATCGCCTCGTTTCGCCACTGCATGTTGCCGATGGCCTGCGCACTCGTCAGCGAGCCGCGGAACGAGCCGGCCACCATCACGGCGAAGACCAGGAGAAGGATCATCGTCACCAGCAGCACGGAGCCTCGTTGCCGCCTGGAATCGGGCCGTCGCTGCATCACTCCCTCCGCATGCCGACGTTCACCAGGCGCACGGTGGTCGTCAGCAGCGTTCGCTTGAATCCGTCGCTGGGCGTCGAGACCGTCACGGCCGGGCCGAGTCGGTAGGTCCGGCTGTCGACGTACCCGGCCACGGGCGCCGTGGCACGCGTGAGCATGTGGACCCTGACGGCCACCACGTTGTTCCACACGTTCGGCGCCGCGCCCGTGACGCCGGCAGACGTCGTGAAGCTGTCGGGCTGCCCGTCGTTGTCGATGTCGATGCCGTACTCGAACTGGATGTTCTCGACCCCCTCGGCGACGGAGACGGTCAGCAAGTCGCCATCGACGGCTTCCACGCGCTTGAGTGTCGGTATGCCGTCGGCGGCGGCGCAGTCGCTGCAACTGGCGACGTAGTAGGTGCGCTGCGAGACGCGACGGATGCGGTTGTTGACCGTCGTGCAGTCAGGCACCCGCAAGGTGAAGGTCGATTCAGGGCTGGTCGACGGCACGGCGGCCACGACCAACCGTTGCGCATCGAGCCCGCAACGGGCAACCTGGACATACAGGTTGCTCGCGTTGCCGCCGGCGAATGCGATCGCGGGGCCCGTGTCGGCCCGACGAATCGTCACCGCTTCCGTGGCGCTGACTCGGTTGGAGAGGCAACCCACGACGGCTGCGGCACCGATGCCTTGGACGGGCATCGGGATCTGCACCGGACTGGCTGTTGCGTCCCACCCTTGTGCCGTCGTTGCCGTGGCACAGGCGTCGGGGGTCTGATATGCAGGAGCCAAGGGCAGGGTGTTCGGGTTGAACTCGCCGTAGAACCCCGCGTGCATGAGGTCTTCGGTCAGCGCATCCAGCGCGAAGCGCGCGCTCTCGAGTTGGCGCGCGGAACGTTCCAGTTCGCTCTGGTTGCCGCTGTTGCGCCAGAAGAGGATCGTCAGGGCGATCAGGATCAACGAGCCGATGGCCAGCGCGACGAGAACCTCCACGAGCGTGAAGCCGCGTGCGTGCCCGCGAGCGGGTGCCGTGTGGAAGTGCCTTGTCGCGGGCATGCCGTCAAAGGATCAGGTTGGCCACGCGTACCTGGGACCGGATCACCCGGCGCTGCGAGTCGTCGCCGAAGACGTTCTGCGCGCAGGCATCCGCAGGCGGCACCCCGGCGCTCATCGAGCCCCAGGCCACGGTGATGACGAATACCGGGTCGGCAGGGTTCGGCCTCGTGACGCACCCCCTGAAGCCAAGTGCTGCAGCGTTGTTGCCGGCGGCCGCGTCGTTGGAGCCGGCCAGCAGGTTGTTCCACTCGCACAGATCGCGCGCTGCCTCTCCCGCCAGGGCGGAGCAGTCCAGCACTGCAGCGCCGTGCACGACGCCGTCGACGTAGTCCGCCGCATTCGTCTTGTCGTTCGCGATGCGCGCCGACATGTCCGCGAGGAACGCAGCCGCGCGGGCGCGCTGCGTCGCATCCAGGCTCAGTGCCGTTGCCTTCGACGCAAACCCCGCCAGACCCAGCAACCCGAAAGCCGTGATCACCAGCGAGATCAGGATCTCGATCATCGAGAAGCCGCGCTGGCGACGGCGCATGGCCGCTCGCGGAGCCATCAGCATGCTCCCGCCCTCGACCGGGCCGACCCGGTGGGCGTGACGATCACGCATCGCTGAATGACCCCGGGGATCGACGACTTCACCGTCCACCGGGTCAAGGTCTCGTCGTCTCTCAGGCGGCCGTTGCTCCGGAATTGAACTCCCGCGCCCGGGGCCCCCGTCACCGTGATCGACGAGGCGAGCGCGCCGCGCTCGCGAAGAATGGTGCCTCCGGCAGCGATCTGCCAGCCATTGGACCAATTCCCGCTGATGGGCACGAGGGTGGTGTCGGCGTTGCGCTTGATGGCCTCGGAGCGTGCCGTGGTCAGGTCACTGATCAGGTCGAAGGCGACCGCCTTTGCATTCATCGTGCCGATGAAGCCGGTGAACGAAGGCGCCGCGATCGCGGCGACGATGCCCAGCATGGCGACGACGACCATGGCCTCGATGAGCGTGAAGCCCCGGTGGCTCCTTGCTACGCACAAGCCCCTGGGTGGTTCGTCGTGGCGCATTCGACTCATGGACTGTGCGACGGCGTCACCAGCAACCGCCACCCCCGGTGGCGGACTTGCTTCCGCGATGGTCGATCGACAGCGTGCCGCACCTTTCGCCCGCCTGGCTGCCCGTGGGTGCGGCGCTGACCGAGAAGGACGGGGGGCTCGTGGAGTTGTCCGTCGCCATGGTGACCGTGTAGTAGGTCGACACGTTGGCCGGGATGGTCATGCCCAAACCCCCCGAAGCGGGGGCATTGGTGATGCTGTCGGAGTAGGCCCGCCGATCCAGCAGGAAGTGCTGCTGCCTGGCCACGATCTCGGACATGAAGCCTTGGGCGTCCCCGCGACGGCTCTTGCGCACGTGGTCCTGGTAGCTCGGCAGTGCGGCGGCCGCCAGGATGGTGACGATCGCCACCGTGATCGTCAGCTCGATGAGCGTGAAGCCGCGCGCGCGCCCGCGCCGGCGCCTCGGCCCGTGACTGGCAGCGGATTCCGTCGACATGCTGGCTTGGCCCTCGTGGCGAATCGTCTGGCCGGCACGCGTCTCCGGCCTGAGTGAAGCACTCTCCCGCCGAATGTACGGCGCATGCCGTCGGCGGGGAATGAAGGATTCCTCACATCCGCCCACCGCGGCTGTATCGAAACGTGAGCGTTTGCAGCCAGGCGCCTGCCGCCGCCCTGTCGAGTGCGCCGATTTCGGGCGCACAATCGTGCCTGGCCGGGGGTGATGCCATTGCGTCGGCACGAAGCAGGCGGGGTGCGATCAGGATGATCTACAAGTTCAGGAGCAAGGCCACCGGCGACGTCATCATGCTGGGGCCCAACGGCGACCAGATGCTTCGCCTGCTCGGCCGCGAGCCTGCGCCCAAGGGCATCATCGAGCCGCCGGCCATGCCCGCGGCCATCGCCGCGCTGGAAGCCGCCGTCGCGGCCGACGAGGCCGCCCGCGCGCAGGCTCGCGCCGCCGACGTCGAGCCCGACGAGCGCCGCGAGGGCCAGGTCGCGCTGCGCCAGCGCGTCTGGCCGATGGTCGACATGATGCGGCGCGCCCATGCCGCCGACGAGCCGGTGGTCTGGGGCGTCTAGCGGGCGGCGCGCGACCGCACCCATCATCCGCGCGAAAGCACACGAGGGACGACGGACATGAAGCTCTGGAGTGACAGCTGGACCAACGGTGACCGCATCCCGGCGCGCTACGCCGCCGGCCGCCCGGACGGGCAGGGCGGCGTCACCTTCGGCGAGAACCTGAACCCGCACCTGGCCTGGAGCGACGTGCCCGGGGGCGCGAGGTCGATGGTCCTGATCTGCCACGACTTCGACGTGCCCAGCCGCCCCGACGACGTCAACCAGCCCGGCCGCGAGATTCCGGCCGACCTGCCGCGGGTCGACTTCTTCCACTGGGTGCTGGTCGACCTGCCGCCCGTGCCCACCGTGATCGCCGAGGGCGAGTTCAGCCGCGGCTTCACCGACCGCGGCAAGGCGGGCCCCGGGACCCTGCACGGTGCCCGCCACGGCCTGAACGACTACACCGGCTGGTTCGCCGGCGACGCCCGGATGGGTGGCCGGTACTTCGGCTACGACGGCCCGTTCCCGCCCTTCAACGACTCGCTGGTGCACCACTACGTGTTCACGCTGTACGCGGTGTCCGTGGCCCGGCTGCCCGTCGAGGGGGACTTCACCGGGGCCCAGGTGCGTGCCGCGCTGGCCGGGCGCGTGCTCGCCGAGGCCACCTTCTCCGGCACCTACACGCTCAATCCGCGGCTGCTGGCACAGGCGCTGTGACGCGCGCCACGCGGGTGCTGGTGATCCGGCACGGCGAGACGGCGTGGAACGTCGACGCCCGCATCCAGGGCCACCTCGACATCCCGCTCAACGCGCGCGGCCATTGGCAGGCCGCGCGCCTGGCGGCCGCGCTGGCCGACGAGGAACTGGCCGCGGTCTACAGCAGCGACCTGCAGCGCGCCTGGCAGACCGCGGCACCGCTGGCCGCCGCGGCCGGACTGCGGCCGGTGCCCGATCGCGGCCTGCGCGAGCGTGCCTTCGGTCACTTCGAGGGCCGGACCTTCACCGAGATCGAGCAGCACTGGCCCGAGCAGGCCGGACGCTGGCGTCGCCGCGACCCGCACTTCGGGCCCGAGGGAGGCGAGAGGCTGGCCGATTTCCACGCGCGCGTCGTCGCGACCGCACGGCGGCTGGTGACCGGCCACCCGGACCGGACCATCGCGCTGGTCGCCCACGGCGGCGTGCTCGACTGCCTGTACCGCGCCGCGACGCGCATCGATCTGCAGGCGCCGCGCAGCTGGCAGCTCGGCAACGCCAGCATCAACCGCCTGCTGGCCAGCGACGAGGGCTTCACGCTGGTGGGCTGGAACGACACCGGCCACCTCGAGTCGCCGGACGGCGACCCGGGGCGGCCGGTCGAGGCCTGATGGCGGCACCGGCCCGCGCGTTCAGCGACGGATCTCCCGCCAGGCGTTCTTCGACGGGCTGATCACCTGGCCGATCGGCAGCCGCTGCTGGAACACCGTGTTGTCCGAGCGGTGCGTGGTGCCGATGACCCTGCCGTTGACCGCGCGCAAGGTGATCAGCCGCGACGACGTGGCGGCATTCGAGATCAGCCACGAGGCGGTCATCGTGTCGCCCGTCGCCGGCGGCGTCGCCAAGCCGGTGCCGATGTCGATCAGGTACAGCATCGAGGCCTCGCTGCAATCGTTGGCGCCGCTCCTGTTGGTCACGAAGCCCACCGCGCCGTAGGCGACGACGGGGTCGGTGTTGGCCTGCTCGCCCGCGGGCAGGTCGACGTACCAGCCGCGGTCGGCCGTCCAGTTCACTGTCTCGCCCGACAGCGAGCCCGAGCCGCCGGCGCCGCGCGTATAGGTGCGCGGCACCAGGCCGTTGCGCGCACGGGGCAGTTCCACGTCGGTGTCGGCGATCGCGTAGAAGGTCTGCGTGAGCGTGCTGCCGAAGTCGCTGACGTCGAGGAGGCGCCCGGTGCCGACCAGGACCACGCGCTTGCCTTGGATCATGATCAGCTCTGGCGAGGCGGTGACCGGCTGCGCATTGCCGCTGGCGTCGACCAGCGTCGCGACCCGCGTCGCGTCGTGTTCACCGGCGCCGGCGGTGGCGAGGTCGAACTTCCACAGGTTGCCCAGCAGGTCGCCGCCGTAGGCGTAGCGCACCGTGCCGTCCGACTCCTTGAAGGCCGAGACCTGCGTCAGCCCGGCCTCGGCGGCCGTCGTGCCCACGGTGGTGCGGAAGGTCTTGATGACCGCGCCGGTGCTGGCATTGAGCATCCACAGCCGGCCCTTGCCGTCGCCGATGACCTGGCCGTTGTCGACCCCCGAGGTCACCAGGACGACGTCGCCGTGGGCGGCCGTACGCACGATCACCGGCTTGCCGATCGTGAAGCCCATGCGGGCGCGGTTCGTCGTGTCGCCGGCCGCAGGGAACGACCACCTGAACTGGCTGGCCGCCTGCGCCGCGGTCAGGCCACGCGGGTTGCTGACGTCCAGCGCGTAGTAGGCACGACCGGCCGCGCCCATGCCGCCGACCAGCAGTTTCGTGCCGCCCGACAGTTGCCCGACGACCGGGGTGGCGTCCAGCAGCGTCTGGTAGACCCAGCCGCGCTGCACCGACTTGCCCAGGTTGACCAGCCCGTCGGGCGGCACGAAGGCCCACTGCTCGGTGCCGGTGGCGGCGTCGAAGGCGTGCAGCATGCCGTTGCCCGAGGCGAGGTAGACCATCTTCTCCTCGCGCGCGAGCACCGGCTCGGCGTTGACGACGGCGCCGATCAGGCTGGTGCGCTGCCGCACGCTGTCGCCCTCGCCCGTGCGGTCGCCGCGCAGGTAGTTGACGACCTGCGCGTCGGTGTAGGTGCCGGGGGCCGGATTGACCGTCACGCCGATGTTGGCGGCACTGAAGTCGACCCCGCTGCCCCCCACGGCGGTGAAGACGACCCGGCCGGTCCAGTCCCGTGCGGCGAGCTTGTCCGCCGCCGACCAGTTCTGGATGGTGCCCACCTCGCCGGTCTTGATGTCGATCCGGTTGGCCGTCAGGTCGCCGCCCCAGCCCTTCGGGTCGTACGAAGCGAGGTAGGCCTGCGAATCGCTGCGGTCGAGGTTGACCGCGCTGACCGCGACGCTGGACTGTGCACCCTGCTGGTTGGCGATCTCGTCGAGTGACGACACGATGGAGCGGCGCATCGTCTCGACGTCGTTGGCCAGGTACATGCGGCCGCGGCCGTTGATCGTCGCGTGCCAGAGGTCGTCGATCATCTCGGGGCTGTCGCCGACCGGCGTCGGCCAGGTCGGCGGGTTGGCGAAGACGTCGACCGCGAACGGGTCGAGTGCCGTCGGGTAGAGCGTGCCGCGGGCGCCCAGCGTGATGCCGAAGGTCGTGATGTGCAGGTCGGTGTTGAGTATCGGGTTCCGGCGGCCCGGGTCACCCGGCGGCACGCGACCGGCGGGCAGGTCGGTGCGCAGCCGGTTCGTGTAGAAGCGCAGGCCGAGGTCGGCCAGCGAGCCGTTGATCGTCGTCTGGTACGGCGGGCCGCTGCCCCAGGTGGCGGCCGACTTCCCGACATCCCAGGCCGGCGGCGTGCTTGTCGCGGTGTTCGAGAAGCCGTCGGTCACGACGAACATGCTGTTGCGCTGGCAGGCGTGCTGGACGACGTCCATGTTGGTGTTGAACTGTTCTCCGACGTACAGCATCGCCAAGTGCGTCGGCGTGCCATAGGGCAACATGCTGATGGATGGCGTGGCGTTGAGGTAAAAGCGGCCGGCGACGGCGTAGCGGTTGCGGTCGGCCGACGTCGCATCGGAGTCATGCATCGTCACCGGCCTGCGAAAGTTGAACGGCACGACACCCATGCGCAGCCCGGTGATCGACTCGAGCACGCGGCCCATCGCGCCGGCCAGCATCAGCTTGCGCTTGCGGTAGTAGGTGAACCAGTTGGCGAAATTCTGCAGCTCCTCGGCGTGCGTGCGACCTGACGGGAAGGTGTTGCCGCTCTTGATCTCGTAGCGGCGCAACTTGCCCAGGCCGTCGGGCGACGCGATGCACGAGGCCGTCGGGTTCGTGTTCGGGTTCTCGGCGACGCAGTCGGGCGCCGGGATGCAGCTCGTGTCGCCGGCGGGGCAGACGGTGCGCTGCCAGAAGGTTGCTGGGTAGTAGGGGATCGATGCGCGGCAGATCCAGCCGGCTGGCACCGTGGCTGCCGCCGACAGCGAGTTCGCGGTGCCTCCGCAGTTGGCGCGCGTGCCGGCCGGCAGCGTCATGCCGGCGTAGGCCCGGAACGTGAACTCGGTGTTGGCGCTGTTGGCCCAGTTGGTGCTGCCGGAGTTGAACTCGGCGCCCACGTTCAGGCTCGTCGGCGTGCTGGTCAGCGGTCCCGGATGCGAAGGTGCGGCTGTCGTCGAGGCGTTCTCGTAGGTGCGCAGCGCGCCGCCGACATAGGCTGGCGACCACGCCGGGTAGGTTGTCTTCGTGTTGTAGTACAGCGGGTTGAACGCGCTCGAACGTGTCCACGCCAGCTGCGCGATCGGCGGTATCTGGCCTCCCGACTCATGGCTGGAGCTATAGAGCGCCCCGCCCGGGCCGTTGCCCATCGGGAAGTTGTACGTCAGCCCGGGGAATCCGCTGGGGCCGCCATTCTCGAAGGGCCGGTTGTTCGTGCGGTCCCAGGCGCTGCCGTAGCCGGTGGTGCTGTCGTAGCGCCACCAGGCGATACCGCTATCGGTGCGCAGGACCACCTCCCAGTCCATCGAGCCCGAGTCGTCCATCGCGAAGATGACGTTGGGCTTGGCCAGCGCCGCGGTCCTCAGCGGCAGTTCGGCCAGGTTCGTCGCGTGCGATACGGCGCCGACGAGCAGGCCTGCGATCGCGGAGGAGCAGGCGAGCAGTTGCAACACGGTCTTCATGGCATGGCGGGGGTCGGGGCGGGAATGCCGCTCATCCTTTGGTGACGAGCGACTGGATCCAGGTCTGCGTGTTCTTGGGTCCGTGGACGCGCACGGTGATGCGGAACTGGCGCGAGTTCGGCGCGTCCAGGGACTCGCTGTCGGACTTGGCGCTCTCGAGCTGCGGGGCCTGGCGCACCAGGCACTGCTGCAGCGCGTTGGTGACCGGCGTGACGGTGCACAGCCGCTCGACCACGTAGCGCACGCTGTAGGGGCCGACCACCACCTCGGGGGCGGCGTCGAAGCCAACCTGCGGGACGCCTTGCGCGTCGGTGAGCTGCATCGTCGGGAAGTACCAGTTGCCGGCGGCGGCATCCTCGTCGGCCAGCCCGCGAACGGCGAGGTAGGCGGTGTTCAGGCCGACTTCGGATGCCTGCAGCGAGGCTTCGCGGAAGGCGGTGTTGCCGCTGGCCAGCGTGCCCACCTCCGTGATGCGGGCCAGTGCGAGCCCGCCCAGCAGCATCACCGACAGCAGCACCAGCACGACGAGCATGGTCACGCCGCGCATCGCCCGGCGGGCTGCACGCCGCGACCGGCGACGCAGGTTCGCGCTGGCGTGGGGAATCACGGGGCCATTCCGTAGACCAGGTTGCGCAGCGGCACCACCGCCACGGCGGTGCGGTAGCGGAAGCACTGCCAGTCGGCCACGTCGGGCTCGACCGTGACGCCGAACAGCACCGGCTTGGCGCTGCTGGCCACGCAGTTGCCGCTGGCGTCGGGCTTCTCGCGCTGCGGGCTGCGGGTCACGATGCCGACGCGCAGCGCGCGCACGCGGGGCAGCGCGGCCGCGGTCAGCGTGCCGAAGTCGCCCCCGGTGGCGTCCTGCCAGTTCTCGAGCGTGGTGCTGCCGGCCACGTTGGCCGCGACCCCGTACTGGGCGCGAAAGCCGATCACGTTGCGCAGCAGCACCGCCGAGCCGCCGCCCAGCGGCTGCGACAGCACGAGGTCGGTGCCGCTGCGCTCGTAGCGGCTCCAGCGCAGGGCGTCCAGCAGGGTCACGCGCGCGCGGTCCGCGTAGGTCGGGTTCGTCGAGAACGCGACCTGGTTGTGCACGCCGGCCGGGGTGTTCGCGAACGCCAGCTGCTGCCTGACCTCGCCCGCGGCCGGCGTGTTGGCCGTGACGGTGCGCACGACGCAGGGGTCGCCCGGCGTGGCCGGGGCCAGCATCACGGCCTGGCCGACGGCCACGGGCAGCAGCGAGCGCAGCCGGGCCGCGCTGCCGTTGCTGCTGGTGTCGAGCAGCACGTTGGTGCCCGCCGCGACCTGCGTGGCGTAGACGACGTCGATGCGGTCGCTGCCGGCCTGCGTCCGGGTGATGCGCACCGGCGTGAAGTTGTCGCCGTCGATGATCCGCGAGTTGCCCAGGCCGAGGTTGAGCCGGTTGCACAGGAACCGGCCGTCGCCGAAGAAGCCCAGCCCGGCCGACGAGACGTCGCTCTTGATGGCGGCGAGCATGCCGCCGAGGTTGACGTTCGAACTGCCGACGCCTATGCCCTGGCGCTGCGACGCGGTGAAGACGCTGGCGCCGCCGACGGCCGCGAGGCCGACCAGCAGCGCGACGACGATGCCCACCATCAGCTCGATGAGCGACAGGCCGCGCTGCCGGTGCAGGCACGGGTGCGGGGGCGGGGGCGCGCGGCGGGGGCGGCGGCGCTGGTCAGCGCACATCGGTGGTCACCGTCAGGGTCCGCGTGTCGCCGCTGTCCTTGCCCGTCCAGGTGATTGCCACGGTCAGGCGGCCGGCGGCGTTGTCGAGCGTCGATCGGGTCGTCACCGGGCCGGGCAGGGCCGCCCCGACGCGCAGCGCCCAGGCCGCGGTGGCCGCCCTCGCGACCGCGCTGTTGCAGGCGCCGACCTGCGGCAGCGTGTAGCAGGCGGCGTTGGCGGTGTCGACCAGCGCGGTGCTCAGCAGCTCGTCGCCCAGCTGGGTGGCGGCCAGGCGCGACTGCGATTCGGTGGCCTGCGCGACCATGCCGCCCTGGAAGCGCGTCATCGCCAGCAGCCCGAACGACAGCAGCGCCAGCGCGATCAGCGCGTCGAGCAGACCGACGCCGAGGACGGTGCGCCGGCGGGCACGGCGCAGGCGGCGGCGGCTCAGCACGACGCGGTCCGGTCGGGACACAGGCGGATGCCGCCCCCGGCGTCGACGCGCAGGCCGGGGCAGCGGTGATTGCTCGAGCAGGTGACGCCGGTCAGCGCGATGTCGATCGCGCCGGCTCTCGGGAAGGGCAGCAGGCGGCCTTCGCTGCCGAAGTCCAGGGTCAGCGTGGTCGCGCTGGCGCCGCCGGGCAGCACGACGTCGCGCAGCACCACCGGGCTGGCCGGGTTGGTGGCGTCGATGACCTGGATCTGCGCACCGCTCGTCGCGAGCCGGATCGTGCGGTTGCGCTTGATCGCCTCGGCCTGCGCGGCCAGGGTCTCGGCCAGCAGCACGTGCCCGCTTTCGCGCAGGCGCGAGTTGGCGATGTAGTCGCCTAGGAAGGGCACGGCCGTGAGGGCCAGCACCGCGGCGATGGCCAGCCCGACCATCAGCTCGACGAGCGTGAGGCCGGCCTGCGACGGCCCGGGCCTCAGGTGTCGCACGTGGCTCCCCTCAGGCTCCAGCAGCTGGTGCCCGGCACGCCCCTGGGGTGAGCGGTCGTGCGACGAACGCCCTGGTGGTTGATGGTGTAGCCGTAGCCGTTCATCGGGCCGGTGCCGCTGGCCGTCGCAGTGAAGCCCTGGCCGCTGTTGGACAGCGCGCACGTCACCGTGAAGTTCGCCGCCGTCGGCGGCGAGATCGCGCACGACGTGCCGTTGGCATAGTTGCCCGTGTCCTGGTAGCGCTGTTCCATGCGTGTGTAGAACGACGACAGCGCATCCAGCGCCGCCGGGATGCGCGAGCGCTGGATGTATGCGCTGTACGAGGGTACGGCGATCGACGCCAGGATCGCGAGGATCGCCACCACGATCATCAGTTCGACGAGAGTGAATCCACGCGCGTGCCTGTGCCGGCATCTCGGCCCGTGACTGGCGGCGGATTTTGTCGACATGCTGGCTGGACCCTCTCGGCGAACATTCCGGCGGACACTCTTGTCCGACCGGGGTGGAACTTGCCCCCGACGAATGTAGGGCGCCTGTCGCCGGCTGGGAATGAAGGATTCCTCACATCGGCCCACCGCTGCGGCATCGAAACGTGAGTTTTTGCAGGCAGGTGAGGCTCTCAGTCCCCTGCGAACAGATCCCCGCGCCCCGGCGGGGCGATCCCCAGGTGCCGGTACGCCGCCTGGGTGGCGATGCGCCCCCTCGGCGTGCGCTGCAGGTAGCCCTGCTGGATGAGGTAGGGCTCGATCACGTCCTCGATCGTGCCGGGTTCCTCGCCGATGGCGGCAGCCACGTTGTCCAGGCCCACCGGGCCGCCGTCGAAGCGGTGCACCACTGCTTCCAGCAGCTTGCGGTCCATCACGTCGAAGCCCTGCGGGTCGACGTCCAGCATCGCCAGCGCCTTGTCGGCGGTGGGGGCGTCGATCACGCCGCGGCCCTTGACCTGGGCATAGTCGCGCACGCGGCGCAGCAGGCGGTTGGCAATGCGTGGCGTGCCGCGCGAGCGG
>JBILNT010000069.1:0-15779 GCA_044374875.1 Rubrivivax sp.
ATCTTCAGCTCGGCGCCCCAGTAGCCACCCGAGTTCGAGCAGGCGATGGCGCCGGTCAGCGGGCCCTTGGTGACGACGGTGTAACGACCGCCGGTGGAGGCCATCGTGCCGGTCAGCGGGCCGGTGGCCCAGATGATCTTGTTGGCCGCCGAGAGGGGGTCGACCTTGGGGTCGATCTCCTCGACGAGGTACTTGGACGCGAGGCCGCGCGAGCCCAGGTAATCCCGGGCCCACTGCATGTTCAGCGGTTCGCTCTTGACGGTGCCGGCCGTGAGGTCGACGCGGAGAATCTTTCCAGCCCATGCCATCTCGTGTTCCTCCTCAGGCGGACGCCTGGTTGCCCAGCTTGTCGGCCCAGGCCTTCATCTTGTCCAGGCCGGTCCAGTTGGCGTCGATGTAGGTGATGGCGCCGGTCGGGCAGGCTTCGGCACAGGCCGGTTCGCCGCCGCACAGGTCGCACTTCTGCACCTTGCCGGTCTCCTGCACGTAGTTGATCGTCCCGAAGGGGCAGCTGATGGTGCAGACCTTGCAGCCGACGCAGGTGCTCTCGCTGACGACCTTGGCGCCGGTCAGCTTGTCGATCGTGATGGCCTCGACCGGGCAGGCGTGCAGGCACCAGGCCTCGTCGCACTGCGTGCAGGTGTAGGGCACCTTCTTGCCGGTCTCGTGGAAGTCGAAGACCTTGATGCGCGACTTGGCTGGTGCGAAGACGCCGTAGTTCTCAAAGGAACAGGCCATCTCGCACTGCAGGCAACCGGTGCACTTCTCCGCGTTCAGGTGAAGGCTCTTCTGCATGACGGTGTTTCTCCGCTGTCGTCCAGGGTGGACCCGCGGGGATGGCGCAACGGCCACCTGCCCCGGGGCTATGCAATGATGTTCATAGGGCCGGGTGGCGCAAACCCAGGGCTAACCCTGATGGGGTAATGGGCTAAACCCGGGGTGCTCCATGCTGTAACCCGGGCCGCCTGCGCGCGCTCAGCCCCAGGGCAGTTCGCCGCGCAGGAACTGCGTGGCGGCAGGTGGGAGCTCGCCGCCGAAGAAGCGGTCGACCGGGAGGTCGACCTCGACGCGGCCGCCCTCGACATAGGCGATGCGGCTGCCCAGGCGTTTGGCCTGGCCGAGGTTGTGCGTGCTCATCACGAGGGTGACGCCGTCTTGCGCGATGCGTTCTACCAGTGCCTCGACCTCGCGCTTGGCGCCCGGGTCGAGGCTGGCCGTCGGCTCGTCGAGGAACAGGATGTCGGGTCGCAGCGCCCAGGCGCGGGCCAGCGCCAGCCGCTGCTGCTGGCCGCCGGAGAGATCGCGCGCGCCGCGCCGTGCCATGCCGGCCAGGCCGACGCGCTCCAGCGCCTCGGTGCAGCGGTGTGCACGTTCCGGGGCCGGCACGCCGTTGAGCCACAGGGCGAGTTGCAGGTTGCGCAGCACCGACAGGCGCAGCAGGAAGGGCCGCTGGAACAGCATCGCCCCGACCGGCATGCGGTCCTCGGGCGAAAGCGGGTGGAGGCGGCGCTGTCCCTCGGTCGGACGGATCAGGCCGTGCAGCAGCCGCAGCAGTGTCGTCTTGCCCGATCCGTTGGCGCCGATCAGCATCAAGCGATCGCCGCGCCGCACTTCGAAGCTGACCGCTCGCAGCGCGCGGGTCGCCCCGAATCGGACGCCCGCGCCTTCCAGGCTGACGAGCGGGCCGGCGCCCTGCCAGGGGTCCGGAAGGACATGCCGTTGCTCGGGTTTCATCGATCGGGCGCCTTCATCCCCACGTCGGTACCCGTGGCCGCGACGACGAATTGCGCTGCAGCAGGCCGGCCAGCCCGTTGAGCAGCCCGACCACCGCCAGCAGCACGAAGCCCAGCGCCAGCGCGAGGGGCAGGTCGCCCTTGCTCGTCTCCAGCGCGATCGCCGTGGTCATGACCCGCGTCAGCCCGTCGATGTTGCCACCCACCACCATCACGGCGCCGACCTCGGCGATGGCTCGGCTGAACGCGGTGAGAAGCGCGGTGGCCACCGCGCGCCGCTGGTGCACGAGCAGCAGCACCGCGGCGGCCATCGGGCCCGCGCCCAGGGAGCGCAGCTGTTCGCCGCCTTCGTCGAGTGCGTCGGCGACGATGCGCCGCGACAGCGCGGTGATCAGCGGCACCACCAGCACCGACTGGGCCACGATCATCGCGGTCGGCGTGAACAGCAGGCCGAATTCGCCCAGCGGGCCGGCGCGAGACAGCATCAGGTAAACGAGCAGGCCGACCACGACCGGCGGCAGCGCCAGCAGGGTGTTGGACAGCCACACCAGCGCGCCGTGCCCCGGAAAGCGCGCCACGGCCAGCCAGGCGCCGAGCAGCAGGCCGGCGACGGCGCCGATCAGGCAGGCGGTGCCGCTGACCCTCAGCGACAGCCCGACGATGCGCAGCAATGCCTGATCGCCGTCGGCGATCAGGCCGGCGGCGAGCTGCAGGCTGTCGGCCAGGGTGCTCATCGGTGCGGGGGCGGGCGTTCGAGGCGGCGGATTGTGGCTTGCGCCGCATGTCGATGACGATATGCAGCCGCGTGCATATGAGGAGCGGCGCGCCCGTGGCGCCGGGCGGCCTTACCATGCCGGCTGAGTTCCGTTGCGCCCCACGCCACCCGACACCGCCCGACATCGCTCGTCACCGCGCACCCGCCCCGACCATGTCTGAACTTGGCCCGTCCCCCCTGACCGCAGGCGATCCCCAACTGAGCGTCGACGACGCCCGGCGCGAGATCCTGGCCCGCCTGTCGCCGATCGGCGAGACCGAGACCGTCGCGCTGGCCGATGCGCTCGGGCGCGTGCTCGCCGCCGACCTGGTCTGCCCGATCGACGTGCCGCCGCACGACAACTCGGCGATGGACGGCTACGCCTTCGACGGCGCGGCGTTGCGCGAAGGCGAGACGCTCGCCCTCGCGGTGGCTGGCGTCGTCTACGCCGGCACCCCGTTCGACGGCCTGACGCCGGCCGGTTCCTGCGTGCGCATCATGACCGGGGCGGTCATGCCGCCGGGGCTCGACACGGTGGTGCCGCAGGAGCTGGTGCGTGCCGAGGCCGACCGCGTCACGGTGCCGGCCGGAGCGATCCGGCGCGGCGAGAACCGTCGTGCCCGTGGCGAGGACCTGTCGCGCGGCAAGCCGGCGCTGGTGGCCCGCCGCGTGCTGCGCCCGGCCGACATCGGGCTGGCGGCGTCGCTCGGGTTCACGACGCTGGTGGTCCGGCGCCGGCTGCGCGTGGCCCTGTTCTCGACCGGCAACGAACTGCGCGCGCCCGGCGAGACGCTGGAGGCCGGCGCGATCTACGACAGCAACCGCTTCAGCCTGCAGGCCGCGCTGCAGCGCCTGGGCTGCGAGGTCATCGACCTCGGCCTGGTGCGCGACGACCCGGCGGCGCTGCAGGCGACGTTCGAGGAGGCGGTTGCGCGTGCGGATGCCGTGCTCACGAGCGGCGGCGTCAGCGTGGGCGACGCCGACTACACCCGCGAGATGCTCGCCCGCATGGGCGAGGTGGCGTTCTGGAAAGTGGCCATGCGGCCGGGGCGCCCGTTCGCCTTCGGCCCGCTGCGCGGCGGCGAAGGCGTGCGCACGGCCTGGTTGTTCGCGCTGCCCGGCAATCCGGTGGCTGCGCTGGTCACCTTCTATGCCTTCGTGCGCGAGGCACTTGCGAAGCTCGCCGGCGCCACGCCCGAGCCCGTCGTCGTGCTGCAGGCCCGATGCGCCACGGCCATCCGCAAGCGGCCGGGCCGCACCGAGTTCCAGCGTGCGATCGTCTCCCGCGCCGCCGACGGGATTCCCGAGGTGCGGCTCACCGGTTCGCAGGGCGCCGGGATCCTGCGCAGCCTGACCGAGGCCAACGCGCTGGTGGTGCTCGGTCACGAGCAGGGCTCGGTCGCGGCGGGCCAGACGGTCGACGTCTGGCTCTTCGACGGACTGGTCTGAGAGCCTGAGCAAAGGCGGGCCGCCTCTCACCGGCCTTCAGGGAGTGGGTTCGGCGTCGTCGGTCGGGTGAAGGCACGCAACCCCCGGTGTGGCTGGATGGCCCGGGCCGGCGTGAGGGTCGCCATCGACCTGCACACGCAGGCCGTGTCGTCCGGGAGGCGACGACCGACGCGCCGCTAGGCGCCGGCCAGGCGGCCCAGCCACTCGTGCAGAGCCAGGCGCGTCATTTCGAAGCCCGCCAGCGAAGGAAGCCAGCCATCGGCGTGCGGGGGCACGAACGCCGCCATGCCCAGCGGTGCAGGCACGATCTCGATGGGGCGCGGGTACCGGGACGCCGCGCGCTCGAAGGCAGCGAGCGCCCGCGGCATGTGATAGCCGTGAGTCACCAGCACGATGCGCTCCATCTCCAGCGGCGCGAGCACGGCCAGCGTCCGCAGCGCGTTCTCGTTGGTGTCGCGCGACTCGCCCTCGGTCCACGCGAGCCGCCGCCCGAACTCCCGCTCGGCGATGCGCCGCGCGATCTCGGCCTCGCTCGGACCGGGCGCGCCCCCGTGGCCGATGCCGCCGGCAAAGCCGATCTGCAGCCCGGTCTCCCGTGCCAGCCACAGCCCATAGCGCAGCCGCTCGACCGAGGTTCGTGTCAGCGTCGACGAGGCGTACTCGGGCGCCTGAAGCTCGCGGCCGGCCCCGAGCACGACGATGGTGGTGCGTGGGCCTGCCTGGCGCTTGAGTTCGGCAATCCTGTCCGCTCCCAGCGCCGGCGGCGGATGCACCAGGGCGCGCAGCAGCGCTTCGCCTGCCGCAGTGGTGCAGCTGGCCCAGATCGCGGCCACCGAGAGCAGCACGCAGGCCCAGCCCAGGCCGCGCCGCGCGGGGATCAGGCGCGCCCCGGCGATGGCGAGCAGGAGCAGGGGCACGGGCGGCAGCAGCAACGCCGTGAGCACTGGTTTCCACGACTCGATGCCGAGCATGACGAAAAGGTCGTTCAAGCGGGTGACTCCGAGGCCATGGGTGAAGCTCGGCAGGGCCGGCGCCGACATGCGTCTCCATCCCCGCAGGACGGGGCGAGGTGCACGACGCCGCCGTGTGCGCGGCCAGGTCAGGCCGGCCGCTGTGCCGGCCCGGCGGGGATTCTGGCGCATCGCCAGGCCGGGCAGGCAGGGTCTCTTGCGCGCGGGGCGTCTGCCGTGCAGCATCCGTCGTGATGAACAAGTTCGTACGGGGCACCGCCGTGGCACTGGTGCTGGCGGCGGCTCTCGTTGCCGCGGCCTGGTGGCTGGTGCCCGTGGTGGCGAAGTTGCAGATCGAGCAGCGCGGCGGCCAGGCGCTGGGCAGGGCGGTCACGGTCGAGCGGGTCGAGTTCGACCTGCCACGGCTGGCGCTCACGTTGACGGGCCTGGCCGTGGCGCCCGCGGCGGATGATCCCGATCGGTCGCCGCAGTTCTCGCTCGCCCGGCTTCGCGTCGACGCCAGCCTGCGCTCGGTCTGGGCGCTGGCACCGGTGGTCGAGATGGTCACCGCCGAGGCCCCCCGGCTGCGTCTGGCCCACCTCGGACGCGGCCGCTACGACGTCGACGACGTGATCGCACGGCTGCGCAGCGCGTCGGATCAGCCGCAAGCCGACGACGCTCCCGCGCGCTTCGCGCTGTTCAACCTGACCCTGGAGGGCGGCGAACTGGTGTTCGACGACCGCCCGGTCGGTCGGCGACATGTCGTCGACGGCATCGCGATCGGAGTGCCGTTCCTGTCGACGCTGCAAGCCGATGTCGATGTGACGGTGACGCCCCGCGTCGCCGCGCGCGTCAACGGCAGTCCGCTCGCGCTCCAGGGGCAGGCGCTGCCCTTCGCCGCGGAGCGCACGGCCTCCCTGGCGCTCGACCTGGACCGGCTGGCACTCGATGCCTTCTGGGCCTATCTGCCCGCCGCGGCCCCCGTGCGGCCGACAGGCGGGCGCCTGACGACGGCGCTGCGCCTGGGCTTCGCGCAGCGCCCTGGCGCCGCCCCGGCGGTGACGCTGGCCGGCACGGTGGCGGTCGAGGAGATCGCGGTCCGCACTGCGGGCGGCGCGCCGCTGACCGGGTGGCGCCGCCTGGCGGTGGAACTGGCAGAGCTGCGCCCGCTGCAGCGCCGCCTGGCGCTGGCTTCGGTGACGCTGGACGGAGCCGAGATCGACCTGCGCCGACGCACCGACGGTGCGCTCGAGCTGCTGCAGTGGATTGCGCCGGCCGACAACGCCGGCTTCTCCGGCAAGGCCCGGCCCGCATCGGCGCCGGCTTCGGCTTCGGAAGCCGCCGCCCCGGCGCCCGGGCGCTCATGGCAGGCCTCGCTGGCCAGGCTCGCGATCAACGACGCGCGCATTCGCTGGCGCGACGCGTCGGTCCGGCCGGCGGCGGCGATCGACCTTGCAGGCATCTCGGTCCAGGCCGGCGAGATCACCTGGCCGATGGCGCGCGCGGCGCCGCTGAACGGCCGTCTCTCGATCGAAGCCGGTGGGCGTGGGGCGGGGACGCTGGAGATCGAGGGCGATGTCGCGGCGGCCAAGGCGAAGTTGCGGCTTGCGCTGCGCGAACTCCGCTTGTCGGCGGCCGCGCCCTACCTCGCCGCCATGCTGCGCCCGTCGCTCGACGGTCAGGCCGAAGCCGACATGGCACTCGAGTGGGTAGGGGGCGAGCAGCCCCGGCTGCTGGCGAGCGCGTCCTCGGTGCGCGTCGCATCGCTGCGGTTGCGCGAGGCGGGCGGCTGGCGTGGGGCCGAGGTTCCGGTGTCGATTCGCGCGCTGGAGCTGTCGTCGCTGCAGGCCGACCTCCTGGCGCGCCGGGTGGAGCTGGGGTCCCTGCGCCTGCGCCAGCCTGCCGTTCGCATCCGGCGCGCGGCCGACGGTGTGCTCGACGCCCAGGGCTGGCTGCGCGTGGGCAGCGGCGTTCCGTCCCCGGCGGCGCCCCCCTGGCGGGTCTCGTTGACCGAGCTTCGGATCGACAACGGCAGCGGCGACTGGGAGGACGCGGCCGCGGTGCCCGGCGCGGCGCGGGTCGCGCTGGCCGTTCGCGATCTGCGGCTGCGGGCGCGCGGGCTGGCCTGGCCGGCCTCGAGGCGTCCGGTCGAGATCGACATCGCGGCGCGCATCCCGGCTCCGCTGGCGGGCGAGCCGCCCGGAGAGATCAGTGCGACCGGGCGCCTCGGCCTCGAGCCGCTGTCGCTGCAGGCGGCGCTCGACCTGCAGCGCCTGCCCGTGCACGCGGTCGAGCCCTACTTCGGCGCGGCGCTGCCAGTGCTCGTGCGCAGCGCCGAGCTGGGCTGGAAGGGCCGTGTCGACCTCGCCCGGGAGGCTGCGGGGCTGCGTGTGTCGGCCATGGGCGACGCGCTGCTCGCCGACGTTCGTGTCCACGCCCGCGAGGGCGACAGACAAACCGAGGGCGGCGACGAACTCTTCGCCTGGGAGTCGCTGTCGCTGCGGGCCGTCCGCGTCGCCCTGGTGCCCGGCGGGCGGCCCGCGGTGGAGATCGGCGAGGTCGTGCTCGGCGACTTCTCTTCGCGACTGCTCATCACCGAGGAGGGGCGATTCAACCTGCGCGACGTTCAGCGCGTCGCGGCGCCGCCGCCGGCAGCATCCTCCGCATCCCCGCCGGCCGTGGCCGAGCCGGTCCAGGAAACGGCCTCGGCGCCCGCCGTCCGGTCCGCAGCCGCGCTGCCGCTGGACCTCGTCGTCGGCGAAACGCGCTTCGTCAACGGCCGCATCGACTTCCGCGACCGCTTCATCCGTCCCAGCTACTCTGCCGAACTGACCGAGCTCAACGGCCGACTCGGGCGCTTCGCCACCGGCAGCCGCGACATGGCGACCCTGGAGGTCAAGGGACGGGCGGCCGGAACGGCGCTGCTGGAGATCCGCGGCGCGCTCAACCCCACGGCCGATCCGCTCGCGCTCGACATCTCGGCGCGCGCCACCGACCTCGAGCTCGCGCCACTGTCGCCCTATGCCGGGAAGTACGCCGGCTATGCCATCGAACGGGGGAAGCTGAGCCTCGACGTGGCCTACCGGGTCGAGCCCGACGGGCGGCTGCAGGCGCGCAACCAGCTGGTGCTGAACCAGCTGACCTTCGGCGAACGCATCGACAGCCCTTCGGCCACCAAGCTGCCCGTTCGCCTGGCGGTGGCGCTGCTCGCCGACCGCAATGGCGTGATCGACATCGACCTGCCGATCAGCGGCTCGATCAACGACCCGCAGTTCAGCGTCTTCGGCATCGTCGTGAAGGTGATCGGCAACCTGCTCGTCAAGGCCCTGACGGCGCCGTTCTCGCTGCTGTTCGGGGGCGCGACCGAGGACCTGAGCCTGGTCGAGTTCGCGCCCGGGACAACGCAGCTCGCCGCGGCAAGCGCCTCGACCGTCGAGCGTGTCGCCAAGGCGCTGGTCGATCGCCCGTCGCTGCGGCTGACGGTGGCGGGCGCAGCCGACCCGGTGTCCGAGCGCGAGGCCATCCAGGCGGCGAACCTCGAGGCCCGGATCCTCGCCGAGCAGCGCCGCGAGCGTGCGCGTGCCGGCGCAGCGTCCGACGGGCCGCTGCCGCCGCTGGCGGCCGAACAGCGCGCGGCGCTGGTGCGACGGATCTACGCCGAGACGCGACTGCCGAACAAACCGCGCGACCTGATCGGACTGGCCCGGGACATCCCAGTGACCGAGATGGAGGCGCTGCTGCGCGCCGCGGTGGTCGTCAGCACCGACGGCGCGCGCGAGCTGGCGTTGCAGCGCGGGCTCGCGGTGAGAGATGCCTTGATCGCCCGAGGGCTGCCGGCCGAGCGCCTGTTCCTCGCGGCGCCGCGACTGCGGATCTCTGGAGAGGACGATGCGGCGTGGTCGCCGCGGGTGCAGCTCACGCTGGCCGGACCCTGAGGTGCGGCCCGGGGAGCGGCGGCGCGCAGGCCTGCACGCCGCCGCCGGCCGTCACTGGCTGAACTTGTAGTCGGTCTTGGCCTTGGTGCGCAGCTCTTCCTGGAAGGCCTGCAGGCGTGTCTGCTCGATGCGCTGCTTGATCTGGTCCTTGACCTCGGCGAAGGCGGGGAACGGCGCCTCGCGGGTGTCGTCCAGGCGGATGATGTGCCAGCCGAACTGGCTCTTGACCGGCGCGCCGGTCATCTCGCCCTTCTTGAGCTTGGCCATCGCCTGCCCGAACTCGGGCACGTAGGCGTCGGGCTTGGCGAAGTCGAGGTCACCGCCGTTCTCGCCGGAGCCCGGGTCCTTCGAGTGCTTCTTGGCCAGGTCCTCGAACTTGGCGCCACCCTTGATCTGGGCGATGAGCGCCTTGGCCTCGTCTTCCTTCTCGACCAGGATGTGCCGGGCGCGGTACTCGGTGCCCGCGGCCTGGGCCTTGAACTTGTCGTACTCGACCTTGGCGTCGGCGTCGGTCACCGTCGCCTTCTTGCGCTGGTCCTCGAAGAGCTCGCGGATCAGGATGCTCTGGCGTGCCAGTTCCATCTGCGCGCGGTAGTCGGCGCTGGCAGCCAGGCCACGGCGCTCGGCCTCCTGGACGAAGATCTCGCGCAGCACGACCTGGTCCCGTGCCTGCTGCTGCATCTCGGGGCTGACCTGCTGGCCCGAGCGCTCGGCCTGCTTGATCAGCGTGTCGACGCGGGCCTTGGGCACCGGCTTGCCGTTGACGATGGCGATGTTCTGCGCCTGCGCGCCCAGCGGCATCAGCAGGGCGACGGCGGCGGCGACCAGCAACGGGCGCAGGGCAGGGGAGTTCGACTTCATGTTCGGGAGCGGGTGGTGTGTGGTGTGGCGCCAGCCGGGCGCTGGGGGTGCTTGCGCCGGCGGTGGCCCGGGGTGCCACGACGGCGGAAGGTTCAGGGGCGGCGGGCTCTCAGCGTTCTTCGGGGGTTCGCGCGTCGATGGCGAGCGCGTGAATGCCCCGCTGCATCAAGGGGCCGAGGGCACTATACACGAGGCGATGGCGCGCCACGCGGGCCAATCCGGCGAAGCGCACGCTGACGATGCGCACCGAGAAGTGGCCGCCTTCGCGCGCGCCGGCATGGCCGGAATGCAGGTGGCTGTCGTCGGTGACCTCGACCTCGCTGGCCTCGAGCGCGTCGCGCAGGAGGGTCTCGATCCGCAGGCGGTCCGGACGAGGCGTCATGACCGTCCCGGCTCGAAGTCGATGGCGGCCGAGTTGATGCAGTAGCGTTCCCCCGTGGGCGCCGGGCCGTCCTCGAAGACATGGCCGAGGTGACTGCCGCACCGGTTGCACCGGACCTCGATGCGCACCATGCCATGGCTGTGGTCGACCACGCGCTCGATCACCTCCGAGTTGATCGGTGCCCAGTAGCTGGGCCAGCCGCAGCCGGCGTCGAACTTCGTGGTCGATTCGAACAGCGGGGTGCCGCAACCTACGCAGCGGTAGCGGCCCTCGTCGAAGTGGTCCCAGTAGCGGCCGGTGAAGGCACGTTCGGTCGCGGCATGGCGCGTGACCTGGTACTGCATCGGGTCGAGCTGCGCGCGCCACTCCTCGTCGTTCTTGCGGACCGGGTAGCGCGGGTCGTCGTGATCGTGCGGGGGCTTTCGGGAAAACAGGCTCATGGTGCGAAGCTTACCCGCACGCAGCGACGGTTGCCGGCGTGGTGGCGTGCGCCTTCGGCATCGGGGGTCCGGCGCCAATGCCATGCGGGGCGCGGGGGCGTTGTCCCGATCGCGACAATGCTTAGTCGTTATCCCGGAGGCGGCCTTTCGAGGCCCTGCGCTACCCTTCGCCACTTTCGAGAACCTGCCAAGGAAGGTCCCCACCATGAAGGCATTCCACACCCCGATGATCGGCCTCGCCGCTGCCGCGCTGCTCGCCTTTGGCAGTCCTGTCCTCGCCCAGACGGCCAAGCCGGCCGCGGCCCCCGCCAAGGCCCCCGCGAAGCCCCTCGAAGGCCAGGTGGTCAAGCTGGTCCGGATCGACCCGCTGTCGGGCCTGATGGGGCCGGTCGGCGCGAGCCAGTTCCGCGGCTACCAGTTCTTCGCCGAGAAGTTCAACCAGAACAACCCGGCGGGGGTGAAGTTCGAGATCACCGCGATCGACAACAAGCTCAGCCCGACCGAGTCGCTCAACGCGCTGAAGGCCGCGATCGACGGCGGCGTGCGCTACATCATCCAGGGCAACGGCTCGGGGGTTGCCGCGGCCATCATCGACGCCGTCAACAAGCACAACGAGCGCAACCCCGGCAAGGAAGTCGTCTACCTCAACGACGCCGCGGTGGACCCCGACCTGACCAACAGCAAGTGCAGCTACTGGCACTTCCGCTTCGACGCCGACACCTCGATGAAGATGGAGGCCCTCACCACCTTCATCAAGGACCAGCCCGACGTCAAGAAGATCTTCCTGCTCAACCAGAACTATTCTCACGGCCAGCAGGTCGCGCGCTACGCCAAGGAGATGCTGGCCCGCAAGCGGCCCGACATCCAGATCGCGGGCGAGGACCTGCATCCGCTGGCCCAGGTGCGCGACTTCGCGCCCTACATCGCCAAGATCAAGGCCTCCGGTGCCGACGCCGTGATCACCGGCAACTGGGGCAACGACCTGTCGCTGCTGATCAAGGCCGCCAACGAGGGTGGCTACAACGGCAAGTTCTTCACCTACTACACGGGCGTGACCGGCACGCCCACCGCGCTGGGCCAGAACGGCGCGGGACGCGTCTACCAGGTGGCCTACAACCACTACAACATGGGCGGCCAGATGCAGGCCTGGCAGGACGAGTTCAAGAAGCGCTTTAGCGACGACTTCTACACCGGCGCCACCATCCACGTCTACACGCTGCTGTCGCAGGCGATGGCCAACGCGAAGTCGACCGACCCGGTCAAGGTCGCGGCGGCGCTCGAGGGCCTGAAGGTCAAGAGCTTCAACGGCGAGGTCGAGATGCGCAGGACCGACCACCAGCTGCAGCAGCCGCTGTACGTCTCGGTGTGGCAGAAGACGGACGCGAAGCATCCCTACAGCCCGGAGAACACCGGCATGACGCTGGTGCCGGTCAAGGAGTTCCCGTCGTTCGTCTCGAGCACGCCGACCAGCTGCCAGATGAAGCGTCCCTGATCGACGCGCCTTGAGCCAGGGCCCGCGCGGGCGACGCCCGTCGGGCCCTTTACCTTGTCTGCCCCCCGGCCGGCTCGCGCCGGGCCCTGCGTCCGATGGAGTTCTTCACCGTCTCGCTGCTCAACGGGCTGAGCTACGGCCTCCTGCTGTTCATGCTCAGCTCCGGGCTGACGCTCATCTTCAGCATGATGGGCGTGCTGAACTTCGCGCACGCGAGCTTCTACATGCTCGGCGCCTACATCGCCTACCAGATCACGCGGCTGGTGGGCTTCTGGCCCGGCCTCGTCATCGCGCCGGTGATCGTCGGCATCCTCGGCGCGCTGTTCGAGCGCTACTGCCTGCGGCGCGTGCACAAGTTCGGCCACGTGCCCGAACTGCTGATCACCTTCGGCCTGAGCTACGTCATCCTCGAGGTGGTGCAGCTCATCTGGGGGCGCGCGGCCGTCGAGTTCCTGCCGCCCGACGAGCTCCGCGGCCCCGCGTTCACCCTGGTCAAGCACTCGGTCGACGGCATGAGCGTCGTCTGGGGTCAGGCACCGGCCGCGCTGTGCCAGGCTGCCGACGCCACGGTGCGGGTGGTCTGCTCGCCGTTCCCGGCCACGCGCGCCTTCATGGGCCTGGTCGCGATCCTGATGCTGGTGCTGCTGTGGCTGATGCTCACCCGCACCCGCGTCGGCCTCGTGATTCAGAGTGCGCTGACGCATCCCGAGATGGTCGAGGCCCTGGGGCACAACGTGCCGCGCGTGCTGATGATGGTGTTCGGCGCCGGCGCCGCGCTGGCGGGGCTGGCGGGCGTGATCGGCGGCAGCACCTTCATCACCGAGCCGGCCATGGCGGCCGCGGTGGGCGCGGTGATCTTCGTCGTGGTGGTGGTGGGGGGCATGGGGTCGCTGGCGGGCGCCTTCGTCGGATCGCTGCTCATCGGCCTGATGCAGACCTTCGCCGTCGGGCTCGACTGGTCGGTGCTGACCGCACTGCGTGCGGTCGGTGTCGAGCCGAGCGCGGCAGTGGCGGACAACACCTTCGTCAAGCTCACGCTGGCGCAGGTGGCGCCCATCCTGCCTTACCTGCTGCTGGTGCTGATCCTCATCTTCCGCCCCAAGGGCCTGCTGGGCACCCGGGAGGGCTGATGTCGCATCTCCCGAACGAACAGCGCCCCGTCCTGTTGCCGTCTTCCTGAACGCGATGCCGCACATCCACGAGTCGCGCCCGCATTACCACTTCAGGCCCTGGAACGTCGGGCGCTGGGTGGTGTGGGGCCTGTATGCCCTGGTGCTCGGGCTGGCGCCGCTGGTCTTCGACGGCAGCCTCGCCGTCACGATGCTCTCCCAGATGGGCATCGCCATCGTCGCCTGCCTGTCCTACAACATGCTGCTCGGCCAGGGCGGCATGCTCAGCTTCGGCCACGCGGTCTACACCGGGCTGGCCTCGTTCGTCGCCATCCACGTGCTGAACAAGGTCGGGGTGACGGGCATCCCCGTCAGCCTGATCCCGCTGATAGGCGGGCTCGCCGGGATGGCCTTCGCGGTCGTGCTGGGCTTCATCACCACGAAGAAGGCGGGCACGCCGTTCGCGATGATCACGCTGGGCATCGGCGAACTGGTGTTCGCGATGTCGCTCATGGTGCCCGAGTTCTTCGGCGGCGAGGGGGGTGTCTCGGCGAACCGCGTTGCCGGCGAGCCCTTCATGGGCATCACGTTCGGGCCGCAGATCCAGGTCTACTACCTGCTGGCCGTCTACACGTTCATCTGCACGGCCGCGATGTTCGCGTTCACGCGCACGCCCCTGGGCCGCATGCTCAACGCCGTGCGCGACAACCCCGAGCGGGTCGAGTTCGTGGGCTACAGCACGCAGCGGGTGCGCTACCTGGCGTTCATCGCGTCGGGGTTCTTCGCCGGCATCGCCGGCGGCATGTACGCGGTCAACTTCGAGATCGCCACCGCCGAGGTCGTGGGCGCCGCGCGTTCCGGTGCCTACCTGCTCTTCACCTTCCTCGGCGGCGCCACCTTCTTCTTCGGGCCCATCATCGGCGCGGTGCTCATGGTGTTCGCGCTGGTGCTGCTGTCCGAGTTCACGAAGGCCTGGCTGCTCTACCTGGGTCTGGTGTTCCTCTTCATGGTCATGTTCGCCCCGGGCGGCATCGCCAGCCTGATCATGATGAACCTGCGGCTGGCGATGTTCGGCAAGCTGCGCAAGGTGTGGACGGCGTACCTCGCGCTGGGCGGGACGGTGCTGACGATGCTGGTGGGTGCGGGGGCGATCATCGAGATGATCTATCACCTGCAGCTCGACATCGCGATGGGCCCGACCCTTCGCTTCATGGGTGTGACGCTCGACGTCCACAGCTTCGACAGCTGGTTCGGCGCGTGCTTCGTCCTCGCCACCGGGGCGGCGCTGTTCGAGGTCGCGCGGCGTCACTACGTGCGGCAGTGGGACGAGACGCAGGTCGAGATCGAGCGCGAGATCAAGAAGCGGGAGGCGTCGGCATGACGGCGGCCGGCAACAGCGAGTTCGCCGTCGAGCTGCGCGACGTGCGCAAGAGCTTCGGCAAGACCGAGATCATCCGTGGTACCTCGCTCGCGGTGAGACCGGGCGAGCGGGTCGCGATCATCGGGCCGAACGGCGCGGGCAAGAGCACGCTGTTCAACCTGATCAGCGGCCGCTTCGGCTGCAGCTCGGGCGACATCCTCGTGCGCGGCGTCTCGATCGGCGGCAAGACCCCCTACGAGATCAACCGCATGGGCCTGGCGCGCAGCTTCCAGGTGAGCAACCTGTTCACGCGCCTGTCGGTGTTCGAGAACATCCGCTGCGCGGTGCTATGGAGCATGGGTCACCGCTACGCGTTCTGGAAGTTCCTCGCCGACCTGAAGGACGCCAACGACCGCGCCGAGGAAGTGCTGGAGATGATCCAGCTCGACCGCCGCCGCGACCATCTGGCGATGAACCTCACCTACGCCGAGCAGCGCGCACTCGAGATCGGCATCACCATCGCCGGCGGTGCCGACGTCATCCTGCTCGACGAGCCCACCGCCGGCATGAGCAAGAGCGAGACGGCGCGCTTCGTCAACCTGATCCGCGACGTCACGCGGGGCAAGACGCTGCTGACCGTAGAGCACGACATGGGCGTGGTCTTCGGCCTGGCCGACAAGATCGCGGTGCTGGTGTACGGCGAAGTGATCGCCTTCGACGAGCCGGCCGCCGTGCGCGCCAACCCGAAGGTGCAGGAAGCCTACCTCGGCTCCGTGCTCGCCGCGCAGCAGGCCGAAGCGGCTGGACATTGACGACATGCTCAAGCTCCACGACGTCCACGCCTACTACGGCAAGAGCCACGTCCTGCACGGGGTCCAGTTCGAGATCGCGCCCGGCGAGATCGTGGCCCTGCTCGGGCGCAACGGCTCGGGCCGCTCCACCACGGTCAAGGCCATCATGGGGCTGGTCGACGGCACCGGCTCGATCCGCTGGCGCGACCAGGAGATCCTCGGTCGCAAGGCCTACGAGATAGCGCACACCGGCATCGGCTACGTGCCCGAGAACCGCGACATCTTCCCCACGCTGACGGTCGAGCAGAACCTGATGCTCGGTGAGAAGACCGGCCGCAAGGGCAAGCCGCGCTGGAGCTTCGAGGACATGTACCGCCTGTTCCCGCGCCTGAAGGAACGGCAGCACACCGAGGCGGGCGTGCTCTCCGGCGGCGAGCAGCAGATGCTCACGCTGTGCCGCACGCTGATGGGCGACCCCGACCTCATCATGATCGACGAGCCCACCGAGGGCCTGGCGCCGAAG
>JBILNT010000070.1:0-15716 GCA_044374875.1 Rubrivivax sp.
CAACTTCTCGGTCTTCGACAACTACATCCAGGAGCCCGCCTACCTGACCGGCCTGATCGCCGGCGGGATGAGCAAGAGCGGCAAGATCGGCATGGTCGGCGGCTACCCCATCCCCGAGGTCAACCGCCTGATGAACGCGTTCATGGCCGGCGTGAAGGAAGTGAACCCGAAGGCCGAGTTCATGGTCACCTTCATCAACAGCTGGTTCGACCCGCCCAAGGCCAAGGAAGCCGCCTTCGCGATGATCGACAAGGGCGCCGACGTGATGTACGCCGAGCGCTTCGGCGTCAGCGATGCCGCCAAGGAGCGCAAGGTGCTGGCCATCGGCAACGTGATCAACACCCAGGCCCAGTACCCCGAGACGGTGGTGGCCTCGGCGCTGTGGAACATGGAGCCGACCATCGACGTCGCGCTCAAGGCCGTCAAGGCCGGGCAGTTCAAGGCCGAGGACTACGGCAAGTACTCCGAGATGAAGTACAAGGGCTCGGAGCTCTCGCCGCTGGGCACCTTCGAGGGCAAGGTGCCCAAGGCGATCAAGGACAAGGTCGCGCAGCGCCAGAAGGAGATCCTGGCCGGCACCTTCAAGGTCAAGGTCGACGACAACCAGCCGAAGGGCACGGCCAAGTAAGCGTCGGGTGCCTGCCTTCGACACGGGCGCGATCCGCGCCCTGACCTGCGACGTCTTCGGCACGGTGGTCGACTGGCGGACCTCGGTCGCGCGCGAGGGGCAGCTCCTCGCCGCGCGGCTGGGGTGGCCCGCCACGCTCGACTGGCCCGCATTCGCCGACGACTGGCGGGCAGGCTATCCGAAGGCGATGGACGAGGTGCGCCGCGGCGCGCTGCCGTGGACGAACATCGACGGCCTGCACCGCCGCATCCTCGACAGGCTGCTCGAGGCGCGCGGCCTCGTGCCGGGCGAGGCCGAAGCGGCGGAGTTCAACCGCGTCTGGCACCGGCTGATCCCCTGGCCCGACAGCGTGGCCGGGCTGCACCGGCTGAAGACCCGCTTCACGATCACGACGCTGTCCAATGGCAACCTGTCGCTGCTGGTCGACATGGCGCGACACGCCGGCCTGCCCTGGGACGCCGTGCTGTCGGCCGAGCTCTTCGGCCACTACAAGCCCGACCCCGAGGTCTACCTCGGCGCGGCACGGCTGCTCGACTGCGCGCCCCACGAGGTGATGATGGTCGCCGCCCATCCTTCCGACCTGCGCGCCGCCGCTGCCTGCGGCCTGCGCACGGCCTACGTGCCTCGACCGCTCGAGCGCGGCCCGGGCGGCCCGATGGAGCCGTGGACCGAGGGCGAGTTCGACGTCGTGGCCGAGGGCTTCGTCGACCTGGCACGACGGCTCGGCGCATGACGCTGCCGCCGCCGGTGCTGCGCCTGCAGGGCATCACCAAGCGCTTCGGCACGCTGGTGGCCAACGACGCCGTCTCGCTCGACCTGGGGCCTGGCGAGGTGCTGGCGCTGCTCGGCGAGAACGGTGCCGGCAAGAGCACGCTGGTGTCCATCCTGTTCGGTCACTACGTGGCCGACGCCGGCTCGATCGAGGCCTTCGGCGAGCCGCTGCCGCCGGGCCAGCCGCGCGCCGCGCTGGAGCGCGGCATCGGCATGGTGCACCAGCACTTCCAGCTCGCCGACAACCTCAGCGTGCTGGACAACGTGATGCTCGGCACCGAGCCGCTGTGGCGGCCGCTCTCCCGCCGTGCCGCCGCCCGCGAGCGGCTGCTGGCTGCCGGCGCACGCTTCGGGCTGCAGATCGACCCCGACGCGCGGGTCGGCGACCTCTCGGTGGGCGAGCGCCAGCGCGTCGAGATCCTGAAGGCGCTGGTGCGCGGCGCGCGCATCCTGATCCTCGACGAGCCCACCGCGGTGCTGACGCCGCAGGAGAGCGAGTCGCTGTTCGCCACCCTGCGCCAGATGGTCGCCCAGGGCCTGTCGATCATCTTCATCAGCCACAAGCTCGACGAAGTGCTGGCGGTCTCGCACCGCATCGCCGTGCTGCGCGCCGGGCGGCTGGTGGCCGTGCTGCCAGCCGAGGGCGTTTCCAAGGCCGACCTTGCCGAGGCGATGGTCGGGCGCAGCGTGGCGCCGGCCGTCAAGCGTTCTCACGCCAGCGGCGGCCCGGTGGCCGAACTGCGCGGCGCGACGGTGCACGGCAGCGGCCCGCGGCCGCTGCTCGACGGCGCCGAACTGACGCTGCACGGCGGAGAGATCGTCGCCGTGGCGGGCGTGGCCGGCAACGGCCAGCAGACCCTGGCCGAGGTGCTGTGCGGCGAGGTGGCGCTCGACGCCGGCAGCGTCGCCGTCGAAGGCCACAACCTGCCCGCCCGGCCGCGCCGCTGGGTGCAGGCCGGCGTGGCGCGCATCCCGGAGGACCGTCACGCGGTGGGCGTGGTCGGTGACCTGCCGCTGTGGGAGAACGCCGTGCTCGAGCGCTACGCCAGCCCGGCCTTCGCCCGCGCCGGCGTGATGAAGCGCGGCCGCGCGATGGCGCACGCGCGCCGCCTGGTCGAGCGCTTCGACGTGCGCGGCACCGAGGGCGCCGGCCTGGCGACCGTGACGCGGTCGCTGTCGGGCGGCAACATGCAGAAGCTCATCCTGGGCCGCGCGCTGGCCGGCGACCCCGATGATCCGCGGCCGCCGCGCCTCATCGTCGCCAACCAGCCGACCTGGGGCCTGGACATCGGCGCGGTGGCCTACGTGCACCAGCAGCTGCTCGACGCCGCCGCGGCCGGTGCGGCGGTGCTGCTGATCAGCGAAGACCTCGACGAGATCTTCGCGCTGGCCGACCGCGTCGCGGTGATGCACCACGGCCGGCTCACCGCCGCACGGCCGGCAGCCGACTGGACGCTGGCGGCGATCGGGCTGGCGATGGCGGGCGAGCGCCAGAGCGATGCGGAGGCGGCCGATGCGGCTCGAGCGACGCACTGAGACGCCGCGCTGGCTGCTGCTGGCCGCGCCGTTCGGCGCCGTGGCCGTCACGCTGGCCGTCACCTCGCTGCTGGTGGCCTGGGCGGGCGCGCCGGTCGGCCGCGCCTACGCACTGCTGCTCGAAGGCGGCTTCGGCTCGCGCTTCGCCATCACCGAGACGCTGACGCGCGCCACCCCGCTGATCCTCACCGGGCTGGCCGCGGCGGTGGCGTTCCGGGCGCGCCTGTTCAACATCGGCGCCGAGGGGCAACTCTACGCCGGCGCGCTCGCAGCGGTGGCCGTCGGCGGCCTGCACGGCGGCAGCGGCTTCGAGGCCTCGCCCTGGCTGCTGTTCCCGCTGATGATCGCCGCGGCCATGCTGGCCGGCGCCCTGCTGTTGCTGGGCCCGGCGCTGCTGAAGAGCCGCTTCGGCGTCGACGAGGTGGTCACCACGCTGCTGGCCAACTTCATCGTGCTGCTGGCCGTCTCGGCGCTGCTCGACGGCGCGATGAAGGACCCCTCGGCGATGGGCTGGCCGCAGAGCGTGGCGTTGCAGGACCCGCTGCAGCTCGACCGGCTCATCGAGCGCAGCCGCGTGCACACCGGCCTGGTGGCGGCACTGGCCTGCGCGCTGCTGCTGTGGGCGCTGCTGAAGTACACGACCACCGGCTTCGAGATCCGCGCCGCCGGCGCCAACGCGCGCGCCGCCGCCTTCGCCGGCATGCCGGTGGGCTGGGTGACGGTGAAGGTGGCGCTGCTGTCCGGCGCGCTGGCCGGTCTGGCCGGCGCCGTGGAAGTGGCCGGGCGTACCGCCTACGTCACGCTCGACATGAGCCCGGGCTACGGCTACAGCGGCATCGTCATCGCGATGCTCGCCATGCTCAACCCGCTGGGCGTGGTGGCGGCGGCGGTGTTCGTGGCCGGGATGCTGGTCGGCGCCGACAGCATGAGCCGCGCGGTGGGCGTGCCCACCTACATCGCCGACGTGATCGTCGCCGTCTCGCTGATCTCGATGCTGGTGGCGACCATGCTCACCCAGTACCGCCTGCGCCGCTGAAATCGCCATGGCCGAAACCCTCGAGCTGCTGATGTCGGCGCCCTTCTGGGTCGCGGTGCTGCGCATCGCCACGCCGCTAATCCTGGGCACGCTGGGCGTGCTGCTGTGCGAGCGCGCCGGCGTGCTCAACCTCGGCATCGAGGGCATCATGGTTGCTGGCGCCTTCGTCGGCTGGCTCACCGTCTACCAGGGCGGCAGCCTGTGGGCCGGGGTGCTGGCCGCCGCCTTCACCGGCGCGGCCTTCGGGCTGCTGCACGGCGTGCTGACGGTGAACCTGGCGCTGTCGCAGCACGTGGCAGGCCTGGGCATCACGATGCTGGCCACCAGCCTGGCGAGCTATGCGTACCGGGTGAGCTTCCCCAAGGTCGACAGCCCGCCGACCATCGAGCCCTTCGAGCCGATGGAATGGCTGCCCGTCCCGGTGCTCGACGCGCAGACGCCGCTGACCCTGCTGACGCTGCTGGCGGTGCCGCTGATCGCCTGGGTGCTCTACCGCACCCCGCTGGGGCTGGCGGTGCGCATGGTGGGCGAGAACCCGGCCGCCGCCGAGGGCCAGGGCCTGAGCGTGGCGGGGCTGCGCATTGGCGCCATCATGGCGGGCTCGGCGCTGATGGGCATCGCCGGCGCCTTCCTCACGCTCTCGGCCTTCAACGCCTTCTACTTCAACATGGTCAACGGCCGCGGCTGGGTCTGCGTGGCGCTGGTCGTGTTCGCGTCGTGGCGCCCGGGCAAGGCGCTGCTGGGCGCCCTGCTGTTCGCCTTCTTCGACGCCCTGCAGCTGCGCCTGCAGCAGGCCGGCGGCGGCGTGCTGGGGGTGGAGCTGCCCTACCAGCTCTACCTGATGCTGCCCTACGCGATGGCCATCGTGGCACTGGTGGTGGTGGCGCGGCGCGCGGCCTACCCGCAGGCGCTGATGAAGCCGTATCGCAAGGGCGAGCGCTGAGAGCCCGTGAAGCCATGAACCGCGCCCGCGCACCGGGCAGGCGTCAGAGGTATCAGAGGTATGAGAGGCGTCAGTTGCCGCAGCCGCGCTGCACGATGCGGTCGTGCGCCGCCTTGGCCTGCACCAGCCCGAAGCCGAAGCGGGTGTCACGGCCCCGCGTGCCCAGGTCCAGGGCCGACAGGCCCAGCGTGCGGCGCAGCTGCGCCGCGGTGCATTGCGGGTGCAGCGACCACACCAGCGCCGCGACCCCGGCCACGTGCGGCGTGGCCATGGAGGTGCCGTCGTAGGGCGAATACGGCGAGCCGCCGGCCAGCACCGACAGGCTCGCCGCCTGGTCGAGCTGCGCCTTCAATGCCGCGCCCGCGGTGTCAGAGACCGAGACCGAGGGGATGCGCGTGACGGCGCCGCCCAGCGTACCCGAGAACTCCCCGGCCACGTTGTTGAAGACGATGGCGCCGAGGCCGCCGCTGCGCTGGCAGTTGCGCACCTTCTCGCTGAAATAGTTCTCGCCGCGCTCGATCAGGCAGACCCGCCCCTTCATCGAGCCCCGGACGACCCCTTTGCCGCGCCCGAAGTCGGCCAGCGGTGCCGTGACCGAGGCGCGCGGCGAGCCTTCCATCGGCAGGGGCGCGTAGGACGTGCCGCCGACCGTGAGCTCCGCCTCGGACACCAGGCCGTCCGGCACCGTGGAAAGCACCTGCACCCCGGGTGCCGAGATCTCGACCTGACGGTTGAAGTTGGAGAAGGCGGCCCACTGCCTCGACTCGTCCAGCGCGCCGACCGACATCACGCTGTCGTACGAGGCGGGATACGACAGCGAGCGGTTGCCGTCGTTGCCGGCGGCGGCCACCAGAAGCATCCCTTCGGCATGAAGGCGGTCGAGCACGCGCCGCTCGGTGGCCGTGGGCTCGCCGCCCCCCAGGGACATGTTGACCACGTGCGCGCCGGCGGCTTCACACCGGCGCGCCGCGGCGGCCAGGGTGGACGAGTACGTCCAGTCTCCGTGCTCGCCGAACACCTTGACGATGTGCAGCCGCAGCGTGTCGGCGGGCATCACGCCGACGACGCCGGTGCCGGCGACGTTCAGCGCGGCAATGGTGCCCGCCACGTGCGTGCCGTGGCCGTCGACGTCCTCGTGCCAGTTGCCGGTGCCGGGATCGAAGTCACCGGTGACGCGGTCTTCGCCGGGCAGGTCTTCATGGCCCATCGCATAACCCGAGTCGATGATGCACACGGTACGCGAGACCCCCTGCAGGAGCGCGAGCTGGTCGGCCTGCACCATGGCGATGCCGTAGGGCACGCGCTGGCCCAACGCGTACGGCGTGCCGGTGGAATCGGTGTAGCCCCCCGCCAGGCGGTAGCGCCGGGCATCGCGCTCGACGTACGCCACGCCGGGCAGCTGCCTGAGCGCCGGCAGGGCATCGGCAGGCGCTTCCACCGCCACGGCATCGGCGCCGGGGATCTCGAGCTTGACCCGGCCCCCCAGGCGGGCGAGGGCATCGCCGGCCGCGCGCGCCGGCGACGGGGCCCCGGGGCGCAAGCCGATGATGTAGCGCTCGATGGCCGCCGGCGCGGCCCCCGGGCCGGCCTCCCGCGGCTGCGCGTTCGCGATCGCCCACGGGCCCCCGACGGCCGCCAGCAGCGCAACGATGATGCAATGACGGCTCGGACCTCGCATGCTTTCCCCTGGCGGGCCGTCAATAACCCGCAAAACCAGTGTAAGTAGGGGATCTGTGCAGGTCAACCGGCGCGCAGGGCCACCACGCGGCGCAGCTTGCCGGCAGGGCCAGGGGCCAGGTGCACGTCGTGGCGGACGCGCACGCGCAGCGCGCCCAGCCCCTGGCGCAGCGCGAATGCCCGCAGCGCGCGCCGCGCTGCCTCGCCCGCGCCCTCGCGAGCGCCCGGGCCGACGCGCAGCAGCAGCGTGCGGGCGTCGGTCTGCTGCAACTGGAAGTCGAAGACACCGGCGTCGTCCTCGAGCACGGTGGTCAGCGCCAGCGGCAGCAGGGTGCGCACGACGCCGTCGGCGCCGGCCATCGAGAGCACGTCGTCACGCCGACCCTGCACTTCCACCGTCGGCAGCGCGCAGCCGCAGGGGCAGGCGTCGGCGTGCATGAGCACCTGGTCGCCGAGGTCCACGCGCAGCAGCGGCTGCACGCGGTTGGCCAGGTTGGTCAGCAGCGTGGTGTGCGACAGGGTGCCCGGGGGCACCGGCCGCAGGCCGGCGTCGACCGGCTCGAGCAGCACCCAGTCGGCGTTGACGTGCAGCCGCCCCTCGCCGCACTCCCAGGCGATGGGCAGGAATTCGCTGGCGCCGTAGCTGTTGCGCAGCGCACAGCCGAAGCTGCGCTCGATGTGGCGGCGCAGCGGCGCCCCGAGCGTCTCGCCGCCGGTCCAGACCTCGCGCGGCGCGATGCGCAGGCGACCGCGGCGCGCCTCGTCGGCCAGCATGCCGGCGGCGGTGGGGTAGGTGGCGACGATGGTGGGGCCGAACTCGTTGAGCTGCGCCACCAGCGCGTCGACGGGCTGCAGGATCGAGAAGCTGCGCCAGGCGCCGGCCAGCAGCGGGTTCATGCGGCGCAGGCGCTGCACCGAGACATGGCTGGCGAAGTGCCCCTCCAGCGCGCCGACGAAGGCGAAGCGCTCGGCCAGGAACATCGGGTCGATCAGCCGTGCCCAGGGTCGCGGCGAGTGGCGCCGAAGGCCCTCCAGCGCGTCGTAGACGGCCATCGCCTGCGCGTCCTGCACGAAGACCCCGGGCTCGCCGGTGCTGCCCGAGCTCTCCCAGACCGCGTAGCGCCCGAGGAAGGGCGTGCCGATGGCGCCTGGCTCGCGCATGAACTCGCGCAGCGCGGGCAGCGTGACCTCGGGGTCGGTGACCACCTCGTCGAAGTGCCGCATCAGGTCGCTCTTGTGCACGGGCACCATCTGCGCCAGCGTGCGGCGCAGGCCGCCGCGGCCCCGCAGCCGGCGACGGTAGAACGGCGCGCCGTCGAAGGCGTGCGCGACCATGGCCTCGACGCGCCGCGCCTGGCGCTCGGCAAGGCCGGCGGCGTCCGCGCGCAGCCCCGCCATCGCGTCGACGGCGGCGGATCCTTCGGCAAGCGCTTCGCTGGCGGGCCAGAACATCCCGCCATGTTCGGGCAGCCGCCTCGCGACGGGCTTGTGCGCGGTCAAGGCGCGGCGGCCTGCGGGGGCTCAGAGCCTGAGAGTTTTTCCGCCGTGGCCGAAAGGCGCGCCAAGACGCCCCGTATCCAGGCGCAAACCACAGCCATAGCTCGGGCCATGGCGCGGATTTGCAACGACGAGACGGGGTGTCTTGGGGTGCAAGGCGGGCATGGGGGAGAGCCTCCCAGGCTCTCAGTCCACCCAGCTGATGCGCGGCAGCGGATCGGGTGCCGGCGTGCTGGCGAGGAACTCGATCAAGGCGTCGATGTCCTGCGGGCCGCCGAGACGCTGGCGCCCGCGCGCCAGGCCCGCCAGGCCGTCGCCGCCGTCGGCCATGAAGCTGTTGACGGTGACGCGGACCTCGGCCTGCGGGTCGAGCGGCGCGCCGTCCAGGCGCAGGTCCTGCACGCGCCGGCCGTGAGGCGCCGACGCCACCCAGCGGTAGCTCAGCGAGGCCGACGGGATCAGGAACAGCGGCTGAGTCCTGCCCGGGCGCTGCTGGTTCTCGAGCAGCCGCCGGATCTCGTCGCCGCGCAGCGTCAGCACCACCAGGCTGTTGCCGAAGGGCTGCATCGCGAACGCGTCGCCGTAGCTCACCGGGCACGGCGGCGTGCCGCGGCAGGCCAGGTCGGCGCGGATGCCGCCGGGGTTCATGAGCGCGAAGCGCGAGCCGCCGCGCTCGGGCGCGCGCGTGGCCTGCCATTGCGCGTCGGCCACCAGTCGGCCGGCGCTGCCGTCGGTGCGCCCGCTGCGCTCGAAGCTGCCGGCGATGCGCCCCACCGGGCGCTGAGCGATCGGCGCCGCGGTCGCCGCATAGGCGGCCACGCGCGCGGCGATCGCGCCGTCGGGCTTCGCGGCGCGCAGCACCGCGGCCCAGGGCGCCGGCTCGGCGGCAATCACGGCTTCGCGCAGCGCCGGATCGACGCGGGCGTCGATCACGGGCAGGTTGCGGTGCCGGCTGCGCGCGCGGTCGACCTCGCCGGTGGCGGTGTCGATCACGAGATCGGCCACGCTCACGCCGCGGCCCAGCGCGGTGGCCTGCATCACCGCGCGGCCACCGACGACGCAGGCGTAGCCCTGGTGGGTGTGTGCCGAGAGCACGAGGTCCACGTCCTGCACGAGCCGGCGCTCGATCGAGAACACCGGCCCGCGCGGGTTGGTGCACGCGCCTTCGTTCCAGGCCAGCGGCTGCCCTGGGGTGCCGGTCTCGCCGCCCTCGTGGATCACCGCCACCAGCGCCGCGACACCCAGGGCCTTCAGGCGCGCCGCCTCGCGGTTGATGGCCTCGGCCTCGTCGCCGAAGCGCAGGCCCGCCACGCCCGAGGGCACGACGATGTAGGGCGTGCTGCGCGTGACCGCGCCGATGAAGCCCACCCGCACCCCGCCGAACTCGCGCACCTGCGAAGGCGGGAAGAGCGGCCGGCCGTCGGCCGCGGTGACGTTGGCGGCGATGGTGGCGAACTGCGCGCCCTCGTGGCGGCCCAGCGCGCACGAGACCTCCACGCCGCGCGCGGCCGGGCCAGCGCAGCCGCCGCGCAGCAGGCGCAGCAGTTCGTCGCGGCCGGCGTCGAACTCGTGGTTGCCGGGCACGGCCAGGTCGACGCCCAGGCGGTTCATCACGTCGATCGTCGACTCGTGGCGAAACAGCGCCGAGACCAGCGGCGCCGCACCGACCATGTCGCCGCTGCTGACCACCACGCTCTGCGGCTCGCCCGCGCGCAGCGCGGCGACGAGCCCGGCCAGCGCGGCCGCGCCGCCGGCCGGCAGCCGCAGCGACTGGCCGGGGCGCGCGGCGTCGGGCCACGGCAGCGTGAGGCCGCTGCCGTCGAGCTGGCCGTGGAAGTCGTTGAAGGCGACGACGCGCACCGTCACGTGCTTCGGCGCCTCGGGCCGCACCACCGCCACCGCCACCGCGGCCGCAGGAGCGGCTGGAGCCGGGGGCGCGGGTGGCGGCGCGGCAGGCGGCACCGAACAGCCCGCCACCAGCGCCAGGGTGGCAAGCGCGCCGGCAAGGGCGAAGCGAGCGGCGGCGTGCCGGCTCACGGCGGCTCCAGCACCGCGATCACGGCCTCGAGCACGCGCACCGCGCGCTCGCTGCAGGCCGCCGCGGCCGACAGCGTGTGGCCGTGGCTCAGGCGCTCGGCGGTGAGCCCGGCGGCGAGGTTGGTCACGAGCGAGATGGCCAGCACGCGCAGGCCGGCGTGGCGCGCGAGGATGGTCTCGGGCACCGTGCTCATGCCGACCGCGTTCGCGCCGATGCGCTGCAGCCACCGGATCTCGGCCGGGGTCTCGAACTGCGGGCCCAGCACCCAGGCGTAGACGCCCTCGTGCAGCGCCACGCCGGCCGCCGCGGCCGCGTCGCGGGCGCGCCCGCGCAGCGCGGCGTCGTAGGCGTCGGACATGTCGACGAATCGGCGGTCGTCCCGCTCGCCGACCAGCGGGCTGCGCTGCGGCAGGTTGAGGTGGTCGCGCACCAGCATCAGCGAGCCCGGGCCCATGGCCTCGTCGAGGCTGCCCGCCGCGTTGGTCTGCACCAGCACCTGCACGCCCAGCGCGGCCAGCGTGCGCAGCGCACCCTTCATCACGCCGGGGTCACCGTCCTCGTAGGCGTGCTTGCGGCCGGCCAGCACCATCACCGCCCGCCCGCCCAGGCGGCCGATGCGCACGCGCCCGGCATGGCCGCCCACGGCCAGGCGGGGGAAGGCGGGCAGCTCGTCGTAGGGCACGTCCACCGCGTCGGCCACGCGCCCGGCCAGGCCGCCCCAGCCCGAGCCCAGCAGCACGGCCACGCGGGGCGGGGGCGCGGCGGCCCAGGCGGCGCGCAGCCGGTCCGCGCTGGCCGCGACGGCGTCGGGAGCTTCGTTCGGGACATTCATCGGGCGGCGGAACGGCAGGGCGACGGCGCGGCGAAGGCATGGCGCATGCCGGCAAGCGTAACGCCTGTGCATGACGGCACGCCGCGCGCCGCCGGACCACAATGGCGCGATGGAACCCGACCCCCTCGACTCCCTGCCCAAGGTCCTGCTGCACGAGCACCTCGACGGTGGCCTGCGCCTGGGCACGCTGCGCGAGCTGCTCGGCGCGCGCGGGCTGCCCTGCCCGGCACGCGACGACGCCGAGCTGGCGCGCTGGTTCCATGACCGCGCGCACGCCGGCAGCCTGGCGCAGTACCTGCAGGGCTTCGGCCTGACGGTGGCGGCGATGGCGACACCGGCGGCACTGGAACGCGTGGCCCGCGAGGCGGCCGAGGACGCCGCGGCCGAGGGCTGCGTGCTGGCCGAGTTCCGCATCGCGCCGCTGCTGTTCGAGGACTTCGGCATCGACGGCGACAGCACCGTGGCCGCGCTGCTGGCGGGGCTGGCCGCCAGTCCCATCCCCTGCGGACTGATCGTCTGCGCGATGCGCCACCTGGCGGAGTCCGAGACGCGGCGCGCGGCCGAACTGGCGCTGCGCTGGCAGGGCCGAGGCGTGATCGGGATCGACCTCGCCGGCGCCGAGGCCGGCCACCCACCGGGCGGGCACGCGCGCACGCTGGCGCGGGTGCGCGAGGCGGGGTTGCCGATCACGCTGCATGCCGGCGAGGCGGACGACGGCATCCGCGTGCTCGAGGCCGCCGCCCAAGGCGCGCTGCGCATCGGCCACGGCGTGCGCATCGCCGGAGATGCGGCGCTGGTCGAGCGCGTGCGCGAACTCGGCCTGCACCTGGAGGTCTGCCCGACGAGCAACGTGCACACCGGCGCCTGCGCGTCGCTCGCGGAGCACCCCTTGGCACGGCTGTGGCGGGCCGGCGTGTCGCTGTCGTTCCACACCGACAACCGGCTGATCTCGCGGACGACGATGCCGGCCGAGGCGCGCCTGATCGTCGGGACCTTGGGCCTGGCCGTCGCGGACGTCGCGGCGATGACGCTGCAGGCGGCACGCCGTTCGTTCATGGCGGGGCCGGCGCGCGCGCAGGCCGAGGCCGCCGTGCGAGCGTGGGCTGCCCGCCACGCCGTCGACCTTCCGGCCTGAACTTCGGGTGCAACCTCCCCAGCCTGGGGCCCGAAGTGGCGTATCTTCGCTGCTTCGCGACGAGTGCCCCAACGCCATGGAAAGCCGCTCCGCTCCCAGCCACATCCGCCTGACCTCGCACCCCGGCCAAGGTGCCGCCGGCGCGCCCGCCATTCGCTGGGGCGCGGCCGACCCGCTCGAGCGCGGGCCGGTCGTCGGCACCACCACGAACCGCAGCCAGCGCAACGTGGTGGGCACGCACAGCGGCAGCTATGGCGTGTACCGTGCGCTCGCGGTGGCGGCCGGCAACCTGACCCGGGGCCACCGCGCCGACCTGACCAACACCGCGCCCACCGACGCCATCGGCCCCCACCCGCAGTGGGGCAACGCGTCGAAGATCGTCTCGCTCGACCCCTGGGGCGCCTGCGTGCAGGAGGTCTACGCGGCCTACCTCGCCCAGGGCTACGACATCAGGCCGACCATCGCCGTCACCAAGGCGCACGTGCACCTGCCCGAGATCAAGCAGGCCATCGCCTTCCAGCGCCTGCAGGTCGACGGCCGCATCCTGCTCGACGACGCCTCGGCCGCGGTGACCAAGATCGCCGTCGAGCCGGTGTGGTGGCTGCCGGGCGTGGCACAGCGCTTCGGCGTCTCCGAGGCCGACCTGCGCCGCGCGCTGTTCGAGGAGACCGGCGGCATGTACCCCGAGCTCGTCACGCGCAGCGACATCGAGGTCTTCCTGCCGCCCATCGGCGGGCAGACGCTCTACGTCTTCGGCGACGTGCGCGACCTCGCTCGCCCCGAGGTCACGCTGACCGCGCGGGTGCACGACGAATGCAACGGCTCCGATGTCTTCGGCTCCGACATCTGCACCTGCCGTCCCTACCTCACCCACGCCATCGAGGAGTGCATCCAGGGCGCGCAGAAGGGCGGCGTGGGCCTCATCGCCTACAGCCGCAAGGAAGGCCGCGCGCTCGGCGAGGTGACCAAGTTCCTCGTCTACAACGCCCGCAAGCGCCAGGAAGGCGGCGACCGCGCCGACAAGTACTTCCTGCGCACCGAGTGCGTGGCCGGCGTGCAGGACATGCGCTTCCAGGAGCTGATGCCCGACGTGCTGCACTGGCTGGGCATCCGGAAGATCCACCGCCTCGTCAGCATGAGCAACGACAAGTACGACGCCATCACCGGCAGCGGCATCGAGGTCGGCGAGCGGGTCAAGATCCCCGATGCGCTGGTGCCGGCCGACGCGAAGGTCGAGATCGAGGCCAAGATCGCCGCCGGCTACTTCACGGACGGCCGCGTGCCCACCGAGGCCGACCTGGCCCGCGTGCAGGGGCGCGGCCTTGAGTGAGGTGCTGGCCGTGCTGCGCGACCCGGCGACGATCCGCCTGCGCTCGGCCGCCATCACGCAGGCGGTGGCCGACGGGCGCTCGTCACGCTTCCTCCTGGATCGCAGCCGTCTCGACACCGCCGCGGAACGGGTCGCCACGCTGACGCGGCGGCGCTTTCCCGACCTGCGCATCCCCTTCCACAGCCGCTGGCGCCACTTCGAGGCCGGGGGCGTCGATCGCAAGGCGCGCCTGGACGCGCTGCTGGCCGACCGCGGCCCGGCCGGGCGCGCGCGTGCAATGTTCGACCTCGTCGTCGTCAGTGTGCTGCTGGACGCCGGCGCGGGCGCCTCGTGGCGCTATCGCGACGCCGATGGCCGCGAGTACGCACGCAGCGAGGGGCTGGGCGTGGCCACGCTGCAGGCCTTCCTCGACGGCCGCTTCGCCGCCGGCCCTGACGAGCGGCTGATGGTCGACGCACACGCTCTGCAGCACCTGCAGGCGGGCGCGCTGCGCGAAGTCTTCCAGGTCGGCGCCGACAACCCGCTCGTCGGCATCGACGGCCGGCTCGGGCTGATGCAGCGGCTGGGCGTGGCCCTGCAGGCCGAGGCCAGGCGCGGCGGCGGCGAGGCGCGGCCGGCGATCCTGTTCGACCGCATCACCGCCGACGGCACGCGGTCCTCGGTGACGGCCGCCGACGTGCTGCGCGAGGTGCTGCGCGTGCTCGGCCCGGTGTGGACCAGCGGCAGCACCGTCGCCGGCGTGCTGGCGGGCGACGTCTGGCCGCACCGCTTCGCCGGCGCGGCGGGCCCGGGCGGGCGCGATGTCGTCACCGCAGGCTGGGTACCCTTCCACAAGCTCAGCCAGTGGCTGACCTACTCGCTGCTCGAGCCGCTGCAGTGGGCGGGTATCGAGGTGACCGGGCTGGACGCATTGACCGGGCTGCCCGAATACCGCAACGGCGGGCTGCTGCTGGACACCGGCGTGCTGCTGCCGCGCAACTCGCGCGACCTGGAGGGCCGGCTCAAGCCCGGCGACGAGTTCGTGGTCGAGTGGCGCGCGCTCACCGTCACCCTGCTCGACGAACTGGCCGATCGCGTGCGCGCCCTGCTCGGCCGCAGCGCCGCCGAGATGCCGCTGGCCTGCGTGCTGGAGGGCGGCACCTGGGCCGCGGGCCGCGAGATCGCCGCCGAACGCCGGCCCGGCGCGCTGCCACCGGTGACGATAGACAGCGACGGCACGGTGTTCTAGAAGGAATCACGGGACCCGGCGCGGCAGAACCGCCCGCGCCATCGACGAAGCCGGAGGCAAGACACCCATGGGCAGCAACGTCCACCTGATCGACCACCCCCTGGTGCAGCACAAGCTCACGCTGATGCGCCAGAAGGACCGCAGCACCAGCAGCTTCCGCCGGCTTCTGCACGAGATCAGCGTGCTGATGGCCTACGAGGTCACGCGCGACATGCCGACGCACCTGATCGAGATCGAGACACCGCTCGAGAGGATGCAGTCGCCGGTGATCGACGGCAAGAAGACCGTGTTCGTGGTCATCATGCGCGCCGGCAGCGGCTTTCTCGACGGCATGCTCGAGGTGGTCCCCGGCGCCCGCGTCGGCCACGTCGGCCTGTACCGCGACCCGAAGACGCTGGTGGCGGTGGAGTACTACTTCAAGATGCCGCACGGCATGCACGAGCGCGACGCCATCGTGCTCGACCCCATGCTGGCCACCGGCAACTCGGCAGTGGCGGCCGTGGAGCGGCTGAAGGAGACGAGGCCGAAGTCCATCCGCTTCGTCAGCCTGCTGGCCGCGCCCGAGGGCATCGCCAACCTGCAGGCCCATCACCCCGACGTGCCGATCTACACGGCCGCCATCGACCGCGGCCTGAACGACCACGGCTACATCGTCCCGGGGCTGGGCGACGCCGGCGACCGGATCTTCGGGACGAAGTGAGCTGCAACCGACAAGGGCCCCCGTCCCGCCATGCTGATCCGCAACGCCAACCTGCCCGACGGCCGCACGGGCGTCGACCTGCTCGCGCGCGACGGCCGCATCGCCGCCGTCGGGCCGAATCTCCCCTGCCCCGAAGGCACGGAGGTGATCGACGCCGGCGGCTGGATGCTCAGCCCGCCCTTCGTCGACCCCCACTTCCACATGGACGCCACGCTCAGCTACGGGCTGCCGCGCGTCAACGCGAGCGGCACGCTGCTCGAGGGCATCGCGCTGTGGGGGGAGCTGAAGCCGCTGCTGACGCAGGAGGCGCTGGTCGAGCGCGCGCTGCAGTACTGCGACTGGGCCGCGGCGCGCGGGCTGCTGGC
>JBILNT010000071.1:0-15694 GCA_044374875.1 Rubrivivax sp.
ATCGACGCGCGCGGCATGCGGGCTGCCCATCAGCCCGCCAACCGCCGACCCTGCCGCCCGCCTCCAGGCTCACATTCCGCCTGAAACACGGCCCCAGCTCCAGGCTCACACCTCGTTGGACAAGACTGCGCGTGGCCATGTCAGGCCGCTGTCGCTAAACTGCAATCGTCAGCCTCACGCAGCGGAGCGGAAATGGACTGGAGCGCGTCGACCCTCTGGTGGCTGGCCGCCGGAATCCTGGTGGCCGTCGAGCTGGCCACCGGCACCTTCTACCTGCTGATGCTCGCGCTAGGCGCGGCGGCAGCCGCCCTGGCGGCGCACCTCGGCGCATCCGGCAGCACCCAGGTCGTGGCTGCAGCCCTGGTGGGTGGCGGGGCCACCGCGCTGTGGCACCTCAGGCGGGCGCGGCAGCCCCGCTCGGCGCCAGCCGCATCCAACCGCGACGTCAACCTGGACATCGGCGAGATGGTCTGCGTCGACGCGTGGCAGGACGACGGCCAGGCCCGCGTAAGCTATCGGGGCGCGACGTGGTCGGCGAGGTTTGCCGGCACGGGGGCGCCGGTGCCGGGCGAGCACGTGATCGTCGCCATCGAGGGCAACCGCCTGAGCCTCGCACCGGCATCCGCCGGGCGCTGACACCCACCACCCACGAGCAATTGCATGGAAATCGCACTGATCCTGGCGGTCATCGCCGTCATCTTCATCGCCCGGACCTTCAAGATCGTTCCGCAGCAGAACGCCTGGGTCGTCGAGAGGCTGGGCAAGTACGACCGTACCCTCACGCCGGGCCTGAAGTTCGTCATTCCATTCATCGATCGCGTGGCCTACCGGCATTCGCTCAAGGAAGTGCCGCTGGACGTGCCCAGCCAGGTCTGCATCACCAAGGACAACACCCAGCTGCAGGTCGACGGGATCCTCTATTTCCAGGTCACGGACCCGATGCGCGCGAGCTACGGTTCGAGCGACTACATCGTCGCCATCACGCAGCTGGCCCAGACCACGTTGCGCAGCGTCGTGGGCAAGATGGAACTCGACAAGACTTTCGAGGAGCGAGACCTCATCAATGCGGCGGTGGTCAACGCACTCGACGAGGCGGCCCTGAACTGGGGCGTCAAGGTGCTGCGCTACGAGATCAAGGACCTGACGCCCCCGAACGAGATCCTGCGCGCGATGCAGCAGCAGATCACCGCCGAGCGCGAGAAGCGCGCGCTGATCGCCGCTTCCGAGGGCAGGCGCCAGGAGCAGATCAACCTCGCCGAGGGCGAACGCGCCGCCTTCATCGCCAAGAGCGAAGGCGAGAAGCAGGCCGAGATCAACATGGCCCAGGGCGAGGCCGCGGCCATCCTCTCGGTGGCCGAGGCCACCGCCGAAGCGATCCGCCGCATCGCCGAGGCGATCCGCGAGCCGGGCGGCGAGCAGGCGGTGCAGCTGCGCGTCGCCGAGAAGGCGGTCGAGTCCTACGCGCAACTCGCCCGCACCAACAACACGATGATCGTCCCGGGCAACCTCACCGAGGTGTCGGGCCTGATCGGCAGCGCGATGGCGCTGATCAAGAACGGCAACAAGACCGCGTGAACGCCGTGACGCGTCCCGCGATGAACGTCCTGGGCACGCCGCTGGTGCCGTGCTCCTACGACCCGCTGACCGGCTGGTTCCGCGATGGTTGTTGCCACACCGACCAGCACGACACCGGCAGTCACGTCATCTGCGCGAAGATGACCGTGGAATTCCTGAACTTCCAGGTCGAGCGAGGCAACGACCTGATCACGCCGCGGCCCGAATACCGATTCCGCGGCCTGAAGCCAGGAGATCGATGGTGCGTCTGTGCCTTGCGCTGGCGAGAAGCCTACGAAGCCGGCTGCGCCCCCCCGGTGGTCATGGAGAGCACGCACGCCCGAGCCCTCGAGTACGTGCTGCCCGAATGGCTGCAACGGCATGCCCTGCCCGCCGCGACGCCGCGACCCGCAGGCGGGGCCGCGCAGGGCGGCTAGAATTGCGGGTTCTGTCCCGCGGAGGGATGGATGAGTGGTTTAAGTCGCACGCCTGGAAAGCGTGTGTGGGTTAACAGCCCACCGCGGGTTCGAATCCCGCTCCCTCCGCCAGATTTCCGGCAAACACGGGCCCGTCGGGTCCGTTTCCGTTTCCAGAACCACCTCCGTGCGCACCGTGTTCGTCGGCTCCTGCCGCCTGCCGCCGCGTGCGAACCTTGGCGCCCCTGCCGGACCGTGCCAGCGGCCGAGTTGATAGACTCGTCGGCTCATGAACCTCGGCGTCCTCCGGCCCCTGCTCGCCCCGCTGCGCACGGTGCTGCTCTTCAGCCTGGTGATCAATCTGGCGTTGCTGGCGCCATCGATCTTCATGCTGCAGGTCTTCGACCGGGTGCTGACGACCCGCAGCGTCGAGACCCTGGTCGTGGTGGCGCTGATCGCGATCGGCACGCTGGCGCTGATGGGCGTGCTCGAGTTCCTGCGCACGAGGGCGCTGAGCGGCATCGGCGTGAAGCTCGAGCAGGAACACGGCCCGCGAATCCTGGCCCAGCTGATGCGCGCCACGGCCCGGCAGGGTGGGCGCAGCTACCTCGACGGCATGCGCGACCTCGCCGTGGTGCGGACCTTCCTCGGCGGGCAGGGCGTGATCGCGTTCTGCGATGCCCCCTGGACCGTGATCTACCTGGCGCTGATCTGGATGTTCCACCCCGCGCTCGGGCTGCTGGCGACCCTGTTCACCGGCGTGCTCATCGTGCTGGCGTGGCTCAACGAGCGCGTGTCACGGGACACGATCGCCCAGCTCACCGAGAGTTCCCGCAAGGCCGGCAGGCTCGTGGACAGTTCGTTGCGCAACGCCGAGGTGATCACCGCGCTGGGCATGCAGCCCGCGATGACAGGGCGCTGGCAGGCTCAGACGCAGCGCAGCCACTGGCTGCAACTCGACCTCAGCCGCAATGGCGGCGCGATCACGGCGCTCAGCCGTTTCACGCGCCAGCTGGTGCAGGTGGCGATGCTCGGTTACGGGGCCTACCTGGTGATCCACGACAACGCCACCCCGGGGGTGATGCTGGCCACCACCATCATCCTGGCCCGGGCGATGGCGCCGGTGGAGTTGCTCATCGGCAGCTGGAAGTCGCTGGCCGAGGCACGGTCGGCGTTCGGCCGGCTGCGCGAAGTCCTCGTGGCGCCGACCGAAGGCGCCGTCGGCACCGATCTTCCGCGCCCAAGCGGCCGGCTGGCGGCCGAGAACCTGGTGTTCACCCCGCCGGGCAGCGACCGGGCGCTGCTGCGCGGCGTCAGTCTCTCGGCCGAGGCCGGCCAGGCGCTGGCCGTCATCGGACCCAGCGGCTCCGGCAAGACCACCCTGGCACGCCTGCTGGCTGGCGTGACCGTCCCGACCGCCGGGGTCGTGCGGCTCGATGGCGCCGACTACCGCAGCTGGGACCCGGTGCGCCTGGGGGCCTGGATCGGCTACGTGCCGCAGGACGTCGAGCTGTTCGACGGCACCGTCAGCGAGAACATCGCACGCCTGGGGACGGTGGATTCCGAGGCCGTGCTGGAGGCTTCCCGGGCAGCCCACGTCCACGAGCTGCTGCTGCGCCTGCCGGCGGGTTACGACACGCCGGTCGGAGATGCCGGCAGCCGGATCTCCGGCGGCCAGCGCCAGCGCGTGGCCCTGGCGCGCGCCCTGTACGGCAATCCGGCGCTCGTGGTGATGGACGAGCCCGACGCAAGCCTCGATGCCGAGGGCGAGGCGGCGCTGCTCGAGACCATCCGCGGGCTCAAGCAGCGCGGCGTCACCGTGATCGTGGTCACCCAGCGCCGCGCCGTGCTCGCGGTGGCGGATCGCGTCGTGGTCATGAAGGACGGCACCATCGAGCGCATCGCCAACGTCGAGGTCGCGCAGCCCCAGCAGCCGGGGCAGCGCGGCGGCAGCCTGCCGCGCGCTTCGTGAGGAGGCCCGGATGAACTCACCCGCCTCGGCCATCGCGATCGCAGGCAAGGCTGCGGCCGTCGCGGCGCCTGCCGTTGCCACGCCCGCAGGCGCCCCGCCGGTCGACGCCCTCCTCGCCCGCCTGCGCTGGCTCGGGATCGGAGCGATCTGCGCATGGATCCTGGTCTTCGCGCTCTGGGCACTGCTGGCGCCGATCTCCGGCGCGGTGATCGCGCCCGGCCTCGTGAAGGTGGAGTCCAGCCGCCAGACGGTGTCCCACCGCGACGGCGGCATCGTCGCGCAGATCCTGGTGCGCGAGGGCCAGACGGTCAAGCGCGGCCAGACCCTGATCGTGCTCGAGGACGCGCGGGTCGACACCACGGTCGACCTGCTCCAGGCCCAGCTCGTGGCCGAGCAGCTGCGCAAGTCGCGCCTGGAAGCGGAAGCGGCGCAGCGACCCGCGTGGACCCCGCCGGCCATGATCGAGATGCCCGGCACCTCGGGCGAACGCGCCCGCGAGGCCATGACCCGCGAGCGCGAGGCCTTCACCGCGCGTCGCGGCGCCCTCGAGGGCCAGCTGGCCTCGGTGCGCGGGCAGATCGCCGACACCGAGCGCGAGATCGCTGCCCACCAGCGCAACAACGCGGCATCCGCCGAGGGCCTGCGCCTGCTGCGCGAGGAAGTGGCGTCCAACGAGAAGCTGCTCGAGGAGAACTTCGTCAACCGCGCCCGGGTCCTGGCGCTGCGGCGAGGCGTGGCCGAGTACGAGTCGCGCATTGAAGGCATCGAGGCCGAGCTGTCGCAGGCCCGGCAGAAGAAGGCCGAGCTCGCGGGCCGGCTCAACAGCCTGCGACTGGCCTACGTCCAGAACGCGACCGAGGAGATGCGAGAGGCCAACGCCCGAATCGTCGACCTCGAGGAGCGCCTGCGCGCGGGACGGGATGCCGCGGGGCGGCAGGTGGTCGTCGCGCCGGTCGACGGCCGGCTGGTCGACCTCAAGGTCAACACCGTCGGCTCGGCCATCGGCGCGCGCGAACCCATCGTCGACATCGTTCCCGCCGGCCTGCCCCTGGTGGTCGAGACCCGGGTCGGTGCCGAGTCCGTCACCGAGGTCCGCAGCGGGCAGCGCGCCGAGGTCCGCCTGCTGGGCACGCGCCAGCGCGACACGCCCATGCTCGACGGCAAGGTCGCTCGCGTGTCGGCCGACGCCCTGCTGGAGCCTCGCACCGGCATGCCCTACTTCACCGTCCAGGTCGAGGTGCAACCACCGCCCGAAGGCTTCCCGGCCGGGCTGGCGCTGATGCCGGGCCAATCGACCGAGGTCTACATCAAGACCTCGGAGCGCACCGCGGTCGAGTTCCTGATGGAGCCGCTCACCTCGGGCCTGCGGCGCAGCTTCAAGGAACACTGAGAGCCTGGGCCTCCACCGCCGGGAGGCCCGGGCCACGCCTACCGCGGCTCGCCGCCGTTGCCCGGCCGGCGGCGGTCGGCCCGGGCCTGCTCGTACAGCCGCAGGTAGTCCTGGGCGGGGCCTTGCCAGGACAGTTCCTGCGCCATTGCCCGCTCCATCAGGGTGCGCCAGCGCGGCGGGTCGCGGCGCCAATCCAGCGCGCGCCGCACGCAGCGCTCGAAGGCCGCCGGCGTGGCAGCGTCGAACACGAAGCCGGTGGCCTTGCCGGCCGCCATCGCGGCATCGGTCGCGTCGTTCACCGTGTCGGCCAGCCCGCCGACACGCCGCACCACCGGCAGCGTCCCGTAGCGCAGGCCGTACATCTGGGTCAGGCCGCATGGCTCGAAACGCGACGGCACGGCGATCACGTCCGCGCCGGCGATCAGGCGGTGGGCGCGCGCCTCGTCGTAGCCGACGTAAGCGTGGACCCGACCGGGATGGGCCTGCATCGCCATGCGGAAGGCCGCCTCCAGCGCCGGCTCGCCGGTGCCCTGGATCGCGAACTGCACGCCCGCGGCCACCAGTGCGGGCAGGGCGGCGAGCACGAGGTCAAGCCCCTTCTGGGAGGTCAGGCGGCTCACCAAGGTGACCAGCAGCGCGTCGTCGTCGGGCTGCAGGCCCAGCTCGGTCTGGAGGGCCTTTCGGCAGATGGACTTGCCCTCGAGCCGCTCGGCGTCGTACCGCATCGCGATGGCCGGATCCGCGGCCGGATTCCAGAGCGCCGGATCGATGCCGTTGAGGATTCCGGAGACATCGCTGCCACGCCCGCGAATCACGCCGTCCAGCCCGCAGCCGAACTCGTGTCTCGCGATCTCGCGGGCATAGCTCGGGCTGACCGTCGTGACCCTGTCGGCGAACTTGAGCCCGGCCTTCATGAAGCTCAACTGGCCGTGGAACTCCAGCCCCGCCGGGGACATCAGGCGCGACGCCAGCCCGAGCAAGGCCCAGTCGTGCATCGGGAACAGGCCCTGGAACGCGAGGTTGTGAACGGTGAAGACCGTCGCCGCGTCGGTTGGCGCATGTTCGGCGACATAGGCGCAGGTCATCGCCGCGTGCCAGTCGTGTGCGTGCACGACCTCGGGCACCCACTCGGCATCGGCGTCGCCGGCGGCGAGGTGGGCCGCCAACCAGCCGAGCAGCGCAAAGCGCTGCAGGTTGTCGGGCCACTCCTCGCCGTGGCTGTCCTGGTAAGGGCTGCCGCCGCGGCGGTAGAGGTACGGCGCGTCCAGCACGTAGACCGGCAGCCGGCTGCCCGGCATGCGCGCGAGCAGCAGGCGAACGCGCAACGCGCCGAAGCACGAGCCGATGTCGATGATCGTGCGAGCGGCGCTCACGCCTTCCATCACCGGCGGCAGCCCTGGCAGGATCAGCCGCACGTCAGCGCCCTGCTCGGCGAGTGCGACCGGCAAGGCCGCAACCACGTCGGCCAGGCCGCCGGTCTTCACCAGGGGAAACACTTCGGCGGCGACGTGGAGGATCTTCATGGGCAGCGGCATCCGGACGGGGCACTGGTGCGCAACGGCGCACCCGGGGCCCGGCAAGCATAACGGGCAGTTCGATCGCACGCGACGCAGGAAAACTACAGATTCACCCCCATCAGCCCAGACTCACAATCGATTCAGATTGAACTCTCGAACGCGATATTTCACTTCATGTATGAGTTGCAAGTAACTGGCTTATATAGATAAATGGAGTTTCGAATGAAGCTCATCACGTCAACACAACGCCTCTCGAAGCTTGGTCACCCACTCGTCCTGTAGTACAACTACCGGAATTGCTTGGCGGCTGCCCTGCAGATCATGTTCCCGGGCACCGGCGCACGACAAAGGGCATCGAAATTGCGCTGCTCGACGGGCGCGCATGCCGCGAGCGCGTTACAACACGAGGCATCATGAACACTCCCATGCCCCCTGCCCCCCTGCTGCGCGACGCCGTCGAGCGCCACCTGCTGGCTACCGTCGGCGTGGCGCCAGGCGCGGCGTCGCGCTCCGAGGTCATGCACGCGGTGGCCCAGGTGGCGCGCGAGGAGCTCTCGCGCCGCTGGGTTGGCACGGCCGAGCGCGAGCGCTCCGAGGGTGCGCGCCGCGTCTGCTACCTGTCGATGGAGTTCCTGATCGGGCGCACGCTGGGCAACGCGCTCGACGCGCTGGGCCTGCGTGAAGGCGCGGCCTCGGCCGCGGCCGCCCACGCCGCCGATCTGGAGGACCTCGCCGCCACCGAGCCCGACGCCGCGCTCGGCAACGGCGGCCTCGGGCGGCTCGCGGCCTGCTTCCTCGACTCGATGGCCACGCTGGGCCTGCCGTCGTTCGGCTACGGCATCCGCTACGAGTTCGGCATGTTCGCGCAGAGCATCCAGGGCGGGCGCCAGGTGGAGCACCCGGACGCCTGGCTGGAAGACGGCACGCCCTGGGAGTTCCCGCGGCTGGGGCTGAGCTACCCGGTGCGCTTCGGCGGCTGGGTGGAGCACCCGGAGTCGCCCGCCGGGCGGCCGGTCTGGCGCCACGCTGGTGAAGTCTCCGCCAAGGCCTACGACATGGTGATCCCCGGTCACGGCACCGACCGCGTCAGCACGCTGAGGCTTTGGCGCGCGGCCGCGCCGGCGCAGATCGACCTCCATGCCTTCAACAGCGGCGACTACGCGCGCGCGGCCGAGTTCAAGAACCAGTTCGAGAACATCTCCTGGGTGCTCTACCCGAACGACAGCACCCCGGCCGGGCGCGAACTGCGCCTGCGGCAGGAGTACTTCTTCACCAGCGCGTCGATCCAGGACATCCTGGCGCGTCACCTGGCCGAGCATGGCACGCTCGCCAACCTGGCCGACAAGGTGGCCATTCACCTGAACGACACGCACCCGGCCATCGGCGTGGCCGAACTGATGCGGCTGCTGGTCGACGAGCACGGCCACGCCTGGGCCGGGGCCTGGGCGATCACGCAGAAGGTCTTCAGCTACACCAACCACACGCTGATGCCGGAGGCGCTCGAGACCTGGCCCGTCTCACTGATCCAGCATGTGCTGCCGCGCCACCTGGAGATCATCTTCCGCATCAACCACGACTTCCTCGCCGAGGCGGCGCTCGTGCGCCCCGGCGACGACGGATTCCTGCGCCGACTGTCGCTGATCGACGAGCACGGGGAACGCCGCGTGCGCATGGCCCACCTGTCCATCGTCGGCAGCCACCGGGTCAACGGCGTCTCGGCGCTGCACTCCGACCTGCTGGTCAAGACCATCTTCGCCGACTTCGCGGCGATTTGGCCCGAGCGTTTCATCAACCTGACCAACGGCGTCACGCCACGGCGCTGGCTGGCTCAGGCCAACCCGGGGCTGGCCTCGCTCGTCGACCGCACCGTCGGCGCGGGCTGGCGGCTCGACCTCGACCGCCTGCGCGGCCTCGTCGAGTGCGTGGGCGACGCCGCCTTCCGTTCCGAGTTCATGGCGGTCAAGCGGGCCAACAAGGTGCGGCTGGCGGCGTTCGTGCAGCGCCAGCTGGGCATCATGATCGACCCCGACAGCCTGGTCGACGTCCAGGTCAAGCGCATCCACGAGTACAAGCGGCAGCTTCTCAACGTGCTGCACGTGGTGGCGCGCTACCAGGCGATGCTGGCCGACCCCGAGGGCGACTGGGTGCCGCGCACCGTGATCTTCGCGGGCAAGGCGGCGTCGAGCTACCTGATGGCCAAGAACATCATCCGCCTGATTCACGACGTGGCCGCCCAGGTGAACGCAGACCCCCGCCTGCGCGGGCGGCTGAAGGTCGTGTTCGTGCCGAACTACGGCGTGTCGGTGGCCGAGACCATCATGCCGGCCGCGGACCTCTCGGAACAGATCTCGACCGCGGGCACCGAGGCCTCGGGCACCGGGAACATGAAGCTGGCGCTCAACGGCGCGCTGACGATAGGCACCGACGACGGCGCCAACATCGAGATCCGGCAGCAGGTCGGCGACGACAACATCTTCATCTTCGGCCTGCGCGCCGACGAGGTTGCTGCGCAACGCGCGGCGGGTTACCACCCGCTGCGCCTGTACGAGGAGAACCCGCGCCTGAAGGGCGTGCTCGACGCCGTCGCGGGCGGCCAGTTCTCGCCCGACGAGCCGAGCCGCTACCGCGCGCTGGTGGATTCCCTGCTGTGGGGCGGTGACCACTACATGCTGCTGGCCGACTTCGACAGCTACCTGGCGGCGCAGGCGCGGGTCGACGCCCTGTTCCGCGACCGCGAGGCCTGGGCACGCTGCTCGATCACCAACGTCGCGGCCATGGGGCTCTTCTCGTCCGACCGCACGATCCGGGAGTACGCTCGCGACGTCTGGCACCTGCCGACACAGCGCTGAACGCGGCCGCCGGTCGCGGCAGGCCACAGGAGACGAGGCGTCATGACGCTAGCCGACCGGGACGTCGAACTCATCTGCCGCGGATGCCACGGCGATGCCTTCGCGGTGCTCGGGCTGCACCCCGACGCCATGGGGGCGCTGTGGGCACGGGCGTTCCTGCCTGGCGCCGCTCGGGTCGAGGTCCTCGAGCGCTCCAGCGGCCGCGTGCTGGCCACGCTGGCGCTCCGCCACCCGGCCGGCCTGTTCGAGGCGCGGATGCGCATCCGCAAGCGGCGGCCTTACCTGCTGTCGGTGGGCTGGGAAGACGGCACCGTGACCGTCGTCGAGGATCCGTACCGTTTCGGCGCCGTGCTCGGCGAGATGGACGCCTGGCTGCTGGCCGAGGGAACGCACCTGCGGCCCTTCGAGGTGCTCGGCAGCCTGCCTGTCGAGATCGAAGGCGTCGCCGGCACCAGCTTCGCGGTCTGGGCACCGAACGCCTCGCGCGTGAGCGTGGTTGGCGACTTCAACCTCTGGGACGGCCGCCGCCACCCGATGCGGGCGCGTCGCGAGTGCGGCGTCTGGGAGATCTTCCTGCCAGGCGTGCAGGCAGGTGCGCGCTACAAGTACGAGCTGCTCGATGCCGGGGGCCGGCTGCTGCCGCTGAAGGCCGACCCCTACGGCCGCCGGGCCGAGTTGCGGCCGGCCACCGCCAGCATCGTCGCGCCCTTGCCGGCGCTCGTGCCGCACTCGCCGGCGCGCCGTGCCGCGAACGCGCTCGATGCGCCGATGAGCATCTACGAGGTGCATCCCGGCAGCTGGCGCCGCAAGCCCGAGGAAGGTGATCGCTGGCTGGACTGGGACGAACTCGCCGACACCCTGGTCCCCTACGCCCGCGACATGGGCTTCACCCACCTGGAACTGCTGCCGGTCACCGAGCACCCCTTCGACGGCTCCTGGGGCTACCAGACGCTGGGCCTGTTCGCCCCGACCTCGCGCTTCGGCCCGCCGGAGGCGTTCACGCGCTTCGTCGAGCGCGCGCACGCCGCCGGCCTCGGCGTCCTGCTGGATTGGGTGCCGGCGCACTTCCCCACCGATGACCATGGCCTGGCCCGCTTCGACGGCACGCACCTGTTCGAGTACGCCGACCCGCGCGAGGGCTTCCAAAACGACTGGAACACGCTGGTCTACAACTTCGGTCGCACCGAGGTGCGCAACTTCCTCGTCGCCAGCGCGCTGTACTGGCTGGAGCGCCACGGGGTGGACGGCCTGCGCGTCGATGCAGTGGCGTCGATGCTCTACCGTGACTACAGCCGCAAGCCCGGCGAGTGGATACCCAACGTCCATGGCGGTCGCGAGAACCTCGAGGCCATCTCCTTCCTGAAGCGGCTCAACGAGGTCGTCGGCGGAGAACGCCCCGAGGCCGTGACGCTCGCCGAGGAGAGCACGGCGTTCCCGGCCGTCTCGCGGCCGACCTGGGCCGGCGGCCTGGGCTTCCACTACAAGTGGAACATGGGCTGGATGCACGACACGCTGAAGTACATGTCGCGCGACCCGATCCACCGCCCGTACCATCACGGCGAGATGACCTTCGGCATGGTCTACGCCTTCAACGAGAACTTCGTGCTGCCGCTCAGCCACGACGAGGTGGTGCACGGCAAGGGCTCGCTGCTGGGCAAGATGCCGGGCGACCGCTGGCAGAAGTTCGCCGGCCTGCGCGCCTACCTGGGCTTCATGTGGGGGCACCCGGGCAAGAAGCTGCTCTTCATGGGCGGGGAGTTCGCGCAGGAAAGCGAGTGGAACCATGACGCCAGCCTCGACTGGCACCTGCTGGCCGAACCTTCGCACGCTGGCATGCAGCGACTGGTCCGCGACCTCAACCACCTCTACCGCCGCACGCCCGCGCTGTGGCAGCGCGACTTCCTGCCCGAGGGTTTCGAGTGGATCGACCACGAGGACGCCCGGCGCAGCATCCTGGCCTTCGTGCGACGCGACGCCCACGGCCACGGGCTGGTGCTGGTCGTCAGCAACTTCGCGCCGGTCGTGCACCACGGCGTCCGCTTCGGGGTGCCTGCGGCCGGTGAGTGGCGCGAGCGGATCAACACCGACTCCACGCACTACGGCGGCAGCAACGTCGGCACCCCACTCGGTGCGGCGCGCAGCGAGGCGGTGCGTTCGCACGGGCGCGATCAGTCGATCGTGGTCACGGTGCCGCCGCTGGCAACGGTGATCTTCGAATGGACGCCGGACTGAAGCAGCGTCAGGACAGCGTGTCCCCGATGGCGTCCGACGTGCGCCTGAGCGCGGGGCTGCCGTGGCCGCCTGGCGCGCGCGTGCGCGACGGCGGCATCAACTTCGCGGTGTTCAGCGAGCACGCCAGTGCGGTGGAGCTGTGCCTGTTCGACGACCGCGGCGAGGAGGAAGTGGCCCGCCTGGCACTGCGCTGCACCGGCGATGTCTGGCACGGCTTCCTGCCGGGCGCCGGCGCGGGCGTCGTCTACGGGCTACGGGTCCACGGCCCCTGGCGACCGGACCGCGGCCACCGTTTCAATCCGCACAAGCTGCTGCTCGACCCCTGGGCGCGCGAGATCGTCGGCCGGCTCGACTGGAGCGCGCCGCACTTTGGCGCCGATCGCGAGCATCCGCAGCACATGGACATGCGCGACAACGGTCGATGGGCGCCGAAGGCGCGCGTCGTCGACGACGCGTTCGAGGCTCGCCACGCCGCCCGCCCGGTCGCGGAGCCGGGTGCCGGGGTGTTGTACGAACTGCACGTGCGCGGCTTCACGAAGCGGCTGCCCGGCGTTCCCGAGGCGCTCCGCGGCACCTACGCGGGCCTCGGGAGCGATGCCTCGATCGCCCATCTTCGAAGGCTGGGCGTGACCGCCGTCAGCCTGATGCCGGTCCAGCAGTTCGTCGACGACGAGCGCCTGGTCGCGCTGGGACTGCGCAACTACTGGGGCTACAACACCCTGGGCTACTTCTGCCCCGAGCCGCGCTATTCGAGCGCGGGTCCGGGGCGTGCTTCACGCGACGAGTTCCGCGCGATGGTGGCGCGGCTGCACGAGACCGGCATCGAGGTGCTGATCGACGTGGTCTTCAACCACACCGCCGAGGCCGACGAGCGCGGACCGACGCTGTCCTGGCGCGGCATCGACAACGCCAGCTGGTACCGGCTGCCCGAAGGTCACCGCGCCGCCTATGTCAACTGGAGCGGCTGCGGCAACACGCTGGACATCCGGCGCCCCAGGGTGCTGCAGTTCGTGCTGGACGTGCTGCGCCACTGGGTCGAGGAACTGCACGTCGACGGTTTCCGCTTCGACCTCGCCCCGGTGCTCGGCCGCGATCACGAGGGTTTCGATGGCAGTGCCGCGTTCTTCAAGGCGGTGCAGCAGGACCCCGTGCTCCAGGGCGTGCGTCTTGTGGCCGAGCCCTGGGATCTGGGGCCGCACGGCTACCAGCTCGGCGGCTTCCCGCGCGGGTGGCTGGAGTGGAACGACCGCTTCCGGGACACCGTGCGGGCGTGGTGGCTGGGCGGCGATTGCACCCGGGGAGAGTTCGCGCAGCGGCTGTGCGCCTCGTCGGACCTGTTCCAGCGGCGGCGCCGCTCGCCTGCCGAGTCGGTGAACTACGTGGTCTCGCACGACGGTTTCACCCTCGCCGACCTGGTCAGCTACGACCTGCGCCACAACGAGGCCAACGGCGAGGGCAACCGCGACGGCCACGGCCACAACCTGAGCTGGAACTGCGGACGGGAGGGCCCGACCAGCGACCCGGGAGTGCTGGCCCTGCGCGCGCGCCTGCAGCGCGCGATCCTGGCGACGCTGCTCCTGTCGCAGGGCACGCCGATGCTGGCCGCCGGCGACGAGGTCGGGCACAGCCAGGGCGGCAACAACAACCCCTATTGCCAGGACAACGAGATCACGTGGATCGACTGGGCTCGCGCCGATGCCGGCCTGCTCGCGTACGTCGAACGGCTGCTGGCGCTGCGGCGCCGGGTGCGACCGCTGGCCACGCGCTGGTACACGGGCCTGCCCGATGCCCGCGGCCGGCCTGACCTTGCGTGGATGCGGCGCACCGGAGAAGCGCTCACGCCCGACGACTGGTCGAGCCGGATGTCGCGCGTGCTGGGCGCCGCGATCGGCACACCGGGGGACGGCGGCACGCCGGTGCTGCTGCTGTTCAACGCCCACGACCTGGACACCGACTTCACCCTGCCACCGGGAACGTGGCGGATCGAACTGGACAGCAGCGAAGCCGACGGCTGTCGCCACTGGCACGGACGCGGCGCGTTCCCCCTGCACGCCCGCAGCGTGGCGGTGCTGCGTCAGGCAAGCCCCGCCACTCCCTGAACCCCGGAGCCGGCTGCGATCGCGGCCACCCTTCGCCGACGAGGAAACGACGATGAGACTGCCCCGTGCCAGCGGCGTCCTGCTGCATCCCACCTCCCTGCCCGGCCCCCACGGCTCGGGCGACCTCGGCCCGTCCGCCTACCACTTCGTCGACTGGCTCGTCACCGCGGGTCAACGGCTCTGGCAGATGCTGCCGCTGGGCGGCATCGGTCCGGGCAATTCGCCGTACATGAGCACGTCGGCCTTCGCCGGCAACGTGCTGCTGATCGATCTTGCCGGTCTCGCCGCCCAGGGCTGGCTGGAGCCCGCGGACCTGATGCCTCCCGAGGGCTTCGACGCCGCCGCCGTCAACTACGCCCGCGTCGTGCCCTGGCGCATGGCGCGCCTGGCCCGCGCTGCCGAGCGCTTCGCCCGAGAGGGCAGCGCCACGCAGCGCGCCGGATTCGCCGACTTCCAGCGCGAGCATGCCGACTGGCTCGACGACTACGCCCTGTTCATGGCCCTGGCCGAGAGCTATGGCTGGCGGGACTGGTGCGACTGGGGCGCGCCGCTGGCGACCCGGCAGCCCGAAGCGCTGGCCCGGGCCCGTGCGGCGCTCGAGCCACGGATCGACTTCTGGAAGTTCTGCCAGTGGGCGTTCTTCGGTCAGTGGGCGCGGCTGAAGGCCTACGCCAACGGCAAGGGGGTGCGGATCGTCGGCGACACCCCGATCTTCATCGCGCACCAGAGCGCCGACGTCTGGGCCCACCAGCACCTGTTCGAACTCGGCCCCGACGGGCGTCCGACGGTGGTCGCCGGCGTGCCGCCCGACTTCTTCAGCGCCACCGGCCAGCGCTGGGGCAACCCGCTGTATCGCTGGGCGGAACACGCACGGGACGGCTACGGCTGGTGGATCCGCCGCATCCGCCGCACCTTCGAACTCGTGGACATCGTCCGCATCGACCACTTTCGCGGATTCGCGGCGTACTGGGAGATCCCGGCCGCCGAGCCGACCGCGATCCACGGACACTGGGTGCCGGGGCCGGGCGAAGCGTTGTTCGATGCGATCTCGAAGGCCCTGGGGCCGATGCCGGTGATCGCCGAGGATCTCGGCGTCATCACCCCGGACGTCGAGGCGCTGCGCAGGAAATTCGCCTTTCCGGGCATGCGGATCCTGCAATTCGCCTTCGCCGGCGACGCCAGCGACCGTTTTCTGCCGCACAACCACGAACCCGACACCGTCGTCTACACCGGTACGCACGACAACGACACCGCGGTGGGCTGGTGGGCCACGGCGAGCGACCACGAACGCCACTTCGCGCGCGGCTACCTCGCCACCGACGGGCACGACATGGCATGGACGCTCATCCGAGCTGCCTGCGCCAGCGTCGCCGACACGGCGATCCACCCGATGCAGGACGTGCTGGCCCTGCCCGGCGAGTGCCGGATGAACTTTCCCGGCCAGGGTGAGGGCTGGTGGGGCTGGCGCTTCGACTGGGGCCAGGTTCACCCATGGCACGCCGAACGGCTGGCCGAGCTGTGCCGGCTCTACGGCCGGGACGGCAGCGTGCGTGCCGTCTGAGAGCCTGAGAGTTTTTCTCGCCATCTTGGTAATTGGCATGCAACTGGCTAATCTTTGACCATGAGCGAACCCCAGCACCAAGGCGAGGCGCCGGTCGGCCTGTT
>JBILNT010000072.1:0-15611 GCA_044374875.1 Rubrivivax sp.
GGCCGACCGGCGCCTCGCCTTGGTGCTGGGGTTCGCTCATGGTCAAAGATTAGCCAGTTGCATGCCAATTACCAAGATGGCGAGAAAAACTCTCAGGCTCTCAGTCAACGGGTGATACCGCGGCGGGCGCCTTGGCGGAGAGAGTGGGATTCGAACCCACGAAGGGTTGCCCCTTGCTGGTTTTCAAGACCAGTGCAATCGACCGCTCTGCCATCTCTCCTGCGGTTGTTGCCGAGTAGTGTAGTGGGCGGCCTCGTCACCCTGGCCCACCGTACTTCCTGCAAATCCCTGCAAGCCCGTTGCGGGCCGAACGGCGCCAGAAAACCCTTGTAAGTCAATTGACTGTGCGACGTGCGCTCTGGATGCGCAGTCTTTCAAGACGGCTGGGTTGAACCGCTCCCCCAAGCCTGCGTGGACAGTCGCCTTCCATGGCCGCGACGGCCGCCGATTCTAGGATCTACGCGCCCGGCTGCCGTGCCTGCTCGCACGGCACCTGCACGATCTCGCGGCGGCCACCGTCCACGCGCACGGCGGTGAGCGCACCGCCCCAGACGCAGCCGGTGTCTATGGCCAGCAGGTCGGGGCGGTCGACCAGGCCCAGGGTGCTCCAGTGACCGAAGGCGACGGGCTGGCCGGCGGTGCGGCGGCCCGGCGCTTCGTACCAGGGATGGTGGCCGGGCGGGGCTGCGTCGGCGCCGTCCTTGGTGCCGAACTCGAGCGTGCCGTCGGCGGTGCAGAAGCGGATGCGCGTCAGCGTGTTGATCACGAAGCGCCAGCGGTCGGCCCCCTCGAGGCGCTCGTCCCAGCGCGCGGGATCGTTGCCGTACATCACGCGCAGGAAGCCCGGCAGGTCGGGGCCGCGCAGCATCGCCTGCACCTCGGCGGCCAGGCGCAGCGTGTCCTGCACGCTCCACTGCGGCACCACACCCGCGTGCACGCACAGCCAGCCCGACTCCAGCGCCGCGAGAGGCCGCGCGCGAAGCCAGTCGATCCACGCTTCGCGGTCGGGGGCCTGGAGGATGTCGTCCAGGGTGTCGCTGGGGTGCGTCCGGCGCACGCCGTGCACCACCGCCAGCAGGTGCAGGTCGTGGTTGCCCAGCAGGCAGGTGGCCGAGCCTTCCAGTTCGCGCAGGCGCCGCAGCGTGGCCAGCGACGCCGGGCCGCGATTGACGAGGTCGCCCAGCACGACCAGACGGTCGCGCGAAGGCGAGAAGCCGATCACGTCGAGCAGCCGCTCGAACGCGCCGCAGCAGCCCTGGAGGTCTCCGACGAGGTGGATCATCGGGCGATTCTGCTACCGATTCTGCTAACCTCGACGCCCCCACCACAGACGACCGCCCCGCGCCGGGCGGCCACGATGGACGTCACGCTGCTGGCACTGCTGATCCTCCTCAACGGCCTCTTCGCCATGTCTGAGATGGCGCTGACGGCCGCGCGCAAGGCGCGGCTGCAGGTGATGGTGGAAAGCGGCGAGCCCGGGGCGCAGGCCGCGATGGACCTGCACGACAACCCGACGAAATTCCTCTCGACCGTGCAGATCGGGATCACCTCGATCGGCGTGCTCAACGGCATCGTCGGCGAGGCCGCCTTCGCGGAGCCGCTGGCTCGCTGGCTGGATGCCGCGCTCGACGTCGAGGCGCAGACCGCCCGCATTGCCGCCACCGGCCTGGTGGTCGTGATCATCACGGTGCTGACCATCATCTTCGGCGAACTGGTGCCCAAGCGGCTGGGGCAGATGTACCCCGAGACCGTGGCCCGGCTGGTGGCGCGGCCGATGAACTGGCTCTCCACGGCCACGCGCCCGCTGGTGGTGTTGCTGAGCGTGTGCACGAACGCGGTGCTGCGGCTGCTGGGCATTCGCGGCGGGCCGAGCCGCTCGGTGACCGAGGAGGAGATCGCGGCGCAGCTCGAGGAAGGGCTGGATGCGGGCGTCATCGAGGCGCAGGAGCACCAGATGGTGCGCAACGTGTTCCGGCTCGACGACCGGCAGATCGGCTCGATGATGGTGCCGCGCGCCGAGATCGTCTGGCTGGACGCCGACGCGCCGATGGCGGAACTGATGGCGCAGATCGCCGAGCACGGCCACACGCGCTACCCCGTGTGCCGCGGCGGCCTCGACGACGTCATCGGGGTCGTCGGCGCGCACACCCTGCTGCAGGCGCTGGCCCGCGGCGACCGCCCCGAGCTCGCGCAGCACCTGCAGCCGCCGGTGTTCGTGCCGGAGACGCTCTCCGGCATGGAACTGCTCGAGCACTTCCGCCAGACCAGCGCCGACCTGGTGTTCGTCGTCGACGAGTACGGGGCGGTGCAGGGCGTCATCACCGAGCGCGACGTGCTCGAGGCGATCACCGGCGAGTTCGGCACCGCCACCGACGAGGACGCCTGGGCCGTGCGGCGCGACGACGGCAGCTGGCTGCTGGACGGCCTGATCCCCGTGCCCGAGCTGAAGGACCGCCTGGAGATCAAGGAACTGCCCGAGGAAGACCGCGGGCGCTACAACACGCTGGCCGGCATGATCATGCTGCTGCTCGGGAGGCTGCCGCGCACCGCGGACTCGGTCGACTGGGATGGCTGGCGCTTCGAAGTCGTCGACCTCGACGGAAAACGTGTCGACAAGGTGCTGGTGAGCCGCACCGAACCCACTGGAGAGACCTCATGATCGACCAAAGGCTGCACCGGCAGCCGGTGCCCGTGGATCGCGAACAGCACCGCGGGCTGCGCCTGCGCCTGCCGGTGACCGACTGGTCGGTGGCGGGCAGGATGAACGCCGCGTTCCTCGCCGCGGCGGAGTTCGGCGACGCCTGTCGCGAGTTCCCCATCGTCTTCGTGCGCGTCGGCCAGTCGCCCGACGGCAAGGACGAAATCGCGCCCGTCGCGGCGCTGGGCGTGCTGCAGGACCAGAACCTCTTCCTCGAGGGCGCGCGCTGGCGCGGCGCGTACATGCCTGCGCTGCTGCGCATGTACCCGTTCGGCATCGGTCGCATCGACGAGCAGCGCTTCGCGATCTGCATCGATCGTTCGTGGTCGGGGATCGGCGAGGGTGAGCAGGCCGAGGGCCAGGCCCTGTTCACCGCCGATGGCCAGCCGACGCCGCTGATGAACGATGCCCAGCAGCAACTCGAGCGCTACGAGACCGAGGTGGCCCGCACGCGCGCGGCCTCCCGCGCGCTGGCCGACCTCGACCTGCTGCGCGGGATGCGTTTCGACGCGTCGCTGCCCGACGGCCGCAAGCACAGCGTCGAGGGCTTCCTGACGGTGGACGAGGAGCGCGTCGCCAAGCTGCCCGACGCGACCGTGCTCGACCTCCATCGCAAGGGGCTGCTGGGCATGATCCACGCTCATTGGGTGTCGCTGGGCAACATGCGCAAGCTGATGGACTGGCACCTGCAGGCGCAGCAGTGAGCGAGCGCGAGGACGACTTCGACCGCGGCCTGCGCAACCGGCGTGCCGCGCTCGGCGACGCCTGGGTCGAGCAGTCGACCGGCAAGGCCACGGCCTTCAACGCCGACTTCCAGTCGCTGGTCACGCGCTACGCGTGGCACGAGATCTGGGGTCGCCCGGGGCTCGACTTCACCACCCGCCGGCTGCTCGTCCTGGGCATGACGATGGGGCAGGCGCGCTGGGAGGAGTTCGAGCTTCACTGCCGCGCGGCCGTGCGCGGCGGCGTGCCGCTGGAGAAGATCCAGGAGACGCTGCTGCAGGGGGCGATCTACTGCGGCGTGCCCGCGGCCAACACCGCGTTCAAGATCACGATGCAGATCCTGCGCGACGAGGGCCTGATGCCCGAGCCTGCGCCGCTGGTGCCTGGGGTGCGCGTGCAGCGCCAGCGCACGCTGAGCCTGCCACAGCTGATGGTGGCCCTGCAGGGCGCGGACGAAGGCCTGCCGGTGGTGATGGCCCATGGCCTGGGGCTGGATCACCGCATGTGGGAAGGCCTGGCGGCCACGCTGGCGCCGCAGCATCCGGTGCTGCGCTACGACGCCCGCGGGCATGGCGGCTCCACCGTCCCGGCGGGGCCGTACTCGATGGCGCAGATGGTCGACGACGCCGCGCGCGTGGTGCGCGAGTGGGGTCGGGGCCCGGTCGTCTTCGTCGGCCTGTCGATGGGCGGCATGGTCGCGCAGGGGCTCGCCGTGCGCCACCCCGATCTCGTGCGTGGCCTGGTGCTGGCGAACACGGCCTCGCGCTACCCCGCCGGCGCCGCGGCAGGCTGGGCCGAACGCATCGCGGCGGTCCAGGCGGGCGGCATGACGGCCGTGACCGAGACCCTGCTCGGGCGCTTCTTCGCCCCCGCGTTCGCAGCCGCATCGCCCGAGGTGGTCGAGTCGCAGCGGCGCACGCTGCTGCGCTGCGACCCGGCGGGCTACGTGGCCGGCTGTCATGCCGTCGCGGCCGTGGCCTGGCACGACGCGCTGCCCGCGCTGCGCTGCCCGACGCTGGTGATCGCCGGCAGCGCCGATCCGAGCACGCCGCCGGCGCTAGGGCAGTCGATCGCCGATGCGGTGCCCGGCGCACGTTATGTCGAGCTGCAGGGCGCCGCGCACCTGAGCGTGCTCGAGCAGCCGTCGGCCTTTGCCGACGCGGTGACCGCGTTCCTCGCGGCGCTGCGCTGACCGCCCCGCCATGGCAAGCGCAAGCGTGGGGGTGGCCGCGCCGCCAGCGGCGGCAGCGGCTGCTGCGGGTGACCGCGAGGGCACCACGGCGCTCGCCCGCCTGTCACCCGCGGCAGAATCCGCCTGAGCTTCCGATCCCGGCGCGCCGCGATGCCGGAGACAACGACCACAGATCCCCGGAGACGACCATGACCGCCCGCACGACGCCCCCGTTCCGAGCCGACCACGTCGGCAGCTTCCTGCGCCCTGCCTACCTGCTCGAAGCCCGCGATCTCAAGGCGCGCGGCGAGATCACGCCGGAGCAGCTGCGCGAGGCCGAGGACAAGGCCATCGCCGAGATCGTCGCCTTCCAGCGCGACGTCGGGCTGAAGGCGATCACCGACGGCGAGTTCCGCCGCACGTACTTCCACATCGACTTCCTCGAGCAGCTCGGCGGCGTGCGCACCGACATCCCGGTGACGATCCGCAAGCCCGACGGCACCGAGGAGCTGGCGCCGCCGGTGATGCGCGTCGTCGACAAGGTCCGCCACGTCAAGGACATCCAGCGCGCCGACTTCGAGTACCTGCGCGCCCAGGTCGCGGCGCAGGCGCCGGGCGCCACGCCCAAGGTGACGATCCCTTCGCCGACCATGCTGCACTTCCGCGGCGGGCGCGCCGGCATCAGCCGCGAGGCCTACCCCGAGCTCGATCCCGCGTTCTACGACGACGTCGCCCGCGCCTATGGCGACGAACTGCGTTCGCTGTACGAGGCCGGCTGTCGCTACGTGCAGATGGACGACACCAACATGGCCTACCTGTGCGACGAGAAGATGCGCGAGGCGGCCCGCCAGCGCGGCGACGACCCCAACGAGCTGCCGCACCGCTACGCACAGTTCATCAACAAGGTGGTGGCGCACAAGCCCGAGGGCATGGTGCTGGCGATGCACCTGTGCCGCGGCAACTTCAAGAGCACCTTCGCGGCCCAGGGCAACTACGAGCCGGTGGCCGAGGCGCTGCTGGCCGAGATGAACCTCGACGCCTACTTCATGGAGTACGACGACGACCGCTCGGGTGACTTCCGCCCGCTGCGCTTCCTGCCCAAGGGCAAGATCGTCGTGCTGGGGCTGGTGACGACCAAGTTCGGCCAGCTCGAGACCAAGGACACGCTCAAGCGCCGCATCGCCGAGGCCGCCCAGCACGCCCCGCTGGAGCAGCTGGCGCTGAGCCCGCAGTGCGGCTTCTCGAGCACCGTGCACGGCAACAACATCGCCGTCGAGGACCAGCGCGCCAAGCTGCGCCTCGTCGTCGAGACCGCGCAGGAAGTGTGGGGCGACGCCTGAGCGTGGCGCGCCGCCCCGCCAGCCATGCTGATGCGCTTCAGCTGATAGCGGAAACCACGGCTAGGCAGGGTGTCGGCGCTTCTCCACAATCCGCCCCCACGACATGCCGGGGCGAACCGGGCGGCCGTCCAGGCTTTCCGCGACGCCACCGGCCCCACAGCGATTCGCATCTGCACCTGGAGACGAACGACATGACCATCCGCTTCCGACACGCCCTCGCGGCCGTGGCCGTTGCCGCCGCCTCGCTGCCCGCCACGGCGCAGGAGATCACGCTCAAGTTCCATCACATCTGGAACCCGCAGGCCATGGCCTCGGTGAACGTGATCCAGCCCTGGTGCAACAAGGTCCAGGCCGAGTCGAACAACCGCCTGAAGTGCCAGATCCTCTATGCCATGTCGGGCGGCGGCACCCCCGCGCAGCTGGTCGACCGGGTGAAGGACGGCGTGGACGACGTCGTCATCACGCTGCCGGGCTACACCGCCGGCCGCTTCCCCACCACCGAGGTCTTCGAACTGCCGTTCATGACCAACTCGGCCGAGGTGGGCGCGCGTGCCACCTGGGACTTCTTCAACAAGCACTCGCTCAAGGAGTTCCCCGGCACCAAGCTGCTGGCGACCTGGGTGCACGACGAGGGCTACGTCCACACCACCGGCAAGCAGATCAAGACCCTGGCCGACTTCAAGGGCCTGAAGATGCGCGCCCCGACGCGCCAGACCAACAAGCTGCTCGCAGCGCTGGGAGCCTCGCCGGTGGGCATGCCGCTGCCGGCGATTCCCGATGCCGTCAGCAAGGGCACGATCGACGGCTTCCTGCTGCCCTGGGAAGTGATGCCCTCGCTGAAGCTGCACGAGCTGGTGAAGTTCCACAGCGAGACCGACCCCTCGCGCCCGGCGCTCTACAGCGCGGTCTTCGTCTTCGCGATGAACCAGGCCAGGTACGACAGCCTGCCGGCCGACCTGAAGAAGGTGATCGACAACAACAGCGGCGCGGCGCTGTCGCAGCAGATCGGCAAGATCTGGGACGGCAGCCAGGCCGCCGGCCGCAAGGCGGCCCAGGACCGCGGCAACACTTTTCACGTGATCCCGGCGGCCGAGCTGGACAACTGGGTCAAGGCCTCGGCGCCCCTGTACGACGACTGGGTCGCCGACATGGACAAGCGCAGCATGCCCGGCAAGCAGATGCTGCAGGAGGCGCGCGACCTGCTGGTCAAGTACCGCAAGTGAGGCGACAGCCGACTTGACGTGAAACAGGCGCCGGCATGCCCGGCGCCTTCTCTTTGCCGGGTTGCAGGGGCGCCCGGCGCGGTGACGAGAGGACGACGATGGCAAGGATCCTGCGCTGGCTGGCGACGGCCTTCGCGCTGATCGGTGCCGGCGTGGCACTGGCGGTCGCGCTGATGGCGGTGGTCAGCATCGCCGGTCGGGCGACGGTATCCAGCCCGATCCAGGGCGACGTGGAACTGACGCAGTTCGGCATCGCCTTGTGCATCTCGCTGTGCCTGCCCTGGTGCCAACTGCACGGCGCCAACATCATCGTCGACTTCTTCACCCAGAACCTGCGCGAGCGTGCGCAGCGCACGCTCGACGGCATCGGCGCGGTGCTGCTGGCGCTGATGTGCGCGCTGCTGGCGTGGCGCACCGGCGTCGGCGCCATGTCGGTGAAGGAGGCGATGGAGACCTCGATGATCCTGTCGCTGCCGATGTGGTGGGCCTACGCCTCACTGGCGCCTGGCCTCGCGCTGGCGGCGCTGGTCGCGCTGTACCAGGCCCTGCTGCACTTCCGCGGCCTGCCGTTGTCACGCCTTCTCGGTGAGGCGGTGCGATGAGCGCGCCGATGATCGGCCTGGTGATGTTCGGCGGCATGCTGCTGCTGATGGTCGTGCGCGTGCCCATCGCGGCGGCGATGTTCATCCCCGGCGCGCTGGGCTACTGGGCGATGACCAGCGAGCCGGCGCTGCTGAACCAGCTCAAGGGCAGCGCGGTCGCGCGGCTGACGGTCTACGACCTCAGCGTGATCCCGCTGTTCCTGCTGATGGGGCAGTTCGCCACCCAGGGCGGGCTCAGCCGTGCGCTGTTCCGCGCCGCGGCGGCGCTGGTCGGCCACATCCGCGGCGGCCTGGCGATGGCGTCCGTCCTGTCGGCGGGCGCCTTCGGTGCGGTGTGCGGCTCCTCGGTCGCCACCTCGGCCACCATCACGCAGGTGGCCTATCCGGAGATGCGCTCGCACGGCTATTCCGGGCGGTTGTCGACCTCGTCGCTCGCCGTGGGCGGCACGCTGGGCATCCTGATCCCGCCCTCGGTGCCGCTGGTCGTGTACGCCATCCTGACCGAGCAGAACATCGCCAAGCTGTTCGCCGCGGCGATGGTGCCGGGCATCCTGGCGATGCTGGGCTACGTGGCCGTCATCGGCCTGGTCTGCCGCCGGCGTCCCGACCTTGCGCCTCCGACCGAGTCGCTGCCGTGGTCCGGGCGTCTGCGCGCGCTTGCGGGCATCTGGCCCATCGTGCTCATCTTCATCATCGTCTTCGGCGGCATCTACGGGGGCATCTTCTCGCCCACCGAAGGCGCCGCGGTGGGCGCGGTGGCCACCTTCGTCGCCGGCGTCGCCCAGCGCGAACTCACGCTCGACGGCATCCGGCGCAGCTTCCTCGGCACCGCCGAGACCAGCGCGATGGTGTTCATGATCTTCCTCGGCGCCGACATGATCAATGCCTCGCTGGCGCTCACCGGCATGCCGGCCGCGCTGGCCGACTGGGTCGGCCACCTGCAGGTGCCGCCACTCGTGATCGTGGCCAGCGTGCTGGTGTTCTACGTCGTGCTCGGCTGCGTGATGGACGAGCTGTCGATGCTGCTGCTGACCATCCCGGTGATCTTCCCGACCATCATGGGCCTGGACCTGTGGGGGCTGGGCGCTCAGGACAAGGCGATCTGGTTCGGCATCCTGGTGCTGATGACGGTGGGCATCGGCCTGGTCGCGCCGCCGGTCGGGCTGAACGTGTACGTGGTAAACAACCTGGCCAAGGACGTGCCGATGGGCGAGACCTACAAGGGCGTCTTCGCATTCCTGGCCTGGGACGTGATCCGCGTGGTGCTGATGCTCTTCTTCCCGGTGGTGAGTCTGGGGCTGGTGGCTTTGCTGTTCACCTAGCGGGGGCACGGCGCTTGGCGACAATCGGGTCTTCACGACCCGTTCAACCGCCATGACCCTGCAGCTGCGCAAGCCCGCCCCCGACGCCGTCCCGATCCACCTCGTCGAGCGCTCGCGCCTCGTCGAAAGACTGTCCGCCGCCGAACCGGCCACGCGGCAGTGGCTGCAGGCGGTGGGCTTCGACGGCGCGCCGGACACCCACGCGCTGGTGGCCGGCCCCGACGGCCGGCTGGCGGAAGTGTGGGCCGGCGTCCGCGGCGCCGCGCACCCCTGGGCACTGGCGGCGCTGCCCAAGGCGCTGCCGTCCGGGCGCTACCGCCTCGCCGAGCGCGGCCTCGAGCTCGACGACGAGGCCGCAGCCCTGTCCTGGCAGCTTGGCGGCTACGTGTTCTCGCGCTACAAGGCGCCCCGGCGCGAGCCGGCCACGCTGATGCTGGCGCCGAGCGCCGGCGCGCGTCGCGGCCAGGCGCTGGCCGAGGCCATTGCCCAGGTGCGCGACCTGGTCAACACCCCGGCCGAGGACATGGGGCCGGCGCACCTGTCGGACGTGGTGCGCGCCCTGGCCAAGGCGCACGGCGCACGTTTTCGCGAGGTGGTGGGCGACTCTCTGCTGAAGGCGGGGTTTCCCGCGATTCACGCCGTCGGCCGGGCAGCCGCGCGCGAACCGCGCCTGATCGAGCTGAACTGTGGCAAGCCGAAGCACCCGAAGCTGGTGCTGGTGGGCAAGGGCGTGTGCTTCGACAGCGGTGGCCTGGACATCAAGCCGGCCGACGGCATGCTGCTGATGAAGAAGGACATGGGCGGCGCGGCCAATGCCATCGGGCTGGCGCGCCTCGTCATGACCCTGGGCCTGCCGGTGCGCCTGCAGTTGCTGATCCCGGCGGTGGAGAACGCGATCTCGGGCAACGCCTACCGGCCCGGCGACGTGATCCGCACCCGTGCCGGGCTGCACATCGAGATCGGCAACACCGACGCCGAGGGGCGCGTGGTGCTGTGCGACGCGATGGCCTACGGCGTCGAGGGCAAGCCCGACCTGCTCGTCGACCTCGCGACGCTGACCGGCGCCGCGCGCGTGGCGCTGGGGCCGCAGCTGCCGGCGCTGTTCTGCCGCGACATGGCGATGGCGCGCGACCTCGTCGACCGCGGGCTGGCTGCGCACGACCCCGTGTGGCACATGCCGCTGTGGCGTGACTATCACGGGCGCATCGAGAGCGACATCGCCGACATCGTCAACACCGGGCGCGGTCCGATGGCCGGCGCGATCACCGCGGCGCTGTTCCTCGACGACTTCGTGCCCGCCGGGCTCGACTGGCTGCACCTCGACCTGTTCGCCTGGAACGACGCGGCCCGCCCCGGCCGCCCGGTGGGCGGCGAGGCGCAGGCAGTGCGCACGCTGTTGGGCTGGCTCGAGTCGCGCTACGCCGACCGCTGATCGGCGAGGTGTCGGAGCGCGGTCAAGCCGCGTGGCGCGTGCCGCACACCGGGCAGGCCGCCTGCCGGGCGATGCGGATCTGGTCCCACGACATGCTGCGGCCGTCGAGCATCAGCAGGCGTCCGGCCAGCGGTGTTCCGGTGCGCGCCAGCAGCTTGAGCGCCTCGGCAGCCTGGATGCTGCCGATGATGCCCACCAGGGGTGCGAAGACGCCCATCGTCGCGCAGGCCACCTCCTCGAAGGCGGTGCCGGGCGGGAACAGGCAACCGTAGCAGGGCGCATCCGGCTGGCGCGTGTCGTAGACCGAGACCTGGCCGTCGAAGCCGATCGCCGCGCCCGACACCAGCGGCCGCCGGTGGCGCACGCAGGCCGCGTTGACGGCGTGGCGGGTGCGGAAGTTGTCGGTGCAGTCGAGCACCACGTCGGCATCGGCCACCAGCCGGTCGAGCAGGGCTTCGTCGGCGCGCTGCACGATGGCCTGGACGCGGGCATCGGGGTTGATGCGCGCGATGGTCTGCCGTGCCGACAGCGCCTTGGGCTGGCCGACGCGGGTCAGGTCGTGCGCGATCTGGCGCTGCAGGTTGGTGACGTCGACGCTGTCGTGGTCGACGATCGTGATCCGGCCCACGCCGGCCGAACCGAGGTAGAGCGCGACCGGCGAGCCCAGGCCGCCGGCACCGATGACCAGCGCGTGACCGTCGAGGATGCGCTGCTGCCCCTCGATGCCGATCTCGTCGAGAAGGATGTGGCGGGAGTAGCGCAGCAGCTGGTCGTCGTTCATGGAAGCAGTGGTGGATCGGGCGCGGGCGGGCCCGCGGGGTAGACCTCGGCGCTGCCGACCGCGGGGCGCTGATCAGCCGCCACGCCGACCTTCGGCTTGCGGAACACCCACCAGGGCAAGGCGCGCGTGAGCGCCAGGACCTCTCCCGAACGTTCTGCGGGCGCATAGCCGGGCAGGGTGGCCAGGCGGTCGGCCCAGGCCTCGTCGTGCAGCGTCTGGCGCAGCGCCGTGACCGCAGGCTGGTCCAGTGCATCGGCCAGGCAGACGAGGAAGTAGTCCTCCTCGACCAGCGGCACGAACTCGAGGCCGAACTGCGCGGCGGCGGCGGCGATGCCGATCCCGGCATCGGCCGCCCCGCTGGCCACCGCCGCGGCGACAGCGACGTGGCTGTCTTCGGTGCCGACGTTCGGCAGCGCGCTGCGGTCGAGCCCGGCGCGCTCCAGCAGGAGTTCGGTCAGGATGCGCGTGCCCGAGCCCTCCTGACGTGCCATGAAGCGGCAGCCCCGGGCGACGAGATCGGCCAGGGCGACGATGCCCAGCGGGTTGCCGGGCGCCACCAGCAGCCCCTGGGCGCGACGCGTACACGCGATCAGCTTGTGCCGCCCGGGCTTGAGCAGGGGCTTGAGCACGCGGGCATAGGGGTGGCGGTCGTCGCCGAGTACCGGCACGTGGAAGCCGGCGACGAGGCAGCGCCCTTCGGCCAGCGAACGCAGCGCATCGATGCTCCCGGCGAAGCGCAGCTCGACGTGGAGGTTGTGGCGGGCCGCCGCCACCTCGCGCAGCAGCGGCAGCGCCGAGTCGTGGCTGGCCTCGATGCGCAGCACCTGCTGGCTGCCGTCCAGCGCCTCGGCCAGCACGCGCTCGAGTTCGGCGCGCAAGGCCTCGATGTGCGGTGCCATGCGCGCCCTGGCGCGCGCCTCGGCCCACAGGAGTCGTTCGGCGAAAGGTGTCAGCCGCGCGGGCTGCCCGCGCCCCCAGACCACCAGGGATTCGCCCAGGACATGCTCCCAGTGACGGAGCTCGCCCCAGACGTGGCGGTAGGAGCGGCCACTGGCGGCGGCGGCGTGCTGTATCGAGCCGTGCGCCGCCAACGCCGACAGCAGCTCGAACAGCGGGTTGTCGACATCGGCCCCGCGCTGGCCGGCGGGCTCGAACCGGTACTGGAGGTGGACGTCGCGCGACTTCATCGAGCGATGACTTTAGTGCATGCCGGCGGCTCGGCCGCCCAGGCTGCCGCGGCGGCCCTCAGCCGCCGCCGCGCTGGATGTGCAGGTCGAAGACGCGCATGAACTCGTCGCGATCCACCGGCTCGACCCCCTCGAAGCGATAGTCGACCTGCATGCGCGGCAGGCGGATCAGCGCGATCTGCCGCGGCGGCAGTTCGCGCCAGCGCAGTGTCAGCCGGCCCGCGCCCACCGTCACGGTGGCGACGTCGGGCGCTGGCCGCTGCAGCGCGTGCCCGTGCACCGCTTCCGGCAGCCAGCGCAGCCACTCGGTCTCGGTGCAGCCCTGGTCACGTTCGAACGTGTCCGGGAAGGTCTTCCTCATGATCGCAGGCCGTCGCGCAGGGCGGCCTGCTGGCGGTGCGCGCTAGCCACCGGCGATCGGCGGCCAGATCGCCAGCACGTCGCCCTCGACCAGCGCGTGCATGCCGCGATGCTCTGGCGCGATGAAGTGCCCGTTGACGAGCACCAGGTGCACGAGCTTCATCGGCAGGTTGTAGGGCTCGATCACCTGCAGGATGGTGGAGCCTTCGGGCACGTCGAGCTGCACTTCGTTGCCCTGCCGGCGGTCGGCCGGCAGGTATTCACCCAGGCCGGCGTAGAGCTTGAACGTGATTCGCATGGGCGGCGATGTTGCCTCTGCGCTCAGGACTTCACCAGCGCATGGACATCCTGCGCCTGCGCGCGCGCGAGGTAGGCCTTCATCAGCAGGGTCGGGTCGTGCTTGAGCTTGTCCTTCCACTCGCCCAGCGGCACCTGGCCCTCGACCAGCCCCCGCATCGCGCCCACGTGTTCCGTCCAGCCGATCGCGTTGCATCCCACCAGCCGGTCGCCGCCGAACTGCAGGCTCAGGTGCTTGCCGGCCTCGCGGTCGGTCATCTCGACATGCTCGCCGCCGGGGACGCCATCCCAGGCACCGAAGCTCGCCGAGATCAGCCCCAGCGTGTCGAGCACGTTGATCTGGGTGACGCCGCGCAGCACCGTGTGCTGCCCAACCATGTTGAGCGCGGCCACACGCGCCTGATCTGCGGCATTGGGCTGGATGGCGCTGACAAGCGTCTTGCCCGTCATCATGTCCAGCGCCTCGGCGCAGTCGCCTGCAGCGTAGATGCCGGGCACGTTGGTCTGCAGGTGCTCGTCGGTCAGCACGCCCTGCAGGCACATGATCCCCGAGTTCTCGAGGAAGGCGACGTTGGGCTTCACGCCGGTGGCACTGATGATCAGGTCGGCTTCCTGCCAGTGCCCGTTCGACAGCCGCGCCCGCAGCGGTGCATGCTGCTCGATGGCCTCGACCTTGGTGCCGGTGAACACGCGCACACCCTTCTTCTCGCACCAGTCGCGGATCATCCCGCCGGCGGTCGGGCCCATCATGCGCGGCACCATCCGGTCGCCCATCTCGACAACCGTCAGCTGCACGCCGCGCATGGCCAGCGCTTCCATGATGATGCAGCCGATGAAGCCGGCGCCCATCTGCAGCACGCGCGCACCGGGTACGGCCAGTTGCATGATGGCGCGCGCATCCTTCAGGGTCCAGCACGGATGCACGCCGGCGGTGTCGATGCCCGGGATCGGCGCGCGCATCGGCTTGGAGCCGGTGGCGATCAGCAGGCGGTCGAAGGGCAGGGCGGCGCCGTCGTCGAGAGTGACCGTGCGCGCCTGCGTGTCGACCGACTTCCCGCGGCCCTGGCGCAGCCCGATTCGCAGCTTCTCGAAGTGGCCAACCCCGTGCCGCAGGTGCGTGCCTTCCTCGCCGACGTTGCCGATCAGCATGTAGGGGATCGCCATGCGCGAGTAGGGCGCCTCGGGTTCGTCGCCGACGATCGTGATCTCGTCGTTCGGCGCGTGCTTGCGGATGGTCTCGGCGGCGATGACGCCGGCCGGGCCGGCGCCGAGGATGATGTGTCTCATGGCGTTTCTCGGGAGCTGGATGGAAACAAGCCGGTTGGGCGGGGCCCGGGGGCCGCCGCGCAACCGGCTTCGCCGGGAGGCCGGCAGCGCCTCGGGTGAAGCACTGCCGGTGCCAGGTCGGGCGTCAGGTCACAGGCCCAGGCGCTCGCGCGTCTCGGCCTTGAGCGTGCCGTCCGGATTCCAGCCGCGCACCTCGTAGTACTTCGGCAGCATCTCGGGCAGCTTGCTCGTCAGGCCCTTGGCCGGGCCGGTCTTGGCCGCCTCGGTCAGCAGGCGCTTGGGCAGCGTGTCGTCGGCGGCGGTGAAGCCGGCGCGGTTGTTGAAGTCGCGCTCCATGTTCCAGATGCGCTCGCCGATCTCGTTCATCTTCTCCATCGTGAACTCTTCGCCGCAGGCGGCCGCGACCTGCGGCTGCACGTCGGCCAGCGTCCAGGCGAAGCTGGTGAAGATGCACACGCCGGCAGAGTCGAAGGCCGCGGTGGCGTCCTGGAACGCCATCACCAGCTCGGGCTTGCCGTCGGCGACCAGCGGGTCGGTCTTGACCGGGATGCCGAGCACCTCCGAGGCCACGGTGTAGCTGCGCAGGTGGCAGGCGCCGCGGTTGCTGGTGGCGTAGGTCAGGCCCATGCCCTGGATGCCGCGCGAGTCGTAGGCCGGGAACTCCTGGCCCTTGACGCTCATGCTCAGCTCAGGGTGGCCGTACTTCGCGGTCAGGCGCTTGCTGCCCTGGCCGATCTCCTTGCCGAAGCCTTCGCCGTTGGCGGTGATCTCGGCGAAGTAGGCCAGCGCGCGCGCCGAGCCGAAGGGCGCCTCGATGCCGAGCTGCTCGGTCGTCAGCACGCCCATCTGGTAGAGCTCCATCACGGCGCCGATGGTCGCGCCGAAGCTGATGGGGTCCATGCCCTGTTCGTTGCACAGCAGGTTGGCGTACTGCAGCGCTTCCAGGTCATTGACGCCGTTGGCCGCACCCAGGGCCCAGGCCGCCTCGTACTCCAGGCCGCCGGAGGCGCCCCAGTACTGCGGCTTGTTCTCGACCGTGAAGTGGCCCTTGTCCATCTTGCTGATGCGGCCGCAGGCGATGGTGCAGCCGAAGCAGGCCTGGTTCGTCACCAGGTGCTTCTTGCCGTCGGTGGCGCGCGGCGTGGCCATGGCCTCGGCGGAGATGTCCTTGGCGCCCTCGAAGGCCAC